>JAFXHQ010000094.1 GCA_017536325.1 Bacteroidaceae bacterium
ATAGCTCTGCATATTGTACCTGTTTATGAGATTGCAATGTTGGTTGACGGTGTTGTCCTCAACTCTATCGAGTTCTGGTCTGGCAACAGTGTTGCAGAGAATCCGGGTGAGACCAAGGTTGTGAAGAACAGCGAGGGTGAGGATGTTGAGATTACAGCTCTTGAGAACGGTTATACAATCTCTAAGGATAATGCTTCTATGGATCTTATCTTCAATGAGGAGACTCAGGTTTGGAGTGCTGCTTATGGCAATCAGGTGACCGACCTTGTCAAGTTGGTTGATGACAACAATGCACAGCTATTCCTTATGAACGGTGACGTTATGGATATTACATTGGATGATGCCGGTATTGATATGGCACGTCAGTATATGAACAATAGCTTTGCTCTTTGCAAGTAATCAATATCTGGCTTAGCCGGACTATCAATATAAGCGGATGCGCAAAAATAGCGCATCCGCTTGTTGTTTTTACTATCCATATTTGTTATCTTCGCATAGAAGTATAATGAATGCATGTCCTTATGGAACATCCCGAGAATGATAATATCTACAAAGGCTTGAAGGTCAACAAGGGAGTGGATGCGGTAAGTACCATAAATCCCTATCTTTCGACCATGCGTCGCAAGAGGGCAGGTCTGCTTACGGCAAATGAGTATGTCGAGGGGATACTCAAGGGTGACGTTACGGTTTTGAGCCGTGCTGTAACTCTAATAGAGAGTGTATTGCCTGAACATCAGTCTATTGCCCAGGAGGTGGTGGAACGTTGTTTGCCATATTCGGGGAAATCGGTGCGCGTGGGTATCACAGGAGTGCCTGGAGCCGGAAAAAGTACGTCGATAGATTCTTTTGGTATGCATTTGCTTGCTGAATATGGCGGTAAATTGGCGGTTCTTGCAGTCGATCCCAGTAGTGAGAGGAGCAAGGGGAGTATCCTTGGCGACAAGACGCGTATGGAGCGTTTGGCTCTTCATCCGGCTGCATTCATCCGTCCAAGCGCATCGGCCGGTTCGTTGGGCGGTGTGGCACGAAAGACGCGTGAGGCTATAATACTATGTGAGGCTGCAGGATATGACAAGATTTTTGTAGAGACTGTAGGCGTAGGGCAAAGCGAAACAGCAGTGTGTTCTATGGTCGATTTCTTTCTTCTGCTGCAGATTGCCGGAGCAGGTGATGAACTGCAAGGGATAAAGCGCGGAATAATGGAGATGGCGGACGGTATTGTAATCAATAAGGCCGATGGTGACAATGTTGAAGAGGCTAAACGTGCTGCAGTGCATTACCGTAATGCCTTGCAACTTTTTCCTATGCCCGCAAGTGGTGTCAGGCCCGAGGTGCTGACTTATTCGGGTTTCTACGACATAGGAATAAAAGAGGTGTGGGAGATGGTTTTTGAGTACATCGAAAAGGTCAAGACAAACGGTTATTTCGAAGAACGCCGTAATCGGCAGCAGAAATACTGGATGTACGAGTCCATAGAGGATCGGCTTAAGCAGCGTTTCTATTCGTTGGATGGCATGAAGTCTCTTCTGGAGGTGTGTGAGCAACAGTTGCTGCAAGGCAAAATGACATCATTTGCCGCAGCATCCAAGGCTCTGGGATATTTTGATAAAACAAACGGTTGTGGCAGCGATAATGAAAGATAAGACGCTGTTGCGCAAACTGGTGCGTGAAAGGCTTGCTATGCTTTCTGCCGAAACGAAAACGGCACGCTCGATAGCTATTATGGAGTCGCTGAAAGCTCATCTTGCAGTGAGCGGAGCAAGGGTGATTGCTCTTTTCTCTCCTTTATGTGACGAGCCCCAGCTTTGGGAACTTATAGAGTGGCTATCGAAGACAAAGGTGGTCCTTCTTCCCCGTGTGGAGGGTGATACGATGCGGTTCTATGGTTATAGCAAAGATGAAATGTCCAAAGGGGCTTTCGGTATAATGGAGCCTTCTTCAACGGAATGTGTTGCACCTGATGAAATTGATGCAGTAGTGGTTCCCGGTGTTGCCTTTACCGTCTCCGGAGCGCGTATGGGGCGTGGTAAAGGATTCTATGACAAATATATGTCGCAGCCATCTTTCAGAGCATTGAAACTTGGTGTCTGTTATGATGAACAGATTGTAGAGGAACTGCCTGTTGAACCCCACGATGTTCTAATGGATGTGGTTGTCAGCGGTTAGCAGTGCATATGATATGTAAAGTGGAGGGCCTTTGCAACCCTCCACTTTACATATAGTATTTTTACCGTTACGATGCCAGAATCTCCTGTGCACGTACTGTTTCCTTATCAATAGGTTTGTCGTCCTTGATGGCCTTTGTGAATGGGATATATACAATCTCGTTGTTTCTAAGTCCAATCATTACATTACGCTGGCCCTCGAGAAGGGCATCTATGGCTGCAACACCCAGGCGGCTTGCAAGTATGCGGTCGTTGGCTGTTGGACTACCGCCGCGTTGCAGGTACCCTAGGATGGATACCCTTACATCTAGTTCGGGGAAACGCTGGCGCATGCCCTCGGCAACCTCCATTATGTTGTAATCTTTTTCACGCCCCTCGGCAAACAGTACGATGCTGCTGCTTTTGGTACGGCGCAGGCCGTTTGCTATGAATTGGTTGATGCGCTCGAATTCAGGGTCGATTTCGGGAAGTACGCATGCTTCGGCACCGGTTGCTATAGTACCGTTCAATGCCAGAAATCCGGCATCGCGGCCCATAACCTCAACGATGAAGAGACGCTCGTGTGAAGATGCTGTATCGCGAATCTTATCGACGCATTCCATAATGGTGTTCAGCGCAGTATCGTAACCGATGGTCGTATCTGTACCGTAAAGGTCGTTGTCGATTGTGCCGGGCAAAGCTATGCATGGGATGTCAAACTCTCTTGCAAGGTTATACGCACCGGTGATGGAGCCGTCTCCGCCAATTACTACCAAAGCATTGATGCCTTCTTTCTGCAGTGTCTCATATGCCTTTGCGCGACCCTCTTCTGTCTTGAATTCATCGCAGCGGCTTGTCTTCAGTATGGTGCCGCCTCGTTGAATGATGTTACTAACATTTTCGGTCTTGAACTCTTTTATTTCTCCGGTAATAAGTCCTTTATAGCCACGATAGATGGCTTTTACTTTAATTCCGTGAAAAATACAGGCACGGGTGACGGCGCGTATTGCCGCGTTCATTCCCGGGGCATCGCCGCCCGATGTCAGAATGCCTACGCATTGAATCTTGTTTCTCATATTATTTGTTGTTATGATAGTTTATTACTGCTTGTTTGCAATTCTCCATAAGCCACTTAGGGGTAGAGGTGGCTCCGCATATACCTATTGACGCAACATCGTTGGTGAGTGCAAAGTCTATATCTTCGGGGCCTTCTATCTGGTGCGAATTCGGGTTCACCCTCTTACACTCGTTGAATAGGATTTTGCCGTTGGAACTCTTCTTGCCGCACACGAAGAATATAAGTTCGTGCGACTTTGCAAAATCTCCAATACCGTTCATCCTGTTTGCCACTTGTCCGCATACGGTATTGAACGATTCGCACTCTTTTCCCTGTGCTACGCTCTTCTTTATCGCTTCTACAATCTGCTTGTAGCCTTCGAGCGATTTGGTGGTCTGTGAATATATATAGGTATTCTTGCTTTTGTCTATCCTGTCGAGCTGTGAGGTGTTCTCTATTACTATTGCCTCTCCGTGGGTTTGCCCTACAAGGCCAAGCACTTCGGCATGTCCTGCCTGGCCGTGAATTATTATCTGACACTCCTTGTCCTTTGTGTCGAGCCACTTCTTTTTGATTCGTTGCTGTAGTTTAAGAACCACCGGACAGGTTGCATCAATAAGTTCAAGATTATTCTTTTTTGCAATCTCATATGTTTCAGGCGGTTCTCCATGTGCCCTGAGAAGCACCTTGGCGTTATGCAGTTTGCTAAATGTCTCGTGGTCAATCGTTACAAGTCCCAACTGCTTTAGTCTGTTGCATTCGATGCTGTTGTGCACAATGTCACCGAGGCAGTATAGGGTACCTCCGTTCTGTAGCTCCTCTTCTGCCTTTTTTATGGCAGTTGTTACTCCGAAACAGAAACCGGAGTGTTCGTCAATCTCTATTTTCAGCATGCCTTTATCTTTTTGTTGAATTCCTCAATAAGCCAATCCATCTGCTCTTCGCGAGTGAGATTGCTGTTGTCGAGCAATAGGGCATCCTCGGCTCTTTTCAGTGGGCTTACGGCTCTGGTCTGGTCAATGTGGTCGCGTTGCAGTACGTTCTCCAGAATTTCATTATAGTCGGCCTTGTCTCCACGTGCTGTTAGCTCATCGTAACGTCTTTGGGCACGTACCTCTGCCGATGCCGTAACGAATACCTTCATCTCTGCATCGGGGAATACCGTTGTCCCGATATCCCTTCCGTCCATTACAATACCCTTCTTCTTCCCCATCTCGCGTTGCTGTTCTACCATTTCGCTTCGCACAAAATCCAGTGCTGCAACCTGACTTACATAACGTGAAACCTCTAGAGAACGTATTTCATGCTCGACATCAATACCGTTCAAGTGGGTTATAGAGTTCTTGCTTTCAGGGTCAGCTGTGAAGGTTATCTGTATCTCCTTCATCTTTCCCCGCAATGCTTCGCTGTCTATTGTGCCCTCTTTGACAAGCCCGTTCTGCATGCAATAGAGTGCTACGGCGCGGTACATTGCACCACTGTCGAAATAGAGGTAACCGATGTTTCTTGCAAGTGCTTTTGCCATGGTGCTTTTACCGCACGACGAAAAGCCGTCAATAGCGATTATTATCTTGTTCATTTTATCTGATTGTATGTTTATGTTTTTTTTGTTTTAAAGTGAATAGGAGAGGTTGAAAAGAAACGATGATGAGGATACATGCAACTTGCTGTATGATGCACTGAATTTTACCTTATTAATATGTAGTCCGGCACCGGCTGTAAACCCGTCCCATTTGCTGCCTCCTGCCGAGAGCTCCTTCCCGATCCTGTAGTTGTATCCCAATGATGCGTAGAAGTTCTTGCCTATGAGTACATCCGCTCCCAAGGTGATGTGCTTAAGCAGTATCTCTCCGAATCCGTCTTCGCTGCCATCGGCATTATAGAAATCTTTCCTGCTCCATTTGTGCAGGTTTGTCAGTGTAGCAGAGACTCTTATAGGTGCGTGGGCAAGACGTTTTGTAAAACCGAGCTGTATGTCCATAGGCATTGTCTCATGTTTCTCTTCAAAAGCCTTTACCTCGCCTCCAAGATTCTTGAATACAAGTGATGCCGAAAAATCGATGTCCGCATCATAGTAGTTGAGTCCCAGATCTACTCCCAAAGCCATAGCGTTCATGTCGGCATATTTGGAGTAGATGAACTTGCCCGATACTCCACCGCTCCAACGGTCGCTGAGAAGATAGCTGTACATTACTGCCATCTCAATCTCCTTTGCGCTGAAGGAACCTGTGTATATGTTGTCTTCAGTGTATCCCTCAAAGTCGCCGTAATCGACATACCGCGCGGTAACAGCACCTACCGATCTTTCTCCGAACACCTTGTTGAATGCAGCTCCGGCAACCTTGCTGTCGCTCATGTATGTCATGTAGGTGAGACTGATGGTCTTGTCTGTGACATTTGTGAGCAATGCCGGGTTGTGTGCCGCCAGGGTTATGTCGTCGTCTATTACCGAAATGTTGTTTCCTCCTAATGCTGCTGCACGTGAGGAGTAGGGCAACTTCAGGAAATTGAACGCGTTTTCACCTCCTTGTGCCTTGCACAGGAGAGGAAATACCATAAAAAATAAAAAAATGATATTTTTAAGTTTCACGTTCTTGATATTTTGTTTAGCTTTGCAATCGGATACTCTCCTTTGCTTTGCGAAGATACATATTTTTTTCATCTTTATACTATTTGATGAGGATAAAATATAGCTCGAGAAGTAATGTGCTTGTTGTAAATAACGGGCGAAAAAGGGAATTATGCGGTGTTTTATAAATAAAATATCGTTAAAATAAAAAAAAAGATACTTTTCATCGTGTGTGTTGAAAAATATTGTTTATTTTTGTCGATTAGAAAATAAATACATTTATAATAATGAGTACGGATAAGATTCAGAAGGATGCAGGTTATGAACTGCTTGAAGTAAAAAAGAGTCCCAAGGCTGATTTGGAGTCCCAAAGAACAGTTTGGGTTTTGATTGGTCTTGTTATCTCTCTTGCCGCTTTCTTTGCTTTTATGGAGTGGACTGCGCACGAGGATAAGGAGAAGCCTTTGGCGGCAAAAGTGAAGAAGGAGATAGATGAACCTATCATCATGATTGAGATTCCGGTAACACTCCCCGAGAAGAAGGTTGTGCCTCCGCCACCTGAAGCCAAGGAAATCGTGGATATCATTGAAATCGTTGAGGAAGATGACATGGACGAGGTAGAGGAGAGTGAGCTCATTTCGACAGATGTCATGAGTGAGTATGCCGACTTTACCGAGACAGAAACAATCGTTGTAGAAGAAGAGGTTGTCGAGGAGCAGGTGTTCCAGGTTGTTGAGCAGCAACCGGAGTTCCCTGGCGGTATGGGTGCCTTGGCAGAATATTTTAGAGATAATATCAAGTATCCGCGTATTTCTCAGGAGAACGGTTCACAGGGTAAGACATTCGTGCGTTTCGTGGTGAATGCCGACGGTTCTATCCAGGATGTTGAAGTTGTGAAGTCAACAGGTGACGTCTATCTCGACAAGGAGGCTGTACGAGTTGTTGAGGCTATGCCTAAGTGGAGTCCTGGTAGGCAGTCCGGTAAACCTGTACGCGTGTACTTTACTGTGCCGGTGAACTTCCGCTTGCAGTAAAATAATGAAAATATGAAAAAGAGGCTGCTGTTGCAGCCTCTTTTTCATATCGGGAAGCCGCTTTTGAAGTTTAATAACTGCCAGGTATGTTTCCGGCAGGTTAATATAAAAGTTCATATATCATGTATAACTGGGAAAATTTAAGAGATGCTGTCAATGAGTTTATAGACAATCTTCGGTTTGAAAGAGAACCTCGTGAATTGTATGCCCCGATACGCTATACTATCGAACAGGGTGGCAAACGTGTACGTCCGGTTCTGTTGCTTATGTCATACAATATGTATAAGGACAATATAGAGGAGGCTATGTATCCTGCTGTGGCAATTGAGACCTATCATAATTATACATTGATACACGATGATGTTATGGATAGGGCATCTATACGTCGTGGAAAGCCTACCGTATGTGCCAAGTGGGGCGATACCGCCGCAATTCTTTCGGGCGATACAATGCTTGTGCTTGCATATGAATTCATTTCCAATGTGCCTGATGACAAACTGCCGGCAGTGCTCTCTCTGTTTACGGCTACAGCAAAGGAGATTGGTGACGGACAGCAGTATGATCTGGACTTTGAGAAACGTGACGATGTGAAGGAAGAGGAGTATCTCGAGATGATACGTCTCAAGACTTCAGTCTTGCTTGCTGCATCGATGAAGATGGGCGGAATACTTGCCGATGCGCCCAAGGAGGACCTTGAACTGTTGTATGCATATGGTGAAACCATGGGGCTTGCATTCCAGTTGCAGGATGACCTTCTCGATGTTTATGCCGACCAGGCACTTTTCGGAAAGAAAATAGGCGGCGACATCTGTTGCAACAAGAAGACATTCCTGCTGATAACAGCTATGAATCTCGCTTCTCCCGAGCTGCTTGCCGAAATGAAGGCATGGATGGAGAAGAGTGATTTCTGTGCCGAAGAGAAGATATCTTATTTTACAGCTGTGTACAATAAATTAGGTGTAAGAGAGATATGTGAGAAACGTATTGAAGAACTCTTTGCTAAGTGTGACAGCTACATGGACCGCATATCTTTGCCTGCCGAGAAGAAACAGAACCTCAAGGCTTTTGCCGATTCTATTCTGAATAGGAATCTATAATATTACACAATGCCATACCGTAGATTGCCGAATACAGACCAGGCGCGTATCCGTGCTCTCAAGGCTGCAGTAGAAAGCAGTGTTGAGAATGGGGTTTTCACCAATGTCCTTTCACACAATACATACCATCGTGCAAAGGACTTTCTTGAACGTTTCTCACGTGAGGTAGCTGTATATAGGCGTTGTGTTGCAGAGCAGTCGTCAAAAAGAGGCAACGAAAGTTATGAAGCAGCATTGAAGAAGGCACGTCTTTATGTATCGCATTTCATACAGGTATTGAGCATGTCGATAGTCCGTGGCGAGATTGCGCGTAGCAAACGACCCTATTATGGACTTCCCGAAAATGAAGATACTGTGCCGAATCTCTTTTCTGAATCTTCTGTATTGGAATGGGGATCTAATGTGATGAGGGGCGAACAACGTCGCCAGGCCGAGGGTGGTGTACCTATATATAATCCTACAATGGGACGTGTATCTGTGGTCTTTGAACTCTTCAAAGAGATGTACGACAGGCAGCAGATGCTGCAGAAACGTACAAGTGAGGCATTGAGCAATATATCCGATATGCGTTTCGAGGCAGATGAGATAATTTTTGAGGCATGGAGCGAGATTGAGAAATCGTTTTCCGCCTTTGAGGGTAAGGCACGTATAGAAAAGTGTTCGAAGTATGGTGTGATATATTATTACCGTCGCGACAGAGCCAAGAAGAAAACAGGTGCCGATGATTGAGTTTGTAGATACCCATACCCATCTTTTTGAGCCCGAATTCCATGATGATAGGGATTCTGTGCTACGGCATGCTGTTGATGCTGGGGTCAGAACGCTATGCCTGCCTTGTATAAATGAGGAGTCTGTCGATCGGATATTGGGAATGTGTGACCGTAAGCCGGGAATATGTTATGGCATGTTGGGATTGCACCCTACGGAGCTGCCTGCCGATTATTCTGCGGCACTCGACAGGATGCACGAACGTCTGCTGGCCGATGACCGTTTCATCGCAATAGGTGAGGTGGGGCTCGATTTCTATTGGGACGATACACGTAAAGTAGAACAGCTCGATGCTTTCCGCAGACAGATAGAGTGGGCTGTAGAGACAGGCTTGCCGTTGGCAATTCATTCCCGTAATGCTTTTGAGGAACTTTATGCAACAATGGAGAGCTATCGCTCAAAAGGTTTGACAGGGGTGTTCCATTGCTTCTCGGGTACGTTGGACGAGGCACGGAAACTTCTATCGTTCGAAGGGTTTTGTCTCGGTATAGGCGGTGTTGTGACATATAAGAAATCCTCGCTCCCTGAATTGCTCCGTTGCATACCTATTGAACGTGTAGTTCTTGAGACTGACTCACCGTATCTTGCACCAGTCCCTCACCGTGGGCAGCGGAACGAGAGTGCATATATCCTGCATGTAGCGGAAAAACTGGCTATGGTTTATGGTGTAGATGTCGGGAGAATTGCTGAGGTTACAACAAAGAATGCATATCGTCTCTTCCCTAAACTTAATAAGTAATGAAATTTGACAGTAAAGATATATTCAACAAGGACCGTCATCCGATACTTGTGGCCGGGCCCTGTAGTGCCGAGAGTGAGAAGCAGGTGATGGAGGTCGCTTCGGCATTAGTAGGACGTGGGCTCTCTTTCTTCCGTGCTGGTGTATGGAAACCACGTACTCGTCCGGGCTGCTTCGAAGGAATGGGCGAGGCCGCACTTCCATGGTTGCAGCGTGTGAAGAATGAATTTGGCCTGCCCGTAGCTGTGGAAGTGGCAACAGCGGAGCATGTGAGACTTGTCCTTGATGCAGGAATTGATATGTTGTGGGTGGGTGCACGTACAACTACCAATCCATTTGCAGTGCAGGAAATTGCCGATTCGTTGCGTGGAGCCGATGTCCCTGTGTTTGTAAAGAATCCAGTGAATCCCGATATTGAATTGTGGGTAGGTGCATTGGAACGTCTCGGCAATGCCGGAGTAACAAGGTTGGGTGCAATACACAGAGGCTTTTCATCATATGCCGAGAAGTGTTTCCGCAATGCACCGCAATGGCAAATTCCTTTGGAGTTGCGGAGACGTTTCCCTGACATGCCTATTCTCTGTGACCCGAGCCATATCGGCGGTAAACGTGAATTGGTTATGATGTTGTCGCAGCAGGCTATGGACCTGAACTTCGATGGTCTTATGGTTGAGACACATTGTAACCCGCAGTGTGCATTGAGTGATGCCCGTCAGCAGGTGACTCCGGACGAACTCTCCATGATTATGGGGAGGCTTGTCAAGCGTTCGGCGATAGAAAGCTGCGATGATTTCCTCTCCTATCGCAATCAGATAGATGCCATAGACCTTCAGCTGGTAGAACTGTTGGAGAAGCGTATGTCGCTTTCGCGTGAGATAGGTATGCTAAAAAAGGAGAACGGACATGCAATATATCAGCCGGCACGTTACAACGAGGTGTTGGAACATTGCGTCAGGTGTTGCAAGGATAAGGAGATGAACATAGATGCTGTTAAGGGTATATTCGAGCTGATACACTCGGAAAGCGTACGTCTGCAGTTGGATATTGTAAATGAAAAGACGGGCAATGATACTATCATATCTTAAAAGAACTTTCTTGTACATATTTCCTTTTCTCCTGTTTCTGCTGACAGTTCCATTCACAGTCTCGTGTTTCAGCGCATCGGACGATGTCACCATTAAAGGCGATACAATACAGATGCATGAATCCTCGTTGTTGACTATGGTGGAGTGCGAAGATTACACTGTAGTCGATGTCAGGAATCCATGGAATGGCTCCAGAATGGACCGATATCTTCTTGTTCCTAAAGGTGAGGCTTTGCCGTCCGATTTGCCGTCAGGTGTCGTAATACGTACCCCTCTTGAATCTTGTGTGCTGTTTTCCGGAATCCATGCAATGCTGTTTGAAGAACTTGCTGAAGCAGATTGCATAAAAGGTGTCTGTGATGCCGATTATATCTATTCCGATGCCGTAATCCGTGGGTTGCAGGATGGTACAGTCACCGATTGTGGCAGTTCGTTGGATGTGGATATGGAGAGGTTGGTTGAGGTCGATGCAGAGGCAATATTCGTGTTACCCTACGAAAATGGCGGATATGGAAAACTTGAACGTATGAAAGTACCTCTTGTCGAGTGTGCCGATTATATGGAAAATTCGGCTTTAGGATGTGCCGAGTGGGTTCGTTTCTATGCTCGTCTTCTGGGTGAGGGAAGCTTGGGAGATTCAATCTTCAACTCGGTTCGTGATGAATATATGGAATTGAAGTCTATGGCTGCGGCTGCAAAGGAACGTCCACGGCTTATGTGCGAACTTAAAGGCAGTTCGGCATGGTATGTTCCCGGTGGGTGCAGTACGATGGGAAACCTGTATGCCGATGCCGGTGCCGATTATATATTCGCTTCAAACAGAAGCAACGGTTCTGTTCCCCTTGCCTATGAGGTAGTTCTTGACAAGGCTTCCGATGCTGATGTCTGGTTGCTGAAATATAATTCAGCAATAGAAAAATCAAAAACTTCTCTGCTTGCTGAATTCAATGGGTATGCTAACTTCAAACCATTCAGGAATGGTGAAGTCTATGCCTGTAATACTGCAAGAAAAAGGGTGTTTGAAGCAACGGCTTTTCACCCGGAAAGGTTGTTGCGTGAATTGATTTCCATTTTCCATCCAGGGATTCTGCCTGGTTATATGCCCGTGTATTATGAAAAGATGCCTGAATAGACCGATGGCGGCCGCAATTGCGCTGTTTGCCCTCTTCCTCCTGTTTGTTGCCAATATAGCATGGGGCAGTGTGGATATACCTTCTGGCGAGGTTCTCTCCATATTGTTCGGTGGTGGTTCCGGAAATGAGGTGTGGAATATGATTGTTCTTGAGAGCCGTCTTCCGCAGGCCCTGACGGCAATGCTTGCCGGTGCCTCGATTTCTGTAGCCGGCCTTCTTTTGCAGACTCTCTTCCGTAATCCGCTTGCCGGTCCGGAGGTCCTTGGCATCAACAGCGGTGCAGGACTGGGAGTCGCTGTCGTAATGCTTGTCTCTCAAGGTACAATCTTTGCCGGTAGTGAGACTCTGGGAGGGCATATGACAATTCTCGCAGGTGCTTTTATGGGAGCAGCCTTTATTATGGCGATAATATTGTTTCTTTCTTTCTTCTTGAAGAACAATATGTTCCTGCTCATAGCAGGTGTTGCCGTAAGCTATATAACATCATCTGTTGTCTCTTTGCTTAACTATTCGGCTACATCCGAAGGTGTACACTCTTTCATGGTTTGGGGAATGGGCAGTTTCGGTGCCGTTACAATGGAACAGATGTCTCTGTTCGCACCATTGTTGCTTGTTCTGATGGGCGCCTCCTTGCTTTTGGTGAAACATCTTGATGCAATGATGCTTGGCGATGTTTATGCACGTAATCTTGGTGTCAATGTTTCTCTTGTGCGTGTATCGGCTCTTGTGATAACAGGTATGCTCACAGCTGTAGTTACGGCCTACTGTGGTCCTGTGGCCTTTATCGGTCTTGCGGTACCCCATATAGCACGTCTTTTGCTTGGCAGCAATAGTCATAAATGGCTCTTGCCTGCAGTAATTCTTATTGGCGGTTCAGTGGCATTGCTTTGCAATCTTGTCTGTCAGCTTCCCGGTGAGAGTGGATTGTTGCCTTTAGGCGCGGTTACACCGCTGATAGGTGCCCCGGTTATAATATATGTGGTTTTGCGTAGCCGCAAGAGTGTGTAATGTTGCGGTTGTCCGCATCAATAACACAAACGGAGAACCCTCAATGGATTCTCCGTTTGTGTTATTGATGATAATTTAGCGGAATTACTTGTTGTTCATCTTCATCAGTCCATTGGCGGTTATGATACCGCAGAGAGCTGCAGAAATAAACATGCAAATCCATGTGCCGAATCCTGTTCCACCGCCTACGACAATCATGAGGAGTGAACCGAGGAATGATGCGAATGTGCAAGATGCCTTTATGATGAATGACTGTTGGTCATTCTTCTCCTTGAACATATACATTGCAACAGGAGCTGCAAACATCATTATAAGCCAAAGCCAGGGAAGGTCCGGCGAGCTGAAAAGTAACCAGAACATTCCTGTGACAACAAGTCCCGCGGGGGTATATGTCATAAGGCCTTCGCTTATAACAGGGAATGCAACCAAAGATACAACAAGGGCAAAAGTCAGCCACTTGGTAAGATTCTTGACCATTTCTTCGTTCATAATAATCAGTTTTTAATTGAGTTTAATAATATTGACGGCATAAAGGTATTACATTTTTTTAGATTTTAATGGTTTTATTGTCTTTTTCATCATAAAAAGAAACCTTGGCTCAAAAAAAGTACACTTTTTTATGCAGCTAATAGTAAAAATGTTGTATAAACTGAAAAAAGGAGCTAATTTTGTAACCAGGTGATTTGTTACAACTTTCTTTATATTTCGTGTATAGGTTGTACTTTACCTGAAATATCCTTTTTTTTAAAAAAGATTGTCTTTTATAGTAATATAAACCGCTTCCTAAATGAAAATAAAACTGAGAAGCTCGCAATGTACCGAAGGACGCCGTATGGCTGGCGCACGTGCGTTGTGGATTGCCAACGGCATGAAGCGCGAGATGTTCGGCAAGCCTATAATAGCCATTGCCAATTCATTCACTCAACTCGTTCCGGGGCATACTCATCTGCATGAGGCCGGGCAGATTGTAAAGGCTGAGATAGAAAGACTCGGCTGTTATGCAGCGGAATTCAATACTATTGCTATAGATGACGGTATTGCCATGGGGCACGACGGAATGCTCTATTCTTTGCCGTCGCGCGACATTATTGCCGACAGTGTCGAATATATGTGCAATGCCCATAAGGTAGATGCTCTTGTATGCATATCTAATTGCGACAAGATAACTCCGGGTATGCTTATGGCTGCCATGCGGCTTAATATACCTACGGTGTTCGTTTCGGGAGGCCCAATGGAGAAGGGTACATGGAAGAACGAGAACCTCGACCTTGTAATTGCAATGGTAAAGGCTGCAGATACTTCTGTAAGTGATGAGGAACTTGCTGAGATTGAGAAACGCTCTTGTCCTGGCTGCGGCTGCTGTTCGGGCATGTTCACAGCAAACTCAATGAACTCGCTGACCGAGGCTATCGGCCTTTCGTTGCCGGGCAACGGAACGATACTTGCAACACACCGTAACCGTGTACAGCTTCTCAAGGATGCTGCAAAGCAGATAGTAGAGAATGCCATGAAGTATTATGGCGAAGGTGATGAGAGCGTTCTGCCAAGAAGTATAGCTACACGTGATGCATTCCTCAATGCAATGACACTCGATATCGCAATGGGAGGTTCTACGAATACAATTCTGCATCTGCTTGCAGTTGCTCAGGAAGCCGGTGTCGATTTCAGAATGAGCGATATTGATACTTTGAGCCGTAAAGTGCCTTGTCTTTGCAAGTTGGCACCTAATGGCCAGAAATATTCGGTACAGGACTGTGGTCGTGCCGGCGGTATCTTGGGAATTCTGGGTGAACTTGCAAAGGGCGGTCTTCTCGACACATCTGTGAAACGTGTCAATGGTGCGACTCTTGGTGCCGATATAGAGAAGTATTGTATAACAGGTCATGGAATCCACAGTGAAGCAATGCGTATATACAGTACAGCTCCGGCCAATGTGTTCTGCAATACAATGGGTGCGCAGGAGTGTATGTACGACACTCTTGATACCGACCGTGAGAATGGTTGCATACGCTCTTTGGAACATGCATATACGCGTGACGGAGGCCTTGCGATACTGTTCGGAAATATAGCTCATGACGGTTGTGTCGTAAAGACGGCCGGTGTGGATGAGAGTATATGGCGTTTCTCAGGCAAGGCCCGTGTCTTTGACTCGCAAGAGGCTGCCGTGGAAGGTATTCTTGGCGGTGCAGTCCAGGCCGGTGATGTGGTTGTGATAATATACGAAGGCCCTAAGGGAGGGCCTGGAATGCAGGAGATGCTTTATCCTACATCCTATATAAAGTCCCGTCATCTTGGCAAGGAGTGTGCTCTGATAACAGACGGACGTTTCAGCGGTGGAACTTCGGGATTGAGTATCGGACATATTTCACCTGAGGCCGCTGCCGGTGGTAACATAGGCAAATTGCGAGATGGCGATATAATAGAGATAGATATTCCTGCCCGTACAATAAATGTAAAACTTTCCGATGAAGAGCTCGAGGCAAGGGAGATGTTCCCTTTGACACGTGACCGTGTTGTTTCTAAAAGCCTCAAGGCTTATGCCAATATGGTTAGCTCGGCCGATAAGGGTGGTGTAAGAATTATAGACTGAACAACAATATGAAGAAAGAGAGAATATCAGGTGCCGAGGCACTTATGCACTCATTGGTAAACGAAGGGGTTGATACTATCTTCGGCTATCCGGGCGGTTCCATAATGCCTGTTTTTGATGCGCTGTATGACCATACGGATGATTTCCGTGGGGTGCTGGTACGCCACGAGCAGGGTGCAGTGCATGCAGCGCAAGGTTATGCCCGAAGCTCTGGCAAGGTGGGTACATGTATAGTCACTAGTGGCCCCGGAGCAACCAACACCCTTACCGGCATAAGTGATGCAATGCTCGACAGTACTCCGGTAGTGGTTATTGCCGGTCAGGTGAGTACATCTGTACTGGGAACCGATGCCTTCCAGGAGATCGATTTTGTAGGTATCACTCAGCCGATAACAAAGTGGAGCTATCAGATACGGCGTCCCGAGGATATAGCTTGGGCTGTGGCACGTGCTTTTTACATTGCCGGTACAGGCAGGCCGGGTCCGGTAGTGCTTGACTTTAACAAGGATGCGCAGGTTGCAATGGTTGAATATGAGCCTGCAACAGTCGATAGTGTACGCAGTTATATACCATATCCTACACCCTCCCGTAATGCCATAGAGGAGGCTGCAAGGCTAATAAACAGTGCAGAACGTCCATTCATGCTGGTTGGTCAGGGTGTAGAACTCGGTGAGGCCCATGAAGAACTCAAGGCTCTTATTGAAAAAGCTGATATTCCGGCTGCGCGTACTCTTATGGGGCTATCGGCATTGCCGTCTGACCATCCGTTGTGTGTCGGCATGTTGGGCATGCATGGAAATTATGGCCCGAATGTCAATACCAACGAGTGTGACCTGCTCATAGCAGTGGGTATGCGTTTCAGTGACCGTGTAACAGGTAAACTATCTACATATGCCAAGCAAGCGAAGATTGTCCACATAGACATAGACCATGCCGAAATAAACAAGAATGTGCCTGTGGATATCTCTATAGTAGGTGATTGCAAGGAGGTGCTGCCGATGTTGACGGAACTTGTCGAAAAGGCATCGCACCGTGAATGGGTCGATAGCTTTGCATATTATAATGCAATAGAGGATGAAAAGGTTACTCGCAAGGCACTTAATCCTGACAGCGGTCCTCTTCTTATGGGCGAGGTCGCAAGAAGAGTCAGCGAGGCTACAGGGAACAGAGCTGTCCTTGTCACCGATGTCGGCCAAAACCAGATGATGTCATCGCGTTATTTCAAATTTACACAACCTCGCAGTATCCTCACTTCGGGAGGACTCGGTACTATGGGCTATGGTCTGCCGGCGGCTATAGGTGCTACCATTGCAATGCCTCAGCGTACGGTATGTCTCTTTACGGGTGATGGCGGTTTTCAGATGAATATACAGGAGTTGGGAACAATAATGGAGCAGCGTGCTCCGGTGAAGATGATTCTCCTGAACAACAATTATCTTGGCAATGTGCGCCAGTGGCAGGAACTCTTCTTCAATCACCGTTATTCCTGGACTCCGATGCTTAACCCCGACTATGCTCTCATAGCACAGGGTTATGGCATTCCTTCGCGTCTTGTCATTGAACGTGCCGACCTTGACGATGCCATAAGGGAGATGCTTGAGACCGATGGCCCATTTCTCTTGCATGTGGCAGTGAAGGAGGAAGCCAATGTGATGCCTATGACACCTCCCGGTGCAACTGTAAGCGAGATGATATTTGAATGACAATTATGGAAAAGAAACTTTACACAATTATTATATATACGGAGAATATCGCCGGTATGCTTAACCAGGTAACAGCCGAGTTTACCCGTCGTATGATGAATATTGATACCATTACGGCGTCCTCTTCGTCGGTTGAAGGTGTACACCGTTATACAATCTCTCTGTGGGGCGAAGAGGATTCCGTGCAGAAGGTTACAAAGCGTATAGAGAAGAAAGTGGATGTGCTCAAGGCCGATTATTATACCGACAACGAGATATTTTTCCAAGAGGTAGCTCTCTACAAGCTCTCTACTCAAAGGGTGCTTGCCGACAGTGAGATTTCGCGTATGATACGCCACAGTTCGGCACGTGTGATTGAGGTCAATGACAATTATACCGTTGTGGAGATGACCGGACAGACCGATTCAATAGTGGAGATGTACAATGAATTCGTGGCAAAGGATTGTATGCTTCAGTTCGTGAAATCGGGGCGTGTGGCTATTCCGCGTTCTTCTTTGGAAAATAGGAACGAACAGCTTTTTAATGAGGATTATAAACGTAAATCAATAAAAGACAGATAATTATGGCAGAAATGAATTTTGGTGGAGTGATAGAGAATGTGGTTACTCCAAAGGAGTTCTCTTTGGATAAGGCCCGTGAGGTCCTTGCCGATGAGACAATAGCTGTGCTCGGTTATGGTGTACAGGGGCCTGGCCAGGCATGCAATCTTCGTGACAATGGTTTTAATGTAATTGTAGGTCAGCGCGAAGGGGCAACATATGAAAAGGCCGTAAAAGACGGCTGGATTCCGGGTGAGACCCTCTTCTCTATTGAAGAGGCTGCCAAGCGCGGTACAATTGTTTGCATGTTGCTTTCCGATGCGGCGCAGATAGCCGTATGGCCCAGGATAGAACAGTATATGACTGAAGGTAAGGCTCTCTACTTCTCTCATGGATTCGGTATCAACTGGAGCGATAGGACAGGTATTGTCCCTTCAAAGGGTGTTGATGTGATTATGGTTGCTCCAAAAGGTTCCGGAACATCTCTTCGCACAATGTTTCTTGAAGGTCGCGGTGTGAATGCTTCGTATGCTGTTCATCAGGATGCTACCGGAAAGGCACTTGAACGTGTGCTTGCATTCGGTATCGGTATCGGGTCGGGATATCTTTTCGAGACTACATTCGAGCGTGAAGCTGTCTCCGACCTTACTGGTGAGCGCGGTTCGTTGATGGGTGCGATACAGGGACTGTTCCTTGCACAGTACGAGGTGCTCCGCGAGAACGGTCATACCCCGTCAGAAGCCTTCAACGAGACTGTTGAGGAACTTACCCAGTCACTTATGCCGTTATTCTCGGCAAAGGGTATGGACTGGATGTACGCAAACTGCTCTACAACAGCGCAACGTGGTGCTCTTGACTGGATGACTCCATTCCATGATGCAATTAAACCGGTTATGTATAGACTATACGAATCGGTAAAGAGCGGTAACGAAGCGCAGATTTCCATAGACTCTAATTCGCAGCCCGATTATCGCGAGAAACTCAATGAGGAACTCAAGGCTTTGCGTGATAGCGAGATGTGGCGTACTGCAGAAGTGGTGCGTAAATTGCGCCCAGAGAACAAATAATGATGCAGGGTTTATGGAGTTGTTATAAAAAACACCTCTTTTGATGGCCTCTTGGGCCGATTTTGTGTCAAATAGGGAAAATCCTCTCATATAGTAGGGGATTTTCCTGTTTTTGTTGTTTTGCCGTTATTATATTTGTAGCGTGAAAGTGGACATAAATATTACAACTATGAAAAAGTTAGCATTATTTTTATTATTGATTTCTCCTTTGGCGACGTTTGCTCAGGTCGATGATGTATATTTCGTCCCCAAGAAGGAGAAGAAAGTTCTTGTAGTGAAGGGCACAGATGATGCTTATTTTGTTGATGCTGACGAACTGGACAGCGATAAGGTCGAGGTGACAATCAACGATTATGGTACCTATGTGGACAACGCGTATTATACCAATGATCTTGACGATGTCTTTTACGACGATTATGACTATTCGTCACGGATTGTGCGTTTCCGCTCTCCAGGTAGGTTGCTCTCAAGCAATCTCTATTGGGATCTTTCTTACAATTGCGGTATTAATGATTGGTTGGTTTATGATACCGGTTACAGTATCGACATTTATCCGACACTTATAAATCCGATTTACTGGGCCGATTACAGATATGGCTGGAACAGATACAGCTATAGCTATTGGAATTGGCACTCGTGGTATCGTCCGAACTATTGGTACGACCACTATTGGACTTCTCACTGGCACAATACATGGCATGATCACTGTTATGGCGGTTGGCACAATAACCACTATCACGCAAGCTGGAAACCATCGGGCAGACGTCCATACGGTATTACTACCAATGGAATTGCCAGCGGTCATAACAACCGTCACAATGGACGTTACGATGGTGGTCGTGACTCAAGAAACGAAAGAAGAGGCAACAGCACTACAATTGCAGGTGCACACAGGGACAATGATCGTGGCAATGTGGGTGGCCGTAGTGACAGGGATTCCCGCCGTGGCGGTAGAGATGGAAACGTAAGGTTTGAAAGGAATGGACGCGATAATGGTGTTGGAGGTGCCGCGGGCCGTGATACAAATGTAGGCCGTGATAATGGCAGGAACCGTGGCAATGGCATTCAGAGCGGCAACGGCAGCAATGGTGCTTCCGGCCGTGACAGGAATGTAGGCCGTGACAATAGAACACGTCGTGAGAATGGCAACGGTACAGCACGTCAGCAACGTCGTGGCGAAGGTAATAGCAGTAATGGGGCTTCAGATCGTGACAGAAATGTAGGACGTGACAACGGCGCGCGACGCGGAAATGATAGCAGCTATGGCAATGGCGCACGTCAGCAGCGTCGTGAGAGCGGCAATCAGGGAAGTGTCCGTCAACAGAATACAAGGAGAGGTAATGACTCCGGTGTTCGTGGAGGAGGCTCTTCTTCAAGAGGATATGATCGTCCCAGCAGCACAAGCGTTACACGTGGAAGTTCCTCTGGCGGCTCTTCACGAGGCAGTTCATACAGTGGCGGATCAAGTAGAGGCTCCTCCCGTAGCAGCTCATATAGCAGCGGCGGCAGTTCACGCGGCAGCAGTTCACGCAGCAGTGGCGGTGGTTCACGGGGCGGCAGCTCACGAAGCGGTGGCGGCAGCTCACGAAGCGGCGGTCGCAGATAAAAGAGAATTCCGGTATCCACATTTCCGGAAGGCAATGCGGATACTTGAATCTCCTGACAAAAGATTCATATAGATACTGGACGACTGACTATATATAAAAAGGACAAACATTATTAACCATAAAAACTACAACTATGAAACGCTTGACATATCTTTTCCTTTTGTTATTCCCTATTGGCATTTGTGCCCAGGATATGTACAATGCAATACCTCTTTTCGAGAATGACATTACCGGTACTGCACGCTTTGTCGGTATGGGTGGTTCCATGGGATCCCTCGGCGGTGATCTCTCGGTCATGGGTACCAATCCTGCAGGTATAGGTCTTTATAGGAGCAACGATGTCTCTTTCTCATTCGGTTTTGACCACATAATGAACAAGGCCGATTTCAATGGCGAAATTACAAAGGCGCAGACCACTGATTTCTCCATTGAGAATGCAGGGTTTGTATTCTCATGCGATATTGACGATTCTGTACTGAAATTTCTGAATGTCGGTATAGCATACCGTAACAGGAATAATCTTGCAGGTGAACTTGATGCCTTCAATCCCAATGGCGGTGGTTTCTCCCAACAGTATGTCATGGCGGACCTTTATAACAAAAACAGGTTCAATTGGAATAATCTGTCATATACACTTTATGAAGATATGAATATAAGTTGGCTTGCTCTTCTTGGTGCAGAGGCATATCTGGGTGATGACGAGGGCAATCGTTTTACAAAACCCAATGGTTCTCTTGTATGGAATCCTACATATTATGGCTATTACAGCGAAGAGAAGGGCGGTGTTGATGAGGTTGATCTGAATGTTGCCTTGAATCTGGGCGATAGGGTATATCTTGGTGCAACAGTGGGCGTGCAGAATATAGATTACAGCCGTTACTCATGCTACGATGAGGGTGATGATCATGGCGAGATATATGCATTGGAGAATCGCTACAGAATGGAAGGCCAAGGCTTTGATATAAAGCTCGGTGCAATATTCCGACCGTTCAAATATTCTCCATTCAAAATCGGTATAGCATTTCATTCTCCTACATGGTATGAGTATGACGAATACACATCGGCTTCAATACGTGACCCATATGGCAATATAATAGATACGCGTGATTACGAGTTGTATGACGGAGAGGTCGTGCTACGTTCAAAACTGTCTACTCCATGGCGTTTGAATGCTTCAATGTCATATACATTCGGTACTCTCCTGGCAATCAATGCAGAGTATGAATATGCCGATTTCAAAAACGGTGAGTTTACCGGTGCTTCTTCAATAGCAAAAGCACAGAACACCGAGATTGGCTATAATGTGAAGGAGCAGCACACAGCACGTATCGGTGCAGAACTGAATGTCGATGGTTTTGCATTGCGTGCAGGTTACAACTACATTACATCTCCTTTTGAGACATCGGCATACAAGGACATATACAATTCACCGGTAACTATGACATCGACAGAGTATCACAACAAGTTCGAAAAGAATATCGTTACTTTGGGTTGTGGTTACCGTGGCAAGAGTTTCTATTTCGATCTTGCATATATGTTCCAAAAGCAGGATTCTGATTTCTATCCCTTCTACGATACGGAGTGGGTCAATCCTTGTGCCAAGGTCGATAATCAGAAGCACTCGGTTATAGGAACATTGGGCTTCAGGTTCTGATTCGTTGATCGGGTTAGTCCCTTCTCCAGAAATTGAACCCGATATAGACATTTATAACACCGAATCCGTTGAGTATTGTAAGGGAGTTCCTGTTGTAGGAATAGGTGTGCGAAACAAGTGACGCGCCGGCATAGTATTTACTGTTGTTATATACTATTGCCGCGCGTGTTATTAGATCGAAGTTTATGTTCGAGAAGAAGTCCTTGCTGTTCTTGAGCTTCAGTGATGCATTCTTGTATCCTATGGCCGGTGTCAGCGAAATGTTGGCAAGGCAGTTCTTGGCAAAGACCCAGTTGTAGCTGTATCCGAAATTGATACTGAAGTCCTTGTATTTTATAGTGTTGAATTTTAGCTCGGGAACAAGAAGATCCTGTATTTTCTGATCGAATTTCGTGTGGTCGAATGAAAACGACTGCTCGTTGTAGCTTAAACCCAATATGAAAGAACCGGCACTGATACGTTGGTTTGTCGATTGGCTGTATGCTGCAGGGTAGGAGAACCTTTTGTTGTTGAATACGTAGTACAGGTTTACCCCCTTCTGCTTTACAGTCATACCATCGAAGTTGCGCCTGTAATCCTTTATGTCGCGGCCATTTTCCCGGAATCCGTCAAGGTCTCGTATCTTGTATCCTTCGGTCCTTTTTCTGTAGAAAAGGTCTATCCCTATTTTTGATGTATAGAAACTGAAATTAATGTCGGACAAAGGGCTGCCCTCTTCAAGGTCAATGCTGTAACCGAGGAATATCCATCTCCAGCCAAAGTATAGCCCAATCTTGTTCCTGCTTGACGGACTCATTGTAATAGTCTGTTCCTTGTCTCCTGTGGAGAATCTGTAGTACTCGTACATATTCGAGTACTGTGGCATAACGGTGAAGTTGTAGAGGTTTGGTGATATATAAACACTGTCCTTCTCATCGAGGTAGTCATTGATGAATTTCTCTGTTTCAATCAGAGCATCTTCGGTCTTTTCGATGATGTATCCTGTAATGTTGTGTTTTTTTTCATCAACACCGATCGTGTCATTCTGTGCTTTAGCCGGTATTGCAAGAATGGAGAGGACGATAATTGCCAATCTCGTCCAGCATCTTCCTATCCCGATTCTCTTACCGTACCAGTTCATGGTTATTACATTATTTTCCCCAATATCTTGTCGAGGACCCAGTTTGTTGGCGTTGCGCTTACGCTGTCGCAGGTACATATGCCCTTGTGTTGCAGATGCTCGACAATGTTCCTGATAAGTGGCAATTGTACATATGGCGGATTCGGGATGTTGAAGGTCTGTGTACCTTCTTCGTTCCTGAGTTCAATCGGAGTGAAAGTGAAAACGGAAAACTTGATTGTTCCTTTGCTGCCGAATATCTCTATCAGGTCCTCTTTTGATGATTCATCCGATACAAAGCACCATGAACCGGAGCCGGGAATCCCGTTCTCGAACTTGAAGCATGCACTTACAGTGTCTTCGGCTCTGTACAATCCCCCTCTGTTGGCGGTGTAGCCCTCGGCAAACAATATGCAGCCGAACATGTCCTGTAACAGGTCTATCTGGTGTGGCGCAAGGTCGTAGAAATATCCGCCACCGGCAATGTCGGGCTGTACGCGCCAGGGGAGGTTCTCCCTGTTGTAGTCAAGGTCGCGTGGAGGAACTGAGAATCTTATCTGTACATTAAGCACATTTCCAATTCTTGGAAGCAGTTCCTTTACCTTCATGAAGTAGGGGAGATATCTTCTGTAATATGCTACAAAACATGGTACGCCGGTCTCGCGTGATATCCTGTTTATGCGTGCGCAGTCCTCATAGCTTGCAGCCAACGGCTTTTCCACATATACAGGCTTGCCGGCTTTCATGGCCATTATGGCAAACGTCGCATGGGATGAAGGAGGTGTAGCAATATATACGGCATTCACTTGCGGGTCATCAATCAAGGATTGCGCATCGACATACCAATTGGGTATATTATGCCGTTTTGCATAGTTCCTGGTCTTCTCCCTGTCGCGTCCCATGACTGCAACGACATCGGATCCTTTTACTAGCGGGAATGCAGGCCCGCTCTTCTTCTCTGTAGCTTCACCACAACCGATAAATCCCCATTTGACGATAATGTTCATATTGGTGCCCGTAAGTTAAACAGTCTCTTTTAAAACTCGCTTCTTTATCTTTTTGTTTACTCACTACAGTCTTGTCAGTTATAGAAATTCCATGAAAGACCGAACCAGAGTACAGCAGGTGTCATTGGGTAGTGGGGTACCAGGAAATAATTCCTGTTACCGGTTCCTTCGTTTACATGGTAGTATTTTACGTAGAAACGTGTCTGCTTAAGCAGGAAATTCGCATATACGCTCACAAGCGGATAATTTCCGATCTCTATTTTGTCGTTTGGGTTCTGTTGTACAAACTGTCCGAGTGCGGGGGAATAGTCCGGTGCATAATATTCGGTGAAGTATCTTACGTCTGCTCCAATCTCTGTGTTTAGTACCTTTGCTATCCTGAACTTGATGAACAGGTTGGCATAGAGGTTCAGGTCGGGCAACGGCAATACATCCTGGTTGCTGCTGTTCTGGTATGTCACCTCTGTGTTCAGGTTGAATATACCCAGTTTGAAGTCCTGTTTCAGTGTTGCAGATAGAACTCTTATGTTGCTGCTTTCCTGTTGTACATCGAGACGGCTCAGGAAGTTTTCGCCGCCAGGCAACGGTACGGAATTGTTGGCTATGTATGTGTAGTTCTTGATGTTTTCAAAACCTACACTAAGTTTGGTTTTCCATGAAGGAATCTCCAGAATTCCCTCAATCCTGGTTTTGAACTCCTTGTCGAGGTTGTTGTCCCACCAGAAATGTTCAGAGTGGAAATGTCTGTAGTAGAAAGATGGCAGGTTGTTTTTGAGGAACGCGTTTGCTGTGAGCCTTATCTCCCTGTTCCATAACTTGACCCCGGCTTCTGCCGTACCGCTTATATCGAATGTTCCGACATAGTCATCGCTTAGCGCGGCTTCACCCTCAATCCTGTAGCGGAAATTTTCGTTACGATTGCTTTCGATGATTCCACCCACCGACAAAATGTGTTCACCGTACTTGCTGCGGTATTCTTTTCCTCCAGAGAGTGTGTCGGGAATGGTGAATCTGTTGTATCTGTAGGCTGCAAATGCTGTTATGTCGGCAAATGCCCACTTGCTGAATCCCTCGCAAAGCGAAAGAGCAAGCCTGTTTTCAATTGAGAAACTTACGTTTCTGTCAAGTGAATCATATGGCAGGAAAGTGTCGGCATAATATCCTCTGGCATTACTGTGGCTTATGAATTCCCTGCTATGATGGTTTATCTCCGCTGTGTGGGTGATACGCGCAACCCTAACGAATTCCTGGCCAGTAGAGTCTTTGACGACTCCTGTGCTATCGGCGACCAAACGGTTGCTGTAGTATCCCAGGTTGTAGTTATGTGTAAAAAAGAGGTCATATGTGTCGTTCCTGTTCCAAGTCTGGTCCAGCTTTACAGGAATGTCTGTTGTTCCGAAGTTGCTGTTTGAGCCGTCGGTCTCTTCGGGACGCGTAATGTACCGGTCATCGGTTATTCCGCCATTCTCGGCCTGTTTCATATGATAACGGCTTGCCAGCAGATGGAAGTTGTATCTGTCGCTACGATAGAACGAGAATAATGAGAAATTCATCTGTGAACTTGCCTGATTGTCATATCTTCCACGTGCATAAAGATAATCGAACAGGAAACCGGCACCGAAATGCTTTCCTGCATTGGTAGAGAAATATGCTCTGAAACGGTCATCTCCGTCAACCTTATTGCCCGACGAGTGGTATGCGAGGTTCGTGTATGGCGATTTGGTGTCGGTAAACAGGAACTGGTCTGGCCTGGTGTAGAAATAATCGTAAGGTTGCATGAAGTCGAACGATGTGTCTGTAGGCCGATTGAAAAATATTCTTGTCTGCCGTGGAGTACCCATGTTTCCTAAGAAATTGTATTCTCCGTTAAGTCCTTCAGTCAGGTGTGTGTTCTGGAACATGTACTGGAGTGTGTCGGCATTGACTTCGTGCCTTGTACCCATTTTTCCGTCAATCCTCCACTGGTGTATCTCTTTCGGTACATTGACTTCGGCCTTTGTCGAGTCCTTGTCGTTTTTCTTGAATGGACTGAATACTTCACCGCTGCCAAGGCCGTTACCATGGTTTTGCTCGAGCTGGTGTCCTTGCAGATGTTGTCCCAATCCGAAAAGGGGCAGCATGGCAAGGGTGATTATTATAAATGAATTCTTGATCATTTCTAGTATAGGTCGATGGCTGTTCAGTTAACGAAACGTAGCAGGAAATCGACAGCTTTTATTCCCAGCGATGTGAATCCTGCGATCTGGAATGCAATGCCATGGCTGTCCATAGCCCATAGAATGAATGTTACTACGGCTCCTATGAGGAAACTTATGTTCAGAATTTGCCTTATCTTGTCAACTCTTCTCATGGTCGTGCGATGTCTTTATTTTGTAAGGACCTCCTGAAGCTCTTTTACGAGAGCGTTCTTGAGGTCTATTGTCTTGCAGCGGAACTTTCCTTCAAATTTCTTGAGCCCGCCTTTGCTATTGAACGCATTGTCATCGGTAATCCACTCTTCGGCTTTCATTTTGATTCCTCCCTTATCATCTTCGTCATCATACCAATAGGTTATACGTGAGAGGTTGAACTTGCACTCTCCATCTGCAGCACTCAATGTCAGAAAGTAGTACATTCTGGCTCTGCTCAGTACAAGGAACGTATTCTTGAACACAATATACTCCTCACCCTTGATTATGATATCTTCGGGGGATTCGCTGTCATATCGCTTTACTGAGAGCACGGTAGGTTCTACATAGCGTGTATCAATCCAATTGTTGACTCTTTCCTTTACCTCTTCTTCAGTAAGTCCTTCGGCTGCAATTGTCTCTTCAAAGGTGACTTTGCCGTTTACTACGGGAACCATGCCGGCTGCATATTCTGGTTCTACCTTGGTCTGTTTCTTCTTGAACAACTGTGCATCGGCAGATGCGGTTGTCAATATAAGGGCTATCAGGAATATTATCTTTTTCATGGCTTTATAATATTATTATAATTCAACTGCGAAGATAATACAAAACCGACAAGAAAACAAGAACAAGAATCCTTTGCTGCATATACTTTCTTGTTACAGTCTGTTAAAATCGTGCCCTGTGCGCCGTCAGCCTTGCCGGTGAAGTAAAAACCACGGCTTATTTTTGCGATTACCCTATCTTTGTATTATTTTTGTCGAATATTAGTATCGGTAGCAATGGATAAGGAAAAAGGGAAAAAGAAGAAGCCTGGAAAAAAGAAGAGGAATCTTACTCCGCAAGAGAAGAAAAAGGCTCGTATAAGGAATGCGAAGATTATATCCTTCAATCTTTTAGGTATGATTGCCGTTGTGTTTTGCATATTCTTTTTCGGTATGATGTGGTTAAGGGGATATGTAGATCATAAAGTGGAGGTTGAAGTGCCGGATGTTGCCGGTATGACTCTTGACGATGCCAAGGCTGAACTCCGCTCAAAGGGGTTTTCTCTTGAAATCCAACGTTATGAGTACAGTGAGGGAAAACTGCAGGACGAAGTCCTGGAACAGATTCCCAAGGCGCGTTCCGTGGTGAAGAATGGCCGTAAGATATATGTGGTACTGAATACTACGCAAAAACCAAAGAAATCTATCCCCGGTGTGATTGACAACTGTTCCTTGCGTGAGGCGCAGGCGCGAATAGTGTCTGCCGGTTTTACGATTGAGGCAGTGGATACCATAAGCGGTGAAAAGGATTGGGTATATGAAGTCCTGTATGACGGACACAGCCTTTCCAATAGTGATGCCATACCCGAAGGTGCTGCTGTTACTATCATTATAGGCAACGGGGTTGATGAAGAGGAACTTGATGAGGAACCGGAAGTGGATGAAGACTTTTTTGAGTAATTATGGCACTGACCGAAGAATTTGATGAGTCTATAGTGGATATGGCCGATGAATTCGAGTCAGGTGAGGAGACCCTATTCCGTGAGATCCGTCTTACCGCCGACAAAGGCCAGTCGCCGGTACGTATTGACAAATTCCTTGTCGATCACGTAGCCAACACTTCGCGTAACAAGATACAGCAGGCAGCCGATGCCGGTTCGATATCGGTCAATGGCAAGGTTGTCAAGAGCAACTATAAGGTGAAGCCTCTCGATGAGGTTGTGATTACTCTCAATACCCCTGCGTATGACAATAGTATTATCCCCGAGGATATTCCGCTCGATGTCGTATATGAAGATGATGACCTTATGGTTGTAAACAAGCCGGCGGGTCTTGTTGTGCATCCTGGTTGCGGCAATAGTCACGGTACGCTTATAAATGCTGTTGCGTGGCATCTGAAAGATGACCCTTCTTTTGACCCGAATGACCCTCAGGTAGGTCTTGTGCATCGTATCGACAAGAATACATCGGGTTTGCTTGTTGTTGCAAAGACGGCAATGGCAAAAGCTCACATTGGAATGCAGTTCTTTAACAAGACGACCCGCAGGACTTACAATGCAGTAGTGTGGGGCTCCTTGAAGGATGATGCCGGCACTGTAATCGGAAACATTACCCGCAATCCACGTAACCGTCTGCAGATGTGTGTGTCATTTGACGATAATATAGGAAAGCATGCTGTTACCCATTATAAGGTGCTTGAGAGGCTCAGCTATGTGACTCTTGTCGAATGTAACCTTGAGACAGGGCGTACACATCAGATCAGGGTACACATGAAACATATTGGCCATGTGCTTTTCAATGATGATGTTTATGGCGGTGATGAGATTCTGAAAGGCACCAATTTCAGCAAATACAGCCAATTCGTACGTAATTGTTTCAAACTTTGTCCTCGTCAGGCACTTCATGCCAAGACATTGGGCTTTGTGCATCCTCGTACTGGCCGCGAAATGTTCTTTGATTCGGAACTTCCTTCCGATTTTCTTGCGATGGTAGATGCGTGGAGACGCTATTCTATAGCAAGTGCGAGTTTCATGAAAGAGTGATTTGCGTTTTAGGCAATTCCCTATGAAAGGATAGGGGATTTCTTCTTTTTATAACATTGCTATTGCCTATTTTTGCGATGTGATTAACAGGCCGTATTGAGTTGCTTCGTACGGGATGTGTGCAGTCTTGTGTATTCTTGATGCTCTCCTCAATCCCATGGTGGCCGATAGACTCAATGGCCTTTATAATAATGTGTTATGAAAAAGAATTTGCTTGTTTATCTGTTTTTGGCTGTTGCAGTTGCAGCTGCTGATGCTGCGGAGGAAACAGTGGCTCCTATGTCAAAGTCTGCGGCTGTTTCTCTCTCTGGCAGTTCTTCGAGTGATGTTGCGCGTAAAGACAAGCGTGGCAGACATGTGATTGATGACGACGACTTCAACTTGTTGTGCAGTTTTATCGATGATGCCCATTTTGACGACGAGGCAATAGTGCTTTTGCGTGTTGCTGTCATGGGGTGTGACTTTACGGCAGAACAGACCGCAAAGATTCTATCGTACTTCGATTTTGATGACGATAAACTTGAAGCTTTGTCGGTGATGGCTCATCGTGTGGTCGGCCGAAGGGGAATAGGAGCTGTCCTTGAGCAGTTTGACTTCTCTTCATCAAAAGAGGCTGCAATAAAGATGCTTGATGGCAATTGATGTTCTGCCTGGTTTGGATTGGCGGGGTACTGTAGATTAGGATAGTCCAGTAACAGTGGACTTTCCTGTGCGCAGGCTTGCATGGCAAGGCATTGTATCCTGATGTGCGACGGCAAGTTTCGGCTTGCCGTTTTACTTTATAACCAGTTCCTGGAGCTTGTCCGCGTTCCCGTTGAATACATTGATATCGACATAATGGTCTATCCCGGGGATTTCTCCCTTGTCGGTGCATTGCCATATGCTCCAGTTCTCTTTGATATCAAGTGTATCGACGTAATAATTGGCAATCCATAAAGGATATAGGTCAAAGAACTTGTCCGTGAGGTACTGTTCCTTATATTTTCTTCCTGAATATATGACAGGCTTTACACCGTAGTGCTCTTCAATTTTTGATATGAATATTTTCAGTTCTTCCTTGAAGTCTGCAATATTTTGGGGTGTTTCTTCTACATCTACCACCGGTGGCAAGTCGCCCTTGCCGGCCTTGACTGTCCTGATGAACATGTTTGCCTGTTCGAGGCCGGTTGATGTGGTGCTGAAATAGTGGTATGCGCCTCGAAGAAGTCCGCTCCTTTTTGCTTCTTTCCAGTTCTCGTCGAAACGTGTATCCTTGTGGTCACTGCCTTCAGTTGCCTTTATATATACGAAACTTATCGGTTTCTTGCTCTTGTTGTATCTGCGGAATTCTTCCCAGTCGATATATCCTTGGTGGTGCGATATGTCAATTCCATACACGTTGTATCCTTTGGGGATGCATGTGCCGAAGTTAACAATGCCATTGCATGGAGATATCATGTTTATGAAGCCTTTGAAGAAAAGGTGGTATGCACCGAAAACGACGGTAAATGCAATGACGGATGATATGAGTATCATTTTCCATCGTGGCATTGCTGCTCCCCTTCTTTGTGAAGAGGGTCGGCGGGAAGAACCTCTCTTCTGCCCGCCGACTTTTCTTTTCCTCTTTTTGGCTTCTGTCATCAGAAAACAATAGGATTATTTCTGCTGTTCAAGAGCCAGAGTCTTTGTTGTCTGGTCGCATACTTCTGTAGGTCCGAAGTACTGTATCGGGCCTGGATATACATAGCATGTCTCCTTTGCCCACTGCTCTCTGTTTGCGGCAAATGTCTTGAATGGTGCACCGTTAAGGTCAACGAGAGCCTTCTGTATAACAGGCTTCATCTCGCCGTGGCGACGCTCCATGTTCATCATCATGGTGATGGGGATACCGCCGGCAACCCATTCTGCTGCGGGAGCTGTCGTGTTGCGTACCGATGACATGTAACCGGTCTTGCCGGCAGCAATGAGCTGTGAAGCATTGTAACCGAGCGCGTAGCAGTAGTCGGCATCGTAGTTCGAAGGTGCTGCGCAACGTCCTTCGTAACCGAAGAAGTGGTGCTGTGCGTTGAACTTGCCTACATACTTGCCCTCTTTCTTCCATGCAGCAAGTTTGTTTGCAACCATCTCCGACAGCAACTTCTCGGTTTCGATGAGTGATACCTGCACGTTGCCGTGAGGGTCGCGGTCCATTGTGAGCTGGCGTGCAACACCTGCGGGAAGGCTTGCATAAACCTCGGCATTGTCCTTTGAGAGCAGATTGATGATATACTGTCTCTGTTCCTCAGGTGCAACGGCTGCATACTCTTCGCCCTTGTGTGCCAGCAGGTCGTTAAGCTCTGCGATGAGTGCCTTCATAGCCGGTACGAACTCGATGAGGCCCTCGGGTATAAGGACAGTACCGAAGTTGTTGCCTGCTGCAGCACGGTCTGCGACAGCCTGTGCAATTGATGTAACAATGTTGTCGAGTGAAAGAGCCTTCTGCTCAACCTCTTCGGAGATGATACAGTAGTTGGGCTGTGTCTGCAATGCGCACTCAAGTGCGATGTGTGATGCTGAACGGCCCATCAACTTGATGAAGTGCCAGTATTTCTGTGCTGAATTACAGTCGCGCTGTATGTTTCCGATAACCTCTGAATATACCTTGCATGCTGTGTCAAAACCGAATGAAGTCTCGATATATGCGTTCTTGAGGTCGCCGTCGATGGTTTTTGGACAGCCGATTACCTGTACACCGGTGTTCTTTGCTGCATAGTACTCAGCAAGTACACATGCGTTGGTATTTGAGTCGTCACCGCCGATGATTACAAGAGCTTTGATGCCAAGTTCCTTGATAATCTCCAGACCCTTGTCGAACTGCTCGGTCTTTTCAAGTTTGGTACGGCCTGAACCGATGATGTCGAAACCGCCTGTGTTGCGGTACTCGTCCATGAGTTCTGCAGTGATTTCCATATACTTGTGGTCAACCAAGCCTCCAGGTCCCATTAGGAAACCGAAAAGACGGCTGTTGGGGTTCAGCCTCTTTACACCGTCGAACAGACCTGCGATGACGTTGTGGCCACCGGGAGCCTGTCCGCCTGAAAGGATGACACCCACGTTTATTGCCGGGTATTCCTTCTCCTCGCCGCCCTTCTCGAATGTTACGATAGGCAAGCCGTATGTGTTGGGGAACATAGCCTTGATGGCTTCCTGGTCTGCTACAGATTCTGTAGCTGCACCTTCACACAATTTTACAGTCCCGGTCAAAGCCTGGGGTAGTTTGGGCTGGTAGGCAGCCCTTGCTTTCTGCAATGCGCTGATTTTCATGATTTCAATTATATGTTAAAAATGGATAATTCAAAGTATTGGCAAATTTCGCTTTTTTTATTGGATTATAAAAGTGCTTTTCTTTTTTTTATTCATAAATAGCCGATTTATTCATATTTGTTTTCGTAGAGTTGCAATTTATGAATTAATTGTTTATCTTTACAGAAATTATCAATAAACATTTAACCATAAATTTAATCTATAATGGCAAGCAGAAAAAATTTGAAGAAGGTGATTACTTTCGTTGTAGATGGTTTGGCGACAGACGCTTTTCTCGTTTCTTATGACGCAAAGGGTGATACGGCAGCATGGGTTGAACTTTTCAACAAGATTTTTGCTCTGAACAACGATTATGTAGCTCGCGTGAGCCACGTAGAACCGGGAATGCCGCCGAAAAAATACTTCAACGCGCTGTGCGACTCCTTCAATAAGGATGCAAAGGCTATCCTTGAAGAGATTGCTGCACTGGCAAAGGCTTGATAAACAACAGAATCTTTTATGCCCTGTGGTTACGCAGGGCATAATTATATATAAACGTAACATTACAATAAGATGCAAAAGAAGGTTATAGCTCTTGTTCTTTTATTCCTATGTGCCGTATCAGTGTCGTCGCAGACTGTTGACAAAGAGACAGCCGATGATATATCGCGCTATTTCAAGAAATTCAAATCTTCAAGGAGCGAGGTTTATAGTCCCGGACTCGACAAACGTAAGAATAATATTGTGCTGAACACAGAGTCAAAGTCCGTAGTCATCTATTGTAATGAGTCGTTTGCCGGTATGGCATTCACACAAGGGGTTGTGGATACCATATACAACGATATCAGGAAAATGCTGCCTCGCAAATACCGCAAGTACAGCATCAAGGTCATGTACAACGGTGTCTCTATTGACGATCGCGTCCCCAATATCTACCGTAGGGAGGATATCGACAAGACACGACTTTGGGGAAAGGCCGAATATAAGGATGAGCCCTGGACTGTCAATATTTCACGCCCTTATACGATAACCTCTGGTCTCGTAGGCCGTCATCTTGCATTGTGGCAGAGCCACGGCCGTTTCTATAAGAATGCCAAGAATGCATGGGCTTGGCAACGTCCGCCTCTCTATTGTACGACCGAGGACCTTTTCACCCAGTCGATTGTAGTTCCGTTTCTTGCTCCTATGCTTGAGAATGCGGGGGCTACGTTGTTCTTTACGCGTGAGCGTGATTGGCAGCCCAATTGCGTGATAGTGGATAACGACCTGCGTAAGGCCGGTGCGATATATTCCGAGAAAACTTCAAAAGGATACTCCTGGCAGGAACACAATGGTGGATATGCTAATAAAAAGGAGGCTTATGAAGATGGCGAGAACCCATTTCTTATGGGTACCTCGCGCTTTGTGAAAAGTTCAGATGGCGGCAAACGTAAACTGGCCAAGGCTGTTTGGACTCCCGATATTCCGCGTGATGGTGATTACGCGGTTTATGTATCGTACAGTACGATGGAAAAATCGGTGCCTGATGCGCGTTATACCGTGAACCATAGTGGCGGAAGTACCACATTCAAGGTTAACCAGAAAATGGGCGGCGGAACTTGGGTATATCTCGGTACATTCCATTTTAAGGCTGGTGACAGCCAGAATGTCACTCTTACCAACGAGAGTGAATATAGTGGTGTGGTCAGTGCCGATGCAGTGCGTTTCGGTGGCGGGACAAGCTGTGTAAAGCGTGGTTCTTCGGGGCTCAGGAGCGGTCTTCCACGCTATCTCGAGGGTGCACGTTATAATCTTCAGTTAAGCGGTTTTCCATATGAGGTGTACTCTTCGCATGCGGGCGAAGATGATTACAGGGATGATATCAACTGCCGTTCCCATGCCGTGAATTATCTTTCGGGAGGTTCTGTATATAATCCCGATACAGTGGGTCTTAATGTCCCTCTGGAACTCTCGTTCGGTTTTCATTCCGATGCGGGTTTCAAAAATTCAGACGAGATTGTAGGAACGTTGGGTATTGTCACTACAAACCATAACGAAGGCAAACTCCGTTCCGGCAAGTCACGTTATATGTCACGTGATATGATTTCGTATGTTCTCAATGGCATACAGGAGGATTTGACTGTGCGCTATGGCTTCCCATGGCGTGTACGTGGAATCTTGGACCGCAGTTATAGCGAAAGCCGTTTGCCGAATATCCCTGCGACAATTCTGGAGTCGCTTTCGCATGAGAATTATTATGACATGGTGTTCGGACACGACCCCGATTTTAAGTTTACTTATGCCCGTGCAGTGTATAAGTCCTTGCTCAAGCATCTGTGTTATGTGCACGATTGCAAGTATGTCGTCCAGCCATTGCCTGTAACCTCACTATCTCTCACACTCAACAATGACGATACGGCGGCAAGGTTGCGATGGGTGCCGGTTGAAGATCCGCAAGAGCCTACGGCAAGGCCCGACCGTTATGTCGTATATACAAGATTGGATGACGGAGGTTATGATAACGGAACGGTCGTTGACAGACCATACTGCAACATCAAAATAGAAAAGGGGCGCATGTACAGTTTTAAAGTGTGTGCCCTGAACGATGGCGGTCAGAGTATGCCTTCGGAGGAACTTTCGCTCTATCTTGCAAAGAAAGAAAAGGGCAGGGTGCTTGTTGTTAATGGTTTCCATCGTTTGAGTGGCCCTCAGGCAAGGTCTGATTCGCAGGGCCGTGGCTTCGATATGTTGGCCGATCCCGGTGTCCCATATATGTATTCTCCTGAGTATTGTGGTATCCAGTACGACTTTGAATACAAGACCCCTGGCGATGGTATAAGTCCGGGCAGCAGTGGCAGTGAGTATGAAGGTACGCTGGTTGCCGGCAATACATTCAACTATCCCTATCTTCACGGAAAGTCGCTTGCGGCCAATGGCTATAGCTTTGTCTCTTGCGGAACAGAGTCTATCATGCGCGGCACTGTAAATATGAATGATTATAAGATAGTCGATTTGATTCTTGGTGTGGAAAAACAGGGCGGTGACGGCTCTTATCTCGGCTATAAACGTCCTTATAAGACATTTCCGGTTGAATTGCAGCGTGCAATACGCAGTTTCTGCGATTCGGGCGGTAGTATATTCGTAAGCGGAGCATTCATTGCCAGCGACATGACGGACAACGGTTCAGACCGTGACTTCATTACTGATGTGCTTCATTATGATTTTGGCGGTCGCGCCAAGGACTCGTCGGGAAGCCTTGTGACTGGCTCAGGTGCGAATATCCGTTTCTGCCGCACTGTAAATGAGAATTGCTATGCAGTATCTTGTCCCGACGTGCTTGTTCCGGTAGGAAAGAAGGCATTTGTTTCTTTCGTCTTTGACGAGGACAGGCAGAGTGCCGGAATTGCATACAATGGTGATTATCGTGTCATTGCTACAAGCATACCTTTTGAAGCTGTGACCAGCGAGAACCAGCGCAATAAGCTTATGGAAGCTGTTATGCGCTACCTCTCCAAGTGATGTCTGCTCCTTTTATGCTTGAACTGCCGTATAATGGCTGCAAGGGCAACTATGCAAAAGAATGCTGTGACGGCGATTCCGACCAATGCTGACAGGTAGCCGGCTACGAACATCAACAGTGCACATGTGACAGCCAACAGTGTGCGTAGGATGGCTATCTCTGTTTTCTCGGCAATGAAGATACTTTCGCATACAAGGATTCCTGCTATGTATGTTCCCAGTGCTGCAAGTGATACACCGTTTATCTCAAGGTTGTAACCTGTAAACATCTGTATGGTTTCCCTGCAACCCAGTATTGAGCCCATTAAGAGGATGAACAAAAGTGCACAGGTAGTGAAATATCTGTTGCTGCATATATTCTCTCCCCAAATCCCTTTTTCAATCCTGTTGAACCATGTCAGGCAAATGTCGGTCATACTCATAGGCTAAAGTGTAAGCAACGTGTCGTAATTCATATATACCAATGCCAATCCTTGAACAGTAAGGAACGATGCGATGGCGATAGCAACCGTATATCTGTTTATAAAAGCATATGTGCCTTCGGCGACAGGAGAGTCGTCGTATTTCCCATTGTAAATATTGGCATTGCATGCCTTCCATAGCGCAATACATCTTAGGATATTCCAAAGAAGGGCAAAGAGTGTGTAGAGGAAGGTGTAATCTAACAACATGCTTGTATTTTCATCAGCTGAAGGTATGTACTGTTGCCAAGTCATTGCATAGAATGCAACGAAACTCATGATGTATTGCATTGGTATGAATATCATCCATCTCCTCTCTTTGTTCTCCAGACCCGGGCGTGCCAGAAGTATTGACCATGCATAACAGCTTGCTATGATGCTGATGAGCAACCCGATGCTTCCTAAGGCATCGGATTCGACAGAACGTCCGCCCGGCAATATGAACATATAAGAATAATACAGCAACATGTACAGTTCGGAGAACTGAATGATACGAGTGGCTGTACGTACGGCTTTGTCTGCGGCAAGCCTTAGCAGGATTGTGAATGCGGCAAATGCCGATGCGGCTCCAAGTATATCATATATGAGTCGTGTGCGGAATTTCTGCTCCTCAATGTCGCCGGGCATTATAGATGGTATGGCATCAGATATCCAACCGCCTGTGTCCAGTATCGAGAATGCGACGGGCAGAATCAGAAGCAGTGCCGAGTATCTCTGCAATCTTGTGATCCTTGGCTCTTTTATGGGAATACGGTCTTCCATATCTTCTTTCTTCTTGTCTATTAATGCTGAGTTGCTGTTTCCCTTATGGTTTCTGCAAAGATAACAAACAAAAAGAAAAACTATAAGTTCTTCTGTGTATAATTGGTGCTGTATCCGTCTGGGGGGGTACCGATAAACCTCGGGGAAAATGAAAGTCCGTAAAAATAGGTGAAATTTAAACCGTAAAACTTTGCCGTTCTAAAAAAAAAGAGTAATTTTGCAAGCTGAATGGCAAAACTACGTAATAGACTAAAAACATATAAAAATATAAGACGATGAAAAGAACATTCCAACCCTCTAACAGAAAGAGAAAGAACAAGCACGGTTTCCGTGAGAGAATGGCTACAAAGAATGGCCGTCGCGTATTGGCAGCTCGTCGCGCAAAGGGACGTGCAAAGTTGACCGTTTCTGACGAATACAACGGAAAGAAGAAGTAATTGCATCAGCAACTGCATAAACAAGGCCGAGTTTTCACTCGGCCTTGTTTGTTGTTTTGTATATGTGTCAATGGACCCGAAGCGGCTTCTGTATCTCTTTGCAGTAAAGAGATTTGATGCTTTTGCTATTTTTTCTTTCTAAAGTAGTCGTTGTGCATTTTAATTGCGAATACTATGCAACTGCAACTGCAAGTGACAGCATTTGTCAGTACCATTGACCATATTATACCATCCTTATGCAGCAGGCCTTGCACGACGAAAGCAAATGCTCCGATTGCCATCATAAGGAATGTCGGCAGGGCTATTCCGTCTGTATTTCGTGTGCGTATGGTGGTTATTGCCTGCGGCAAATAGCCCAGTATCATTCCAATACTGGCAATGTAGCCAAAAATATTGTATATTGTCTCCTGTTCCATAATGTTTTTATTTAAAGAACGATTACTGCCGGTTTTTGTTGTTGGCAGCTTTTAAAAAGGCTCTAAGGGCTATTAAGGGCTCTAAAGGCAAAAACATTAGTGCCCTTAGTGTTCCTTAATGTTCTTTAGTGCCCTTTTTAAAATTTAAGGGCTCTAAAGGCTCTAACGGCTCTAAAGGCTCTAAAGGAAAAAAACATTAGTGCCCTTAGTGTTCTTTAGTGTTCCTTAGTGCCTTTTTAAAATTTAACGGCTCTAACGGTTCTAAAGGCTCTAAGGGGAAAAAACATTAGCGCCCTTAATGTTCCTTAGCCCCCTTAGTGCCTTTTTAAAAAAACTACAATCTAAACCTTGCCATTGCCCAGCGGTTCTCCTCGGCACTGTCGATGTATTGCAGGCCGTGGCTGGCTGCTTCTTCCTTGAGTACATCGATATCTTCGGTGTAGAAACCGCTGATGAAGAGCTGTGAGCCAGGGTGCATGGCGCGCACATAGTTCTTGATATCGGCAAGCAGTATGTTACGGTTTATGTTGGCCAGTACAATGTCGAAACTGTCGCTCTCCTTTATTGCTTCGGCACCTCCAAGCCGCACCTCGATGTCCGGTGTGCCGTTGAGCACGATGTTCTCCCTGGCATTTTCGTAGGCAAACTCGTCTATATCTATGGCCACCACATCGCTGGCACCGTGCTTACGGGCAAGGATGGCAAGCAGAGCTGTGCCGCAACCCATATCGAGTACGCTTTTGCCGGTCATGTCGCTGGCCAGTATGGCGCGGAGCATATGGCAAGTCGTTTGGTGGTAGCCTGTGCCGAATGCCATCTTTGGGTCAATGAGGATGTCGTATCGCGCTTTGGGGACGTCCTTGTGGAAGGTGCTGTGTATGACACACTCCTCGCCAAGCACAATGGGCTGGAAATAGTTTTTCTCCCACTCGGCATTCCAGTCCTCACCTTCAATTAATTCACTTTCGTAGCTTATCTGAAAACCGGGAACAGGGAATTCTGCAATAACAGAATCTATATTTCCTGTATCGAATAGAGATTGTGGAACATATGCCGAGATTCCATCCTCTTCTGTAACGAAGCTCTCAAAGCCAATATCGGCAAGTTGTGATGCAAGTATGTCTGTTGCAAACTCTTCGTTGGGTTTTACTGTGAATTTTACTCTTGTGTAGTCGTTCATGGTGTAGTCGTTTATTTTTTTCTGTCATTAGCTTTTTGTTGTTCTCAGTCTGTAACGGAATCTCAGATAGAACATGATTCCTGCACTTGTGAGTCCGAATGGGAATGACATCCATACTCCAGGCAGTCCCCAATCGAACACAAAACCGAACAGGTATCCTGCAGGCAGTGATATTATGAAGTATGCAATGAAAGCGTAAAGCATTACAGGCTTTACATCGGCAATACCTCTAAGAGCGTTGGAGAAGTTGCACTGCAATCCGTCGCCGAATTGGTACAGTATGAATGGTACAGCAAGTTGTGATACCAGAAGCACCACTTCGCTATTATCTGTAAATAAAGCTCCCATATTGCCGCGTATGAGGAATACTGTAATGGAGGCTATAAGTGCCATAGCAAGTGTAAGATGGAATCCGGCATTTGCAGAGCGACGGATATCGCTCCTTTCTCCCGTTCCATTGTAGTTGCTCACCTTTACTGCTACAGCTGCAGCCATTCCATAATATAGCATGAATCCCAGTTGTCCTACGGTACACATTATCTGGTGTGCTGCAAGTGCTGCTGTCCCCAGCCATCCGACCATTATTGTTGCAAGGCTGAACGATGCCGTCTCCATACCCATCTGCATGGCTACAGGGAATCCGATTCTGTTTATCTCTTTCAGTTCCTTACGGTTCAAACGGCTACGGTTGAACCCCTCTGCATATGTACGATAGCGTTTACTCCTGAAGAAGATGAGTATAATTGCTCCAAGCATAGCCATACGCGCAACAAGAGTGGATATTCCGGCACCCAACAACCCCAATTCGGGCATGCCGCACTTACCATAGATTAAAAGGTAATTGCCTATGATGTTCATAATATTACCTCCTAGCATTATCCACATGGGTGTCTTTGTGTCCGTTATTCCATCGAAGAATTGCTTGAATGCATTGAACAGCATAATGAACGGCAGTGTCATTAACAGAACAATGTAATACGGTCGCATTATCGGCAGCAGCTCTTCGGGTTGTCCCATGCTGCCGATTCTTGAATATACTGCCCCCATTATTGTAACGAGCATCAGTGCAATTGCGATGTTTGCAAACAGCGCGTTCTTCAATGCACTGCCTATTTCACGCACTCTGCCACCCCCGTAATGCTTGCCGACAATGGGGGTAAGTCCGTAAGAGAAGCCTGTAGCGAAAATTATTGCCAGATTGAACAGATTGTTTACGAATCCTGCCGCACCGAGTTCGGCCGTACCATATTGTCCAACCATGAATGTGTCTGCAAATGATACAAAGATTATGCCTACCTGGCCAATTATGATAGGCAGTCCTAATCGGGTCAGTTCCTTGTAATGCTCTGAATAAGGTCTCATTTTAGTGGGAACAGCCTTCCGGCAGCTATTGTTTCTGGTAAACCTTATGGTTTGTTTGTATTACATTATTGCAACTAGTTCCATGTCGAAGATTAGTGTTGAGTATGCAGGGATTGGTCCATTTGCGCGTGTACCGTATCCGACCTCCCATGGGATATATACCGTCCAGTGGTCGCCGACGTGCATTTGGGTAAGGGCTATCTGCCAGCCTACGATAAGGTCACTCAGGCGAAATGCCTCAGGATAGCCGCGCTCGTAGCTGCTGTCGAACACCTTGCCGTTGATGAGGCTGCCCTTGTAGTGCACTGTGACCACATTGCCGGCACGTGGACATCGGTCACCATCACCGCTCTTTATAATTTTTACAAGTACTCCTTGTGAGATTTCCAACAACTCCTCCTCGCCATCGTGCAGAGCCTGCATGAAGGCTTCGTTGCGTGCCTTGTATTCGTTGTTTCTGTTTTTTGCCATAGTTTAAAATTATTAAAGGGCTCTAAGGGTTCTAAGGGTTCTAAGGGTTCTAAGGGCTCTAATGGCTCTAAAGGAAAAAAACATTAGTGCCCTTAATGTTCTTTAGTCCCCTTAGTGCCCTTTTTTAAAAAATAGTGCCTTTTTTTAAAATAGTGCCTTTTTAAAAAGATGTTCTTTACTCTTCGCTCATTAGCTGTTCTATTGCGCGGCAGAGCTGGTCGGGGCACGATGTGGGCTTGCCGTTGCAGCTTATGCCTTTGAGGCGTGCGATGACATCCTCGTATTTCATCCCCTTGACAAGGCTGCTGATGCCTTGCAGGTTACCGTGGCAACCGCCGTAGAATTTCACATCGGTTATTATTCCGTTGTCGCCTGTCACCTCGATAAGACGTGAGCAGGTACCGTGTGTCTGGTAGGTTATTGTCTTCATAATAAGATATTGTTTCCAACTGCGAAGATAACACAAAAAAAGTAGCGCACAAAATGTGCGCTACTACTGAAGATATGATATTACTTTATTAATACCCTGACAACGCCGCCTATTCGCATTCCACGCGGCACAATACTCTCCCGCTTTTCAAAGAGGGAGTACCCACAGGGGGAGGGAGTTCACGCAGTGCTTCGCGTGACTAATTGCTGGCGGCATCGTCGAGGTATTAGTCAATTATTTGACCAATACCTTCTTGCCATCAATGATATATATTCCCTTCGTGGGGTTTTCTACTTTGCGACCTTGCAGGTCGTAAACACCTTTCACCTTTCCGTTTTCACCTTTCACTTCGCTGATTCCTGTTTCGCCACTGGTGTATGTCAGTGTTATCTCAATATTTTTTGTAACGTATGCAAGCTCTTCATATACGGCATCGCTCTCCTTGAAACTGTAGCCTTCGAATATCGGGGTAAGCATTGTGAACGGGTCACCGCCCTTTACATAGCGCTCGCCTTCGCTCAAGAGCTTGCCCTCTTTGTCGACGCACCTGTAGGATACTGTGAAATAGGGATGTGGCTTGTAACGGTAGATGATGAAGGGATGTCCGTCGTCCCAACCGGTAAAGGTGTTGTCGGCATTGCCGTTCCAATAGTAGTTGTTGCTTGTGCCCTTGACACTCCAAGTGGCGGTGCTTTCATTGAAGGTGAAGATGAACTTTTCGGGTGTATCGCTACCTGTGACAAGCGAGCCGCGCAACAGCTGCGGAATGTAGATGCCGTAGTTGTTCTTAACGGTAAAACGGTCGCCGTCGCCCTCGAAGTTCCAGACAAATCCCGGGCTTGCATCGTTTATGCTGTTTGTTGTGGTTATGCCACCACCTACATTGGCTACGCTGAGGAAACCACTGCGTGCAGCTTCGTTCTTGGCATTATATATAAGGTATGAGGCGCCGCTCTCAAGTTCTGTGACAGGCTCGCCAACGGCTGCCGCACCCATTATGCCTTCGCAGTCGTAGTAGACATCTATATAAGTGTCTTCACTTGGTACGAAGGTGGGTTCACCTTCCCAAGTATTGCCCAGGCAGGTGTAGAACACCAGGCCAGGGTCGGTGACAGTGTGGCTGTCGCCTATGTTGCAGGGTACATCGATGGTGGTGATGAGGTTGCCGTCTATCGTGTAGCAGTTATAGGTTACATTGTAGGCTGTGCGCTTGAGGGTGACCTTTACAGTGGTGTTGGCTTCGACGCTGTCAATCACGGGTGCCTCGGCTGTGCCTGTGGTTTCGTATGCCACAATGCTGTAGTTGGATACCTGTGGCGCAACGGCTGTGAACGGTTCGCCTGCTAATACCGCCTTGTGGGCTGTGAGCAACAGGTTACCCTTTTCGTCGCGGCACTCGAAGGTTACAAGGAATGCCTTTTTGTAGACCCATCCTGTACCTTGCGGGTAGACTCCTCCTGTGCTTAAGGTGTTGGGGTTGCTCCTTACCCTCTCCGATAACGGGTATATTGCGCTGTTGTTTACCTTGATGGTGAAATCATTGCTTTTGGTGTTGTAGATGTTGGTAAGTGCTACTCCATTTTCGCCAAGTGATATTGGCGCTGTGGTGTTGCTTATGTAGCGGCCGGTGGCTACATTGCGCAGCTTGAATGTCTGTCCGGCATCGGTTGTAGTGGCATTGGTGATTTCCCAGACATTGGCACCATAGGGTTGCTGTGTGGCTTTTACTGCCGCATCTCCATTGTCGTAGAGGCTCCAGCCCTTGAAACGCTCGGTGTTGTTGAGGAGGAGGTAGTATGTGCCTTCAGTGGGGAATTCGATTACAATTTCGCTGCCTTGTGCGTCTGCAGGCCGGAATTCCCAATAACCGCCGTTGCCGTCTATGGGGTCGTTCCATAGATTTATGGCGTAGTTTTGTCCTGCTTTTGCATAGTTTAGGCAGTTGCCGTTTGCTACTTTTTGGCTGCGTATGCTGTAGCAGTAGTTGTTGCCGTCTTGTCCGTATGCCTTGTCGCCAAGGATAAAGTCGTAGTGGCGGTTGTTCTCGTCATAGTCCCAACGGCCGGTGTTGTCAACAGCTGTTGGAGTTCCGTTGACCGAACCGTTTGGTTTCGCTTTGTTTACTATTGCCCAGCGGTCGGGGTTGTCGGGGTCTTGCATAAAGGCCCATTGCTGGTAGTCGTATCCTTCGTTGCTTTCATCCTCGATGATAGCGCTGTTCCATAGGCGTCCTGCACGGGCGTTGCCGATTCCTATTTCGCTGGAATTTTCACGTAGCAGTTGTATGCAACGTCCTGCACGTGCATCAGTGGCTTTGGAAACGATGCGGTACCATACTTGTTTCTCGGTGTCGGATGCTGCGGGCATTACAATGCCGCTTTCTTCACCATCTTCGCTCTCAAGCATATAGTGCTTGCCGTATTGGTAGTTGTTGTAGTCGAGAATCTTGGCATCCTTGGTGATACGTCTCTGAAAATCAGAGAAATTTTTCTTGTCTTGAGGTGTCCAGCCTGTCTCTGCTATGGCAATCATACGGGGCAGGGCAAGATACTCGAGCAGGCCATAGTCCTCGACGTGCTCTGTCCAGAATGTACCCTGAACTCCAATATAGTATTTATGAAGTTCTGCAGGAACGGATGCAGGTATGGGTACGTAGTTATAAACGGCTTGAACATTATCTGTGCCCTGTCCTGCAACTGGCGGTTCATTGGCATCGGTGCTTTGCCTGCGGTTTATGTAATACGGGATTTGTGGCGTAATGATTGACTCCAAGCCCATTCTTGCCGCTTTGAGAGCACACGGTTGCGCTTGGCTTATCTCCCAGCACATCATTGTGCCGCCTGTTCCTTTAATAAGTTCTTCGTCGGTGCCGCTTGATGTGAGGCTCTCGTTCCACATTATCACAGTGCGTTTCTTGTCGCCCTCCTTTTGTGTGACGTGGTCGGAAAGAGCACGCACGAAATGCGATTGCAATTGGCGGACATTTGTCATTCCTTTTTCTTGCATCATTGCCTGGCACTCGGCATTGTTCTGCCAGGCTGAAGTGGGTGTCTCGTCGCCGCCGATATGTATCCGGCTGTATGGGAACACCTCTATTACCTCATCCAATACATCCTTTGCAAACTGCAAGACCAATGGGTTTGCAACGTTTAACACATCTGAATATACTCCTCCTTCTATCTTTACACTGTGCGCCCCGTTGGGTGTGCAGCTGAGTTCGGGGTAGGCTGTGTTGACTGCGCAGGAATGACCCGGGAATTCAATCTCGGGAACGACCTCGATGTGGCGCTCGGCTGCATATTTTACTATCTCGCGACATTCGTCTTGTGTGTAGAAATAGGGGCCATAGGGCTCGCCTGTGTAGAATTTGCCGTATTCCGGGTGGGTGCTCCAGGAGTTTTCACGGGTGGCTCCTATTGTTGTCAGAAGTGGGTATTTCTTTACCTCGAAACGCCATCCCTGGTCGTCGGTGAGGTGCCAATGGAAGCGGTTCATCTTGTAGTATGACATAACATCAATCATGCGCTTTATCTGCTCCAGACTGAAATAGTGACGGCTGACATCGAGCATAAAGCCACGGTACTCGAAACGGGGCGCATCGACGATGCTCACCACCGGAAGAGAGTATTCTTTTATCTTGGCATCCTTGACTCCTGCCATAACATTGGCCGGGAGCATCTTCTTGATGCTTTGGAATGCATAGTAGAAACCGTTTGAGCAGTTGGCTGCGATGGTTATGCCACTTGTGGAGATGTCGAGCGTGTAGCCCTCGCAACCGAGTTCTTCGCTGCCGTTGTATAGCGATAGCGTGATGAGCGCATCGGCTGCGTCGGCCTTTACATCGACGGTGTAGCCGCTGACATCGGCAAAATGTGTCGCGAATTTCACTGCCTCGCGTGAGAGGCTGTCGGGCAGCGTGCCTGTGGAGATTGTGAAACTCTCGGGCAACGGCAGGCTGCCGCTTCCCTTTGTCATCTTCATTGGTACAGGTGTAAGGTTAATGTCGCCGTCGGCACGCATTGCCATCGGCAGGCACAAGAGTGCCAATAGGATTGGTAGTGCAAGTCTTCTCATATAAGTCATATGTTTAAAGTATTTATTTTTTGTCATCTTCGGGCTTGAGTGTGGGCAGGCATATCTTGTACTTCACGGCAAACAATCGGGTGAGGAACACCGTCGTTCCGCATAATGTCAGCGTTACTCCTGCCGGCATTCCCGATAGGTCGCAAATGGCGAATACCACTCCGCCAAGTACGCATGCCATGGCATATATCTCTTTACGGAATATCAATGGCTCTTCATTTATGAGTACATCTCGTATCACTCCACCTGCGGCTCCGGTCATTGTGCCCATAACAATGGCAACCCAGATGGACATTCCGCAGTCGAGCGTCTTCTGGATGCCGACAATGGTGAACAGTGCGAGTCCGATAGCATCGAAGATGAAGAATGTATTGTGCATGTGGACCAGATGGCGACGGAAAATTATAACCCACACCAAAGCCAGTCCGGTACAGAAAAGATAGATTCCGTCGTGCATCCAGAATACGGGTACATCAAGCATTACATCGCGCAGTGTACCGCCTCCTATGGCAGTTGCTGCACCCACAACATATGCACCGAACCAGTCGAACTGTTTTGCCGAAGCTAATCGTATTCCACTTATGGCAAATGCGAAAGTACCTATGAAGTCAATAATTTTCAGTAATGTTATGCTGTTGAATATGTCGAGAAATGTATCCATATGATAGAATGACTTTTTGTTTTGAGGTAATGTTTGTTGTCAATGTGGCTGTAATTCCATTGCTCTATTAAAATTACGTTGAAAATAAAACAACCCTTGAACGTATTTGCCTTGCGAAGATAAACATAAAATGTATATTGTTCGATATTTGTCGGCAGATTTTGCCGTGGCTATTGACTTTTCTCCATTTTTGGATTATCTTCGTGTTGTTATAAACGTAATGTTGTATGAAAAGAGTTTTTCTTTTTCTTCTGGCATTGTTAATGCTTTGTCCTCAAGGTGGCTATGCACAGTTATATGAAGATTATGATGAGTATGAGGATATAGACATGTCAACCGATGTGGCCATGTTCGTACCTGCAGCAATGGGCGCGGGCATAGCATTGATAAAAGAAGACTACAAGGGACTTCTGCAGTTGGGTAAGTCGCTTATGGCTCAGGTGGTAGTCTGCTATGGACTCAAATATGCAATTAAGAAGGAGCGTCCCGACGGCAGCGACAACCGTTCCTTTCCATCCAATCATACCGGTTTTTCATTTGCCGGTGCTACATTCCTGCAAAAACGCTATGGCTGGGAATGGGGAGTACCTGCTTATCTCATGAGCGGTTATGTGGCATGGGGCAGGGTATATTCAAAACAGCACGATTTTTGGGATGTTCTGGCCGGTGCTGCCATTGGCATAGGGAGCGGTTTCCTTTTTACCACAGATTATGCAAAGGAACATGATGTTATTCTATCTCCTACTGTAACATCCGAAGGCGGTTGCGGTCTTTATTTTTCAATGAAGTTCTAAAAGATGCTTGTCTTATGTTATAAAAGGTTATAAGAGTTATCCGCCTTTTGTTTGATTTGTTTTTTTGTTACTTTTGTATTTGAGAAGAGTCTATGTTTCATAGGCGATAGAAATATTGTTTGATTATGATAAAGCAGGAATGGATAGAGAAGGGGTACATCGATGAAACTGTCCCCGGTGATGTTGACCTGAAGGCGGAGATCCGCCGTCTGTGTAAGGAAAAGAATGCAGTTGTGCTGGCGCACTATTATACCGATGGCGCAATACAGGATGTGGCCGATTTTGTAGGTGACAGCCTGGCCTTGGCCCAGATAGCCGAGAAAACTACAGCCGATATACTTGTAATGTGCGGTGTACACTTTATGGCCGAGACAAACAAGATACTCTCGCCAGAGAAGAAGGTCCTCATCCCCGACCTCAATGCCGGATGTTCCCTTGCCGAGAGTTGCCAGGCCGATGATCTTGCCAAGTACAAAACCGAACACCCTGGTTACAAGGTGGTTGCCTATGTCAACACTTCGGCAGCCGTAAAGGCTCTTACGGATATAGTTGTCACATCCACAAATGCCCGTGCGATAGTCGAGAGTTTTCCTAAGGACGAGAAGATAATATTCGCACCCGACAAGAATCTTGGCGGCTATCTCAATGCCGTGACAAACCGCAGAATGTTGCTGTGGAATGGAGGTTGTCATGTACATGAACAGTTCTCCATAGAGAAGATTGTGGAGTTCAAGAGAGATTATCCGTCGGCAAAGGTGCTTGCCCATCCCGAATGCAAGAGCGGTGTGCTTGCCTTGGCCGATTTCGTGGGTTCGACAGCAGCAATTCTCTCATATGCCGAGAAGGATGAGGCTAATGAGTTCATCGTTGCGACCGAGAGCGGAATTCTCCATGAGATGCAGAAGCGTTGCCCTGGCAAACGTTTTATACCCGTTCCGCCATCTACAGGTCCTTGTGCCTGCAATGAGTGCAGTTATATGCGCCTGAATACATTGGAGAAGCTCTACAACACTCTCAAGTATGAGTGGCCGGTTGTTGAACTCGATGAAGATTTGCGCGTAGCGGCAAAGAAACCTATAGTAAGGATGTTGGAACTCTCTAAGTGATACAATTAAAGGCAGCCTGGGCTGCCTTTAATTGTATATGGAAATTTTTTGTGCGCCTTGATGTGTATTTATTTCCCAAATCTCTCTCTCAGGGTCTTTATCATATCCTGTGTCATTGTATCAAGGTCGTACGATGGTTCCCAATCCCACTCCTCGCGTGCGCAAGAGTCATCCAGTTTGTTGGGCCATGAGTCTGCAATTGCTTGACGTACGGGGTCGAATTCATAGTGCATCTTGAAGTCGGGAATGTACTTTTGGATAGATGCCTTTATGATTTCCGGGTCGAAGCTCATTGATGCTACATTGAAACCGTTGCGGTGAACGAGTCTCGATGGGTCGGCATTCATAATGTCAACAGCTGCTTTCAAAGCATCTGGCATGTACATCATGTCCATGAATGTACCGGCTTGGATGGGGCATGCAAAATCCTCGCCCTTCACAGCTGCATAGTAAATTTCTACGGCATAGTCGGTCGTACCGCCGCCGGGGAGCGTTACGTTTGAGATAAGGCCCGGGAAACGTGTCGAACGTGTATCGACGCCGTACTTGATGAAATAATAGTCACTTAGCAACTCTGTTGCTACCTTTGTTACACCATACATGGTTCGTGGGCGTTGTATTGTGTCCTGCGGAGTGTTGTCGGCCGGTGTGCTCGGGCCGAAAGAACCGATTGAACTTGGAGTAAACACGGCACATTTTTTCTCGCGTGCAATCTCAAGGATATTGATGAGACCGTTCATCTGTATGTCCCATGCAAGCAAAGGCTTTGATTCAGCAACAGCCGATAGCAAGGCTGCAAGGTTGTATATAGTGTCAATCTTGTATTTTTCCACAATATCGGCAAGTTGCTGGGCATTCTTGACATTTGCCTCTGCTGCCGGGCCGCTTTCAAGAAGTATCCCTTTAGGCTCTGCGCCGGGAATATAACCTGCAACGATGTTGCCTTCGGGTATCATATTGCGGAGCTTCATGGTGAGCTCCGAACCAATCTGTCCTGTAGAACCGATAACAAGTACGTTTTTCATATCTATATATTATTTAAGGTATTCCTTGCCAGTATGTTTTCTCACTTCTCAAAGTTACAAGTATTTTTGTAAATTTTATCTTGTTACCATGTTTTTTTGAGTTAAAGGGGATAATATTTTTATCGGTTTTTTGATATTATTCAATAAAAAAGTACATTTGTAATCAAAGAAAGCCAACGGCGATTATCAAATTACAAACATAAAGAAAGATGTACGGTAAATTCCAACAACATTTGCAGAATGAGCTGGCTGCAATAGATGAAGCCGGCTTGTACAAGAGAGAGCGTAACATTGCTTCACAACAGTTTGCCGAGATTACTCTCGAGGATGGTTCAAGGGCACTCAATTTCTGTGCCAACAACTATCTTGGCCTGTCGAATAATCCCCGTTTGATGAAGGCTGCCCAACAGGCTATGGAGGAGCGTGGGTACGGTATGTCTTCGGTTCGCTTCATTTGCGGTACCCAGGATTATCACAAGACTCTCGAGAAGGCTATTGCCGACTATTTCAAGACCGAGGATACAATCCTCTATGCTGCATGCTTCGATGCCAACGGTGGCCTTTTCGAGCCTCTCTTTACAGCAGAGGATGCGATTATATCCGACTCCTTGAACCATGCTTCAATCATCGATGGTGTGCGTTTGTGCAAGGCACAACGTTATCGTTATGCCAATGCCGATATGGCCGATTTGGAGCGTTGTCTGCAAGAGGCTCAGGCCCAGCGTTACCGCATTATAGTTACCGACGGCGTATTCTCTATGGACGGAAATGTGGCTCCTATGGACAAGATTTGTGATCTTGCCGAGAAGTACGATGCGCTTGTTATGGTCGATGAATCGCATTCGGCAGGCGTTGTAGGCCCTACAGGTCATGGCGTCGCCGAGCAGTTCGGCTGCTACGGACGTATCGACATCTTTACGGGAACACTCGGCAAGGCATTCGGCGGTGCTGTGGGCGGTTTTACGACGGGCCGCAAGGAGATTATCGACATGCTGCGTCAGCGTTCACGTCCTTATCTCTTCTCGAACTCTCTTCCGCCTTCAGTGGTTGGTGCATCAATAGAGGTCTTCAAGATGCTTGCCGAGAGCGACGCGCTGCACACCAAGCTGCAGAACAACGTGAACTATTTCCGTGACAAGATGTTGGCTGCAGGCTTCGATATCAAACCTACACAGTCGGCTATCTGCGCTGTGATGCTCTATGATGCTCCGCTGTCGCAGGTCTTCGCACAGAAAATGGCCGAGGAGGGTATCTTCGTGACCGGTTTCTATTATCCTGTTGTACCTAAGGGCGAGGCACGTATCCGTGTGCAGCTCTCTGCGGCTCACGAACAGGAGCACCTCGACAAGGCTATCAATGCCTTTATCAAGGTCGGTAAGGAATTGGGAGTGATAAAGTAATTACGGTGTCATATAAACATATTCAGGCAGAGCTGCGGCTCTGCCTGAATATGTTTTATTTATCTTTCTGCCCTCATGGGGTTGTTGAGGAAGTCTTCGTATGACAGGCGGATGCCGTCTTCAAGTTCCGTCTTGTATCTCCAGCCGAGTGCTGCACTTTTTGACACGTCCAGCAATTTGCGAGGTGTTCCGTTAGGTTTGCTTGTATCCCATTTTATATCGCCTTCGTAACCGACAACCTTGGCAACAAGGGTGGTGAGTTCCTTTATTGAAACCTCTTTGCCGCTGCCTGCGTTTACTGTCTCGTTCCCGCTGTAGTTGTTCATGAGGAATAC
>JAFXHQ010000010.1 GCA_017536325.1 Bacteroidaceae bacterium
CGTTGAGGGGACATAGACAAACGAGTTGGTTTCATCGCGATTGCAGTGTTCTTTCATAAAGAACTCCTTGATTGCAACCTTGCGGCCAAGAGATACCTGCTGCGCAAGATATGTTATGCCAAAACCGCCCTGGCCAAGGAGATCTATTATGCGATACTTTCCGTTCTGAAGTTCCTTTCCGCTAATCAGTTCCATAGTGTTGTTTATGTGTTTTTTAAGAAGCTGTTCATTTTGCGAAGATAACATTTTTTCACAAAATGAAGAAATTTAGGGCAAAATTAGAAGCGAAAGAAGCTGCAAATCAGATTTAGCGAAATCCGAAAAGTTAGAACCCCCGAAAATCATAATCAGGGATTCAGAAGCTGCTCGGGCAATATTGTATTTGTATATATCATTTTAGCCCGGTTGCGGTACTCCGGAAGAATCTCATTATAGTTATCCACCGTAAAGAGAGCAACATTAAAACGCCTTGTGCTATTAAGCAACTTAAAAATTGAATGATTAAATCCGCTTGTGTGCAACGCAACCCACTCAATTCTCTCCCCCGGGAAAATGCGGTCGAAAAGAAGATGTTTCATAAAAGCCGATGCCATATCCTCGGCCATACAGGAATAGAGAACACGGAAATACCCCTTGCGCAGCAGTTCGCGGTAATGCTCATAGGAAAACGCTTCTACAACCATGCGCCCCTTAAGTTCGGGGAAATAGCTCTCAAGCACCGCAGGAGAGGAAATCTTATCGGTAACAAGATAAATCCCCGGGTTCTTCACAAAGTAGTCGTTTATCATTTCGGCAGTCAGCGGTGTATATCGTCCGTGTATTTTCTGCGCTGTGAAGTGTGAATGGTCGGGAACACTGTCCCCCCAATCGGCATTGCCGGTCATACGGTTGAAATCGCTCCACGAGTGTACTGCCACGAGTACACTGTCGCTGGTGAATCCCAGATCAAATTCGATGTAACGGTATCCGTTCTCTACAGCTCTTTCAAGGGCTTCGAGCGAGTTGGTATATACGTAGCCGTCAATGGCACCGCCGGCATGGGCTATAAGCTCTGCACGCTCTACTTTCTCCTGTGTAACACAGGAGAATAGCGACATGACGAGCAACAGTACCGGCAGAAACTTTCTCATTGTCATATAGCCTTGCAGGCCTCTTTGAGGAATTCAACCTCGTCGGGCGCGAGGTGCGGAGACAATTTGTCGAACACCATTGAATGGTAAGCGTTGAGATAAGCGCGTGCATCGTCACCGAGAATCTCCGGAATTATCGGTGCTGTATCTATCGGGCATATAGTGAGCGGCTCCAATGCATAGAATTCCCCGAACTCGCCTTCGCAATGATTCGTCACAATCATAGTATTCTCTATTCGTATCCCGTATCTGTCCGCTTTGTATAATCCTGGTTCGTTGCTCACTGTCATACCAGGCATGAGCGGTGCCGGCATATTGTTCATCCTTATCTGGTGAGGGCCTTCGTGTACGTTAAGGAAGTGCCCTACTCCGTGACCGGTCCCGTGCAGATAGTTCTCGCCGGCTTGCCACAGCCATTGGCGTGCAAGCACATCGAGTTGCGTACCGCATGTACCTTTGGGGAATTTTGCCATAGCCAAGGATATATGTCCGCGCAGTACGCGTGTATAATCCTCTTTCTCTTCCAAGGTAAGTTCGCCAAGAGGTATTGTGCGTGTGATATCTGTTGTTCCGTTCGTGTACTGTCCGCCACAGTCGAGAAGCAGGAATCCTTTCGGATAGAGTTCTGCGTTAGCCTCTTCCGTAGGTTCGTAATGTACAATCGCAGCATTCTTTCCGTATGCGGCAATGGTTGCAAAGCTGAGCCCCCGGAATGTTGGAGCCGCTTTGCGGTAACCGGTGAGCTGTGCATCCACATCGAGTTCCGTTATCGTGCTTTCAGCAACTGCCGGCTTAAGCCATTTGAGTAACTTCACCATTGCTATGCCCTCGTTGAGCATGGCATCTTCAAACCCTGAGATTTCGGCACTGTTCTTTACTGCCTTCATTGCAGCAACCGGCGAGTCGCTGTAGATGGGGAAACAGTTGCTGTTCAGTTTCTCGAGTACTGCGCGGTTGCAACGGTTCGGCTGCAGCATTATTGTTCCGTGAGGGTAAGCTGCAAGCGCATCCCAAACACTGTCGTATTGTGCTGTTGCAATACCCTCTCTCTTCAGGTACAATTCCACATCGCCATTTACCTTTTCCTTGTTTATGTACAACGTAGCATCGTTTGCCGTTACAATCATGTATGCAACAACAACCGGGTTATATTCGACATCGTTGCCACGCAGGTTCGTAAGCCATGCAACCTCATCGAGCATAGTAACCAGAATGCCGTCGGCGGCCTTCTGCTCCAATCTCTCACGCAGCCTGGCAATCTTCTCGGTTGTCGTTTCGCCACAATTTTCTATAGGCATTACGAAGGCCTCGCCTGTCGGTACAGCAGGGCGGTTGTTCCAAATTTCCGCAAACGGGTCGGTTGATGCATCAACTCTTATCCCGGCATTCATCAGTTCATCGCTCCATGATTTCACTTCGGCTATTGAGCACACTTTTCCGTCGAGCCCTACTATGCTGCCCTCGGACAGATTGCTGCACAGCCATTCGGCTATAGCAGGAGTGCCGGGTGCACCATCCTTCATCAGTTCTATTCCTGTTCCGGCAAGTGATGCTTCGGCCGCCAGCCAATAACGTGAGTCTGTCCATAGGCAAGCACTATTCTTTGTTACGACAACTGTGCCGGCCGAACCGTCGAACCCCGAGAGCCACTCGCGTGATTTCCAGCAATCGGCAACATATTCGCTGCTATGAGGGTCACTGCTTACAACAATGAATGCATCCAAACTGTGCGCATCCATAAACGAGCGCATCATTCCCAACCTTTCTTCAATTATGTTCATGATAAATCCTTTATTTATTCCAGACTTGCGCAAACCATATTTTGTTCCTGCGCTATTTTGCGAAGATAAAAAGAAGTTGCGTAAAAAAAGAGTATTTATCTCTTTTTATTAGAAGTTGTTTGAATTTATATCGCTAAGCCTTTTAGAAATTCAAGCAGCTTCTTATATGCGTTTATGTAAATGGATTTCACTCAACTATAACATATGCGATATAATTGCTCTCTTCTGTCACCGGAGAGAGATTTATATATCCGCGTAAAATCCTGCCGTTATCCATTCTGAGCGGAAAGTCTTTCATGTACGATGAATGCAGCCGCATGACTGCACTGCTCTCCTTGCGGAACTCAACAGAGTAACGGCCCCTCTTCCCGTATGTCACATACCTGTCGTAGAATATGCGCGACACAACGCCCATGTTCATGCGCAGGTTCAATTCCATGCATGGGTTAAGCCTTAGGCGACCGCCTTCGTTGTATATCATCATGTCAACGCCAAGATACCCTTCGTAGCCCGACCCTGCAATGATTCTTTCGAGAACAGATGTCAGCGACACCCTTGCTGCAGCGAGATATTCCGATGGTACATATTGTGATAATACTTTCTCTATCTCGGCATCCGTTGCCATTATGTTTCCCGAATATGAACCGTTCGAGGCATTGAAGAGCGAATAACCGGCAAATGATATCTTTCCATCTGTTGCAAGGAACTCCATTGCGAATTCCTGTACAGGGTCAAGATAATGTTCACACACTACACCGCCCTGTCTCTTGATTATTCCCTTATAGAAATTCTCCATCGGCGGTTCCACATGTCCTATACCCCATAGGATACCCTTGCCGCTGCCCGACCATGGAGCCTTTACTACAGAACGTTGCAGGCTGCATATGAAATCCGCAACATCATCGGGGTCGGTAAAGTAATGTGGAATTTCGGGAGTGTCAATACCCATTCCCTTTAGAGATTCAAGAATCCTTATAGATGTCTTTCTGTTGGAGAGGGCGCGTATATTGTCTATGCTTCCCTCCGTAGGCAGGATACAATCATTTATTCCCATAGCCTTTAGCCTGCGCCTTATCTGCGCACTCCATCCCCAAGGGACAACACCTGCAAGCATTGCAGCCGATGTTCCGTCATATGGGCCTGGAATATCGAATTGCGAAGAGATGCTCCTGCAGTAGTCGTGGTGAATCTCGTCGGGCAGGAACACCACATCGTCTGTCTCGGCAAACCATAAAGGAAGAGTGGCCAGGTCATATGCTATGCGCGAAGCTGCAGGCGGCGGGCAATATGCCGCACCTCCATCGGCAAGTGCCAGGTCATTTTCGGGGTTGAATATATGCAGTTTCACGCCTCTGGGTATGAATCAATAGAGGACTCTCCGTTCTGTATCATCCTCCCTGCCATTCTGGCCTACCTGGTCATCATTTATATATTTGTTCTCATATATGACCTTGAAGTTAATGGGAATGGACATCTCCGCACGGACAAGCCTGCCGTTCTTTCTTGCCGGATTCCAGTAACGCATACCCTTCACCACCCTTATGGCCTCCTGGTCGAGTGAGGGCGAAACGGACTTCAGCACCCTTACGGAACTCACCGAGCCGTCGATGCCGATTGAGAAACCGACAATGACCTCTCCAACCTCATTGTTCTGCATGGCCTCCTGCGGGTATGTCAGTGCCGACAGTATATACTCATGCAGTGCCTTCTCGCCTCCGGGGTATTCAGGCATTACAATCTTGTCCTTGCCGCTCTGTGCAGCAACATCCGCAGCCTGGAATGCCAGAGCCAACGACAATATAAGCATCGCGTATATTCTCTTCATGATACTATTCCTTTATCTGTTCAATCGACTTCAATTTCAAGTCCGTCATATGCAAGGTGTACTCCGGAAGGAAGACATTTCTCTATTTTTGAGTGCAGGCCGATATGGTGCATCATATGTGTGAAGTATGTCTCCTGCGGCTTTATTCTCTCTATTATGGACAGAGCTTCAAGTACCGTCTGGTGTGTCTTGTGTGGTTTTGAATAGCGCAATGCATTTATCACCAGAGTCTCCACCCCTTCAAGCTTCTCCAGTTCACCGGGCTCTATGTAGCTCATGTCCGTTATGTATGCAAGCTTGCCGAACCTGTATGCAGTTATGGGGAACATCCCGTGGAAGACCCTGATTGGTGTGACCTCAATGCCGCCGACGTTGAAATTGTTGTTTGCCGAAACGGGCTCTATGCGTATGTTGGCGACTCCCGGGTATTTGACCTTCCCGAAACAATAGGGAAAGAATGCCCTTATCTGCATTTCTGTCTCACGGTCGGCATATATGGGCAACTCCTTGTCCCTTGTGTATGGTCTCAAGTCATCTATTCCCATAACGTGGTCGTAGTGCTTGTGTGTCATCAGCAAGGCATCGATCCTCTTTACATCGGCACGCAGCATCTGTTCGCGGAAATCCGGGCCGCAGTCGATAAGTATCGTTGTGTCTCCTTCCTGCAGCAAAGCCGAACAGCGCAAACGTCTGTCACGTGGGTCGGTCGAAGTGCACACCTCGCATTTGCACCCGATCTCGGGCACTCCTGTCGATGTTCCGGTTCCTAAAAATCTAAGTTTCATCGTATCAGCCTATCACATTGACTTCCATGTTCAATTCAACTCCGAATCGCTTCTTTACAGAATCTACAACCTCGTTTGCAAATGCAATAACGTCACATCCTTTTGCACCGCCAAGGTTCACCACCACAAGAGCCTGATGCTTATATACACCTACATGCTTGTGTGGAGTCTCTTTCCAGCCGCACTGCTCAATGAGCCATCCTGCCGACAGCTTCACATCGCCGCATGGCAGCGGGTAACATGGCATTGCCGGATACTCATTGCGCAGCTCATCGGCTTTCTGTGCCGATACAACAGGATTCATGAAGAAGCTGCCTGCACTTCCCATATCTGCAGGGTCGGGCAATTTGGCACGGCGTATATCGCACACGGCACGGCGTACGTTGGCAAGTGTCTCACCGCCCAACTCCAGAACCTTATCCTTCAGATTCCCGTAAGAGAGTTTCAATGGAGCACTCTTCTTAAGCCTGTAGGTGACATAAGTGACCACATTCTTGCCCTTCTCCTCACCTTTGAAAACACTGTATCGGTAAGCAAAATGGCACTCCTCTTTTGAGAATATCCTTTTTGAGGCATTGCCGAGCACAATGGTTTCGACTTTCTCAATGAGATCGCCAGCCTCCACTCCATATGCTCCTACGTTCTGTACGGCACTTGCACCCGCCTCGCCCGGAATGAGCGAAAGATTCTCCAAACCGTACAAATCCTGTTCCACGGTGTATTCCACAAGTTCATCCCAGTTCACACCGCTTCCCACCCGCAGCAATACCTCATTCTCATCCTCGGCAACCTTTTCAATGCTCCTTATGGCCGAATGGAAGATTGTCCCGTCGAAATCCCCGACGAAAAGCAGGTTGCTTCCACCGCCAATCACAAGTGAATTCCCTTCATGTCCATTTGTCAGGAATTCCACAAGCTCATCTTCTGTGGCGAACTCTACAAACAGGCGTGCTTTAGCCTCAATGCCGAATGTGTTATGTTCAAGTAACTGATAATTCTCAAAACGGTTCATCATGAATTGTGTTTATTGCGGACGGTCTCCGCACAATCATTATGCGAAAATACTTTATTAATCTCAATTAAGCAATGAAAAGGCAGACATATTGCCATAGAATCAGGCAGCATCACAGCATTCCATCTGTATGTCGCTTACATGGCCTGTATTATTTTCCACACGGCTATCATATGGCAGAACGTTCCGAGCAGCACGAATATATGGAATACGAAATGTATGTACTTTACCTTATGCAGGCTGTAGAGCAATGCGCCTATTATATATGCCACACCTTCTCCTATGACCCATAGGAATACCGGGAGCTGTACTGCATCGTAGAACTGCCGCATTGCCACTACTATTGTGAGTCCCATCAACACATAGCATACAGTCTCAAGACGGTTATGCTTCTTCAGACTGTAAAGGCTCAACGATGTACCGGCAATGGCGCATAGCCAGCAGAAGATGAATATTCCCCATCCCCACCAGCCGCTATCGCGCATGGCTATGAGTGTGACCGGCGAGTAGCTCCCGGCGATATACCAGTATATGGCGGAATGGTCGAGCTTGCGCAAACGGTACCGCAGTTGTGAACCCGGTTTGGATGCATGGTACGCAGTAGAGAATATGTACGACGACATCATACCTGCCAGATAAAGGCAAATGCTCATTATGGAAACGGCATCGCCCCCACGGCCAATGGCTTCGCAAAGAAACAGGATGCCAACAACTGCTCCTATGGCAATCCCTGCCCCATGAGAGATTATATTCAGCTTCTCTTCTTTTGGAGTATATATCTTTTCTGCTCCCATATATCTATGATATGTAATTCCGGTTTAATTGTAATAGTTTCGGGGGATATGCCCGGATCCTGTCAAGTTCTCCGGTAATCTTCCTTTTATATGCATATACCCTCAAAGTTCCTGTAGGGCTTTGAGGGTATATATTATTCGCAGTTCTGAATGATAACGTTATCATTCAGCCTTTGCTGCACGGCGGATACCACGACGCTTTGGTGCCGGAGCCTCTGCCGGCTTCTCCTGCTGTACACCAGCAAGCTCAGGGTCAATCATGATGCGTCCGCAGTTCTCGCAAACGATAATCTTTTTTCTCATACGTATATCCATCTGACGCTGTGGCGGAATCTTGCTGAAGCAACCGGCACATGCATCACACTCAACATAAACGATACCGAGACCATTGCGTGAGCTCTTGCGGATACGCTTGAACGATGTCAACAGGCGCAATTCGATGTTCAGTTCAAGGTCGCGAGCCTGTTCGCGCAGCTTCTCCTCCTCGGCCTTTGTCTCGGCAACAATATCCTCGAGCTCAGTCTTCTTCATCTCAAGGTCCTTCTTGCGCTCCTCGAGCATATTGGTCGATTTCTCAAGCTCCTCGCTCTTCTGCTGCTCCTGACGCTTTGCATCATTTATCTTCTTCTCATCATGTTCAATCACAAGACGGTTGTACTCTATCTCCTTGTTCAACAGGTCGAACTCGCGATTGTTGCGCACGTTGGCCTGGTCGGCAGTGTACTTCTCAATGCTTCTCTTTGCCTGTTCCATCTCTTCACGGAAACCGACAACAGTCTCGCGTATCGACTTGATGTCGTTGTTTATGTTCTCGATACGTGTACCAAGACCGACAATCTCATCCTCGAGGTCCTTTACCTCGAGCGGAAGCTCACCGCGGAGAATCTTTATCTTGTCAATCTGTGACAGGATTGTCTGCAACTCGTAAAGTGTCTTCAACTTCTCTTCTACTGTGTATTCAGCAGGGTCTTTCTTTGCCATTTTATTTATATTTAAAGTTAATAATTCTCGCCAGTTGTCATTCTTATGGAGCATAGCGACTGAAGAATCTCAAAAGCGATGCCCCGTAAGACATCTGTTATAAATAAGAGACAGGGTTTGTGTTGACCGATGTCTTTTTAATCCTCAATTCCGGGAAACGTCCCGACAGGAGCTCGTCGAATATATCCATTACGCATGCCTCACTCTCGTAGTGCCCAATAACGGCTACTGTCATGCTCGGGTAATTGAACATATCGTGGTAGCGTGCCTCTCCTGTGATGTAAAGGTCGGCTCCGGCAGCCATTGCCGCAGTTGCGAATGAGCCGCCTGCACCGCTGCACAAAGCAACACGCCTTATCTTTTTGCCTGGTAACGGAGAATAGCGAAGGCTGCCGGCCCCAAGCTTCTCCTTTATCTCTTTCATGAACCCGATAGTATCACGCTCTTCGGGCAACTCTCCTATAACTCCTGTGCCTACACTGTTCCATGAATTCTTCAACGGGTATATGTCGAATGCAGGCTCTTCATAAGGGTGTGCTTTAAGGATTGCCGAAACAGCACGTCCCTTAAGGTATGCCGGCAAAACCGTCTCAATGCGCACCTCCTCTTCCTTGTGGAACTCTCCAACCGAACCGCAGAAGGGATTGCACCCTTCGCTTGCCTTGAACGTACCGTACCCTGCCACGTTATAGCTGCACGAACTGTAGTTGCCTATCTCTCCGCAACCTGCAGCAAAGAGTGCCTCGCGCACATTCCCTGCATGCGATACCGGGACATATACGGCGAGCTTGAGCAACGACTCCTCTTTAGGTAGCAATATGCGTACATTCAGGAGCCCCATTATCTGAGCCAGATGATAGTTGATACCTTTGGGTGCATTGTCGATATTGGTATGTGCCGAATAGATTGCAACACCGTTGGCAAGAGCTTTTATTACAAGACGCTCAATGTAATTGCTGCCCGTGATACGTTTAAGGGGCTTGAAGATTATGGGATGATGCGATATTATGAGGTTGCATCCCGATGCGATAGCCTCGTCAACGATAGCCTCTGTCACATCAAGACACAATAAAACCCCTGCAACTTCCGCATCTGTCAATCCAATCTGCAGGCCGCAATTATCGAAGTCGTCCTGTAGTGGCAGAGGCGCGAACATTTCAAGGGCATTCGCTATATCTTTTATCTTTACCAAAACGATACAAGAATATTTCAAGCGCGAAGGTACTGTTTTTTTTGCACCCACGCAAATTTTGCGCGCAAATTTGAATCCGCACAAATTTGAATCCTACCCGTGTTAATAAGTACTCAGTGAATTTACAGCCCAACTATCCTGTAAATAAAGCATATGGTGCTGAATGTTTTTGCCGTGGTAATGGGCAAAACATTCAGCACCATGCCTATCTGGAATCTTTCAATAAGGCCTGCTGTTCAAAGGGTTCGCAAAGGGAAAAGCATTACCATTTTATATACTCCCTACCTGTTTTGTCTATATAAAATTCTTTACCATCCTTTCTAACCAGAGCCAAACCTTCGTAGAAAAAGTCAGCATAATCATATTGCGGTTCTACAACCACCTTGCCGGTTTTGTCTATAAAGCCCCATTTGCCGTCCTTTTCAACCGAAGCCAAGCCCTCAGAGAATGCCCATGCATCATCATATTGCGGTTCTACAACCACCCTGCCGGTTTTGTCAATAAAGCCACGTTTGCCGTCCTTTATTACCCTAGCCAAGCCTTCGAATAATTCCCATGCATCATCATATTGCGGTTCAACAACCACCTTGCCGGTTTTGTCGATAAAGCCATATTTATCATCCTTTATTACCACAGCCAAGCCTTCGGAGAAAGAGCGAGCAAAGTCATATTGCGGTTCAATAACCACCCTACCGGTTTTGTCGATAAAGAAGCCCCATTTACCGTCCTTTTTAACCACAGCCAAGCCGTCGTGGAAAGAGCCTGCATCATCATATTGCAGTCCAATAACCACCTTGCCGGTCTTGTCAATAAAGCCACGTCTATCATCCTTTCTTACCCGAGCCAAGCCTTCGGAGAATCTCCATGCATCATCATATTGCAGTCCAATAACCACCTTGCCGGTCTTGTCGATAAAGCCATATTTACCGTCCTTTATAACTATAGCCAAGCCTTCGTAGAAAGAGTCTGCACCATCATATTTCAGTTCAACAACCACCTTGCCGGTATTGTCGATAAAGCCCCATTTATAGTCCTTTTTAACCAAAGCCAAGCCGTCGGAGAAAGAGTAAACATAATCATATTGCGGTTCAAAAACCACCTTGCCGGTCTTGTCTATAAAGCCCCATTTGCCGTCCTTTACAACCTTAGCCAAGCCTTCGGAGAATTTCCATGCATAATCATATTTCGGTTCAATAACAATATTGCCAAGCGTATCGGCATAGCCGTATTTGTCATTACTATTATCAAGGATTGGTACAAGTTTCCCTTCATAGTTATTGCTGCCACCGCCAAGCATAAACATCGCCCCGGCACCTATAATAACGAGTATTGAAACAACTATAGCCCACCTTTTCTTGGATGTGCCACCATTGCCATTCTGAGCAGAGTGAAGAATCTCTTTATTTGCCATTATATTTATATTTAAAGTTAATAATTTTGCACTTACCAGTTGACTCTGCGGCTGTTTATATACTCCCTACCGGTTTTGTCTATATAAAATCTTTTACCATCCTTCTCAACCATAGCCAAGCCGTCGTGGAAAGAGCCTGCATAATCATATTTCGGTTCAATAACCACCTTGCCGGTTTTGTCAATAAAGCCACATTTACCGTCCTTTCCAACCAAAGCCAAGCCGTCGGAGAAAGAGTAAGCATAATCATATTGCGGTTCAACAACCACCTTGCCCCAATACTTTTTCAATTATGTAACGCCCGCCCTGTAGCAGTGTACCCTGTTTTAATCCTTTCATGGCAGCTGTTTTATTCTTTGTTTCAGCAAATCTTGTCGTATGCGCTCTTTATCTGGTTCAGTGCGCGTTCAAGTGTGGCACGCGGACAACCGAGGTTTATGCGCATATAGCCCGATCCTTCCTCGCCGAACATCGCACCGTCGTTCATACCCACCTTTGCCTCGCGAATAAAGAAATCGACAAGCTCGTCGTGCGGCAAGCCAAGGCCTCGCGCATCGAGGAACACAAGGAACGAAGCCTGTGGGCGAATCATTCCCATCTTGGGCATATTATCCTTGAGATACTGCTCCATAAAGTCGATGTTGGCCTCGACATACTCGAGCATCTGCTCAAGCCACTCTTCACCCTCGGTGTATGCGGTAGCTACTGGTCCTGTGGCAAACACGTGTGCAGTGTCGAGCTCGCTCTTGCGCAGGAACTCCTGATACTGAGCACGCAGTGTCCCGTTCTGTATGATATGATATGAGCTCTTGAGACCGGCGATATTGAAGGTCTTGCTTGCTGCCATAAGGGTAATGCAGATATCCTTCGCCTTCTCGCACGAAGCAGCGAAAGGTATATGCTTGTAGCCTTTGAGTACCATATCGCAGTGTATCTCGTCGGATATTACGATGACATTGTTCTCGGCACATATCTCGCACATACGCACCAGCTCCTCGCGTGTCCACACGCGGCCGCCGGGGTTGTGGGGGTTGCAGAGGAGGAAGAGCTTGCAGCCCTTGATTTTCTCCTCGAACTCGGCAAAGTCAATTGCATACTGCCCGTTGACAAGCTTGAGCGGAGCCTTTACGAGCACGCGCTCCAAATCCTCGGTAACGTGATGGTAGGGGTGATAAACCGGCGGCTGTATGAGCACCTTGTCGCCTGCATTTGTGAAGCACTGCAGTGCGAAGGCAATAGCCGGCACAATACCGCCTACAAAGCCTATCTCGTCGGCCTGCACCTCCCAACCATAACGGCGCGATACCCAGCTTTGTATGGCAGGACGCCATCTCTTACAGCAGTAGGTATAGCCAAGCAACTCGTGGTCGAGTCTCTTGCGTATTGCATCGACAATGAATGCCGGTGTCCTGAAGTCCATGTCGGCTATCCACATCGGCAGAATCTCTTCTGTTCCGAAAATCTCCTTTACATTGTCGTACTTCAAGCAATCTGTATGCTTGCGTGGTACAATTTCGTCAAAATTATATTTCATCTTGTGTAAGTGTTATGTTTGTTCTATCCTTTCCATCCGTCGAGGCCGGAGTCGTCCATGAATGATTCCATTACTCCTGATTCTTTCAGTTCGGCTGCTGTACCCTGGTAGAGCTTGCCTTCCTCGATAAACCATATTCTGTCGGCCACTTTAAGGGCTATCTCAAGGTCGTGTGTCGAGACCAGCACCGATTTCCCTTTATCGGTTGCAAGCCCCTTAAGTGTAGCGAACAGGTGCACCTTGCTCGGGTAATCGAGGTAAGCGGTAGGCTCGTCAAGCATTATGACCGGTGTCTCCTGTGCCAGAGCTTTGGCTATGAAGCATTTATGTCTTTCGCCGTCGCTCAACGATGCAACATCCCTGTCTGCCAGATGTCCTATTCTTGTCAATTCCATCGCATTCTCCACCACCCTTTTGTCTTTGTCGGTCAAACGTCCCAGGAAATTGGTATGTGGTGTACGTCCCAGGGCAACCAACTCGTGTACCTTGATGCCGGGAACCGAGTTGTCGGTAAGCACTACCGATATAAGCCTTGCAAGCTCTGCCTGTGAGAGCCTCTCTATGCTGTCGTTGCCCGATGCTATTCGGCCTTCCAGCGGTTTGAGTCCTGATATCAGGGTACGCAACAGGGTGGATTTTCCTGCACCGTTCCTGCCTAACAGGGCAACAAGCTCTCCCTTGCGCAAGGCTGCATCAATGCCCGAAACAACCTTTACGGTATTCCGGCCTTTGCGGTAACCTATCGTGGCCTGGCTTATGGTGAGCACTTCGTCGGGCATCATGTGAACCAATCAGCTTATTTGTACTGCATCCACTCGTTCAACTGCTTGAGGATATCATCACGCATATCCTCAGGCATATTCAGGATACGTGCGGTGTGGCTGCCGCCCGGCTGTATATATACCTTTACATTCTGCTTGTTGCGGTCACGCATCCATGTGATACCGCTTGCAGTCCATGGATCGACTTCGCCGTAGATGAGAATCATCTTCGGGTCATTCTCGGTATAATAATCGGTAACAAAACGGTAGTTGCTGTCGTCGAACTCGACATTGGCGAACTGTTCGGGAAGGAGTACGCGAGGCAGATAGCCTTCAATCTCCTCCTCGTTCACATATTTGCGGAACGGCTCAATGTTGTAGCCGTAATAACCGAAATCCTTTACTGCCTGTACAAAGAACGACTCAATATCACTGCCGGCTGCAAAATAGTCGGGGCCGCACATCTTTACAAAGTAGTCGAATATGACCTTGTCGTCCGAGTCGAGTGCAGGGATGGTGCTTGTTGATGTACCCCACTGCCACATAGAGAATTGGTATTCAAGAACAAGAAGGTCGTATATTAATGTAGTAGGTACGCGGAATACCATCTCTTTCTCGAGGCAATAGGCATCGAACAGGGGCATAAGACGCTCTTTGCGCTCGAAAAGTTCTGTCTGGAAGTTGCGTATTGCATCGCGTTCGGCTTTTGTTCCTACTCTTTCGAGGAAAGATTCGTGACGGCCATCCTCGACAGCTCCGCTCAATGGGCCTACATAGGGAACCGATACATCAAGGTCGTCGGGGAAATATGCACGGAAGAAGATTGATGTGGAACCGCCTTTGCTTATTCCGGTAGAGGCCCATTTGCCGTTGTAGTATGGCTTGAAGGCTGTTATAATCTTGTGATAGTCTGTCATGGAGTTCTCAACGGTGAGGTAATCCCAGTTGCATGGGTTGGGGGTTGAACCCGAGAAATAACGGTACTCCACGAATATTATGTTTGCATCCATTATGTATGTAAGCTCCTCCATATACTTGGGGCTTTTGAAAGCATAGTCGGCACCATAACCCTCGGTAACGACTACCGTGGGCCTGTCGTAACCGCGGTGACCGAGCATTACACGTTGCTCGAATGTACCGGCAGAAGCATCTTTGGGGTCGAGCTGCTGTGTGAATCTCATAAGATAATACTGGCGTGTGGTGTCGGCCTTCTCTATTTTCTCGAACTTGGTGACAGCCTCAATACTCTTGAGCATCTCCTCAACATTGCCATTCTGTGCTGACGCAACGACGAACGCACACAAAAGCGGAACAAAAAGTAGAATTCTTTTAATCATATCATTGAATTTGTTTAATATCCTTTATGCAAAAGATTGCATTACATATAATTTCACAAAAATAATATTAATTGAAGCAATAAGAAAATAAAAAGCGGAATTTGTTGCAAAAACCCTTTATGATGTACTGCCGGACAGAGTAGCGGCATAAAGAGTTGCTAATTTCTGTAATTTCATACATTTAAGAATATATTTCGTACATTGTAATTTGTAAGATTTTGACATAAGAACAAAAGCATATATATTTGTTCAAGGAAATATATATATGAAAAAAGAACTGGTAATATCTACTTCGATTGACCTGGTGCGTATTGCGCCGGAGAAGATTGTCTATATTGCATCGGACGGCAATTATTAAACTCACCTGCAAAGTCTGTGGGGTCGTCTATTGATTTATAGAATTGATTGTAGTTTTAACTTTTTTGAAATTGCTTCCGCTCACTTTGTGGGTAAATTTACCTACACTCACATACTCGCAATCTTCAACCTTGTTCAGTTTGCTTATATTCATTCTGTAGTCTTGCTATATGTACTTTCTGTGCGACAGAAAGTACCAAAGAACTGGGCAGTCGTGTACGGCATTCGGTGCTTCCTTTGTTCACAAATTGCATCAGCATTAGCTGCTGCAATATTCTTCAGTCGGTTCACACC
>JAFXHQ010000095.1 GCA_017536325.1 Bacteroidaceae bacterium
AAAGATTCAATGAGAGGATATTTCCTTGAACCTGGCACAGATTATAATAGAGCAAAGAGAGAAGGTAGCGACACTGCTATAATGAGTGGAGAATACGAAGTGATACCACAAAACGAAATGAAAAAAAGAATAGCAATAAGGAACGGAATAAAAGAAAATGATATCGTTCTTAATTATGATTGGTATATAGATAACCCTCCAGGGCGTAGCGGTATAGCAATTCACGGAGGAAAAACCGGTAAAAACACTACAGGCTGTTTTATTCCTGGTGATTCTTTTGAACCCAACAAGGGAAAAAGCGATTATATCATTAACAATAACCAAAAAAAAGAAGAACTCTTTAGGTTTTTCAACGACTACGGACATAATGGAATAAAAATAAACGTCGGCCCCGATTTAGAAGATTGGTATAAATAACAATATTATGAAACGTATTACCTTGACAATACTGTTGCTGACAGCGGTATTTGCTGCAGAAGCCCAATACTTTCCCATTGATACAGCAAGGCTGAACAACGCATATAGGTCAATAATAAGCGGAGAACGCAATATAAAGACCGAGATGGAGTTTTTGGAGGCCTACCCGACTACTTGGTTGGAGTTCTATATGACATACAGCTATGTAGATGACGAGGAATATGACATCGAAATGAGCCAGCTGTGCACTGAGCATATCTCTACTCTGTTTGGGCTGTCACATATAAATGACACCATTAAATGCAAGAAAATAGTAGACCTAACGATTGGAATGAAAGAAAGCGGTGAGTGCACTGGAGTTTATCAAGATTATTTGGTCGGTTACATTTTAAGCAATGAAGAACTGGTACTTGATTACCTCTCGAAATTAAAGAAAGGACATCAAATGGAATTTTGGCAATTCTGCTGGTCTACTGTTACTGAATGCAATAGAATTCACAATTTCGAGGAGCTATACCGCCTGAACAAACATAAATATCCTGAGCAGATGGAAATATCATCTACAGCATTCAAATATTTTTATGATGGAATTAACTACCCCAATCTGCTACCTCACAAAGAACAGGAATACAAACATAAGTTCATTGACCGCAACCATAAAAAAATATTCAACGGTTATTTAGACAGTCAGGAAGATTAGATTTACAAATGCAGCAGACAATGGGAAACTATATATGCTTAAATAATATTATAATAACAATATTGACAACATTGTTATTTGTCGGTTGTAAACCTGCTGAACCGATGCTTGAACTTCAACTTGAGAGGCAGATGATTGGAGAGCCTTTTTCTTTTGCCGATTACTGTGAAGAAGAGTATGACAGTATATTTTTAGTTTATCCATATTTCAATATAGAAAAAGAAGACTTTGTCAATTTAAAAATGTCGGACAAATTAAGAAGAGTGTGTAACAGCAATTCCAATTTTGATTCATTTTCTACACTTCTTTTTATTAATGACGGAGAGGTAAACGCTTTCTCCGAAATAAGTTTTGAAAAAATCCGCCTCACCGCACCAGAAATACCTGAAAATAAATACATATTTCCATTTAAACAGAAGTTCATTTTAGATGAAAACAGATACGTTCATATATACGAGGAATAGTATTTTCACGTGTTTTAGCGTAAAATAAACTTGTTTATTTAAAGAATTTTTATCCTAAATCGTTGATATTCAAACACCATTAACTTCTTCGATAAAGAGGGATACTAAAATTAAGGAATTCAGCAATTAACTGAATATCAACAGGGAAGCAAGCTTTATGATTCTCGCTCATTTTCCGCTATGTTTGAGTAAACAGTAAACATTCAAAGTGTTTGTATAGCAACTTTGCAGAAAAAACAGACGGTAATTTTGCATTGTAATATTTTAATGCAATAATTATGGATAAATCTTTAAATAACAACCAAAATAAACAAGACATTTGTGAAGAAAGGAATGAAGGCAACGTCCAAGCGCAGGAATCAGGTACGAACATAGTTATAAACACAAACAGATTGTGGTATGGAATGAACAGCACGGTCAGTGCCTTTCTTGCAACAGCATATGATGAGCAATGCAACAAGATTGATTCTATGGAAGGATATTTCCTTGAGCCGAAGACCAATTATGATGAAGCAACAATTGCAAATCATGACAAAGCGATTCTATATGGAAGCTATAATGTGGTTCCACGTCAATATAATTGGCAACGTTATAAGTGGTACGTCGATAAGGTTCCCGGCAGAACAGGCATTGCAATACACAGAGGTACAGATGGAAACGATACAAAAGGTTGCCTAATGCCGGGAAAAGAGTTTTATTATGATGAAAACACTAAAGATTACAAAATAAAACATTCCAGGAACAAAGAAAAAGAATTGTTCGATTTCTTCGACAAATACGGACAAAATGGAATTAAAATAAATATCAGCATATAGATGCTTAAAAGATGAACTGAATTTCCTCAAGGAGGATTTTACCGATTGTGGTTTTTTGATATTGCAAGAGCAAACGGAGAGGGAGACTGCTTAGGGAATTTACCGTCTGTATCCAATAAGAGTTTAACAAGTCAGCACAGTTCATTGTTAATTACTGTTAAAAACAAACCGTTTTACATACAAAACACTACTTTTGTAAAAAAAATAAAAAATATTGTTTGGGTGTAAACGGGTTCTGGCCCAAATGATATATAATCACAGGACTCACAAATAAGAAAACATTATGGAAAACAATTCAGCGTGGTCGTTGACCACTAAAGGCATGTACAATGCCGTCCTTATCCAAACAATCTGTGGTGCAGCAGCTGCCCTATTCTCAGCAATTCTATCAATCCAGCTGATGTCGGTAGATTCCCTCAGTGATCTTGCAGCCCTTGCAGATGGTGCTTCTGTATGGAGCATTCTTGGAATTATCGCAGGGATAGGTTCTTTGGTAGGTTTCATCCTTTTCTTCATGAACATCGCCAAGTTCAAGACTCTTGTAAATGCAAACGATGCTCCTGCTGTTGGCAACATCCACACAGCCATGATTCTTACTATCGTAAATGCAGTACTTAGCATTCTCGGCGTATTTATACCTTTCTTGGGCATCATCACACTGATTATCGCAATCATCGCACTTGTATTCCAGTTGATGGGTTATAATGCACTGAAGAACTCAACTACATTCCCCGACATTGCACGCGAAGGCGCAAACAAGATTTTCACAGCTATAATCATAAGCCTTGTAGCAGGTTTCATTTCTGGTCTGTTTTCAGTTCTTGTTCCAATACTTGGCCTTATCGCATACCTTGCAGTTATCTACGCATGGATTATGCAGCTTCAGGGTTGGGCTCTTATCGCAAAGTCAGAGCAGCCACGCTAATAAATAAAGCAAACAACACAAAGGAGTGCAAGCTTGCACTCCTTTTTTATTGCCTTACAATGCCATACAAACATAAAAAAAGATATCTAAGGACTTTTTTATCTAAAATTTGTTATTTTTGCAGAAATATCCAATAGATGTGCGTGTATCCGGCATATATTAAGATATTTCTATTCAACTTTAAAGACAATGGCAACAAACATAACCGAGAAAATAAAAGCATTGGCAGGGCACATAATCCTCGTAGGCAAAAAGCCCACCGGCAACGACCTTATGATTTCCGTCAACAGCAACGGAAAGACAAGGAGTGCGTGTACAACAGCCTTTGGAAGAGTTCCCGGCAGCGTAAGCAGATGCAAACCGGAACATGACATTGCCCATTGCAAGATATCCATCGATTCAAACGGAGTTGTTTCCATCACCAATGTAAAGAGCGAGAACTACACGTTTGTGAACGGTATGGAAGTTGTCTCTAAAAAAATCAACAGCAAAAGCATAGTAGAGTTGGGTCCCAACAGATTCAGGATAGATATTACCGAGATAATTTCTATAGCATCAAAGCTTATCTCAAGAATACCTGAAGGCAATCTCAGGAATGCAAGAAGCAAGTTCGAGACAGCAATGAGAAGCAGCAGACAGGAGGCAAAGTCAAATATTGCCGTATGCAACACATTTACAGCACTTGCCATACTGGCGGGCATAACAACAATTATACTGAAGAAGGCAGAACCGTACACTCTATTATACATTGCACCGCTGGTTCTCACAGCAATAGCTGCTGTGTTCACTGTACTGAAATTTACTACACTGTACAAAATGAGACATGTTGATGCACAAAGAAACGCAATCAAGGAATACATAAAGGAATTTTCATGTCCCAATTGCGGAGCATTCATTGGAGATATCCCCTACGAGAAACTCAAGAGCATGCCACAATGTCCAGAGTGCAATGAAAGATTAACAAATTAACCAACCGATATAAAATGAAAACAGGTTTACAGAAAATAAGGTGTCCGTTCTGTGGAGTGGCATTGTCAGTAAATGTAAGGGAAGAGCAGCTTGGCTACAGCATCAAATGCCCACGATGCAAGAAGATCGCTCCACTCATGGATTTTGAGCCTATAGATGAACCCGACAGAATGGATTACCAGGAGAAGACAGACTATCGGAACAGCGGAGAAAGCACTACATATGAAAGCACCACAAGAGAGAAGAGTGCAGGAACAGTATGTGTCACCGACGGAAGACACGAACCTTTCAGGCTGAAGGTTGGCAACAACATTATAGGACGCGACGGAGAGGGTTCAAAGGCCGACTTCAAGATAAAGACGCCTAACGAAAAGAGACTGAGCAGGGAACATATAATAATAATTGTCGAGAGATGCTCCGATGGCAGCTACAGGCATTTTGTAAAACTCTACAAGGAGAAAGTGAATGCTACATACATAAACAATGAGAGGATAGAGCCCGGAGATTGTCTCATTCTGAAAAACGGATATACTATTGAAATGCCTGGAGTTACTCTGGAATTCAAAGAGTAGTTACGCATTCCGTATTAACACCCCTTGTTGCTCCCCGGAAATCATATGGCCACAAAGTGGGTTTATTATATCAATACGGCATATTTGCCTTGAAAGGCTACTGTTTCACAATCAAAAACATAGCGTTTATGTTAAAAACAACAAAAAAGTAAGCCAATGCACCGCGTTAAATGCATATTTTACGTAACTTTGCCATTTGAATGGAAAGAGAGAAACATCATATGACAAGAAACGGCATTACTACTTTTTTGTTTATTGCTGTAACTGCAATATTCACATCGTGCATAAGAGAAGAGGCCCCGAATGCTGAATGCGACATCATCGCAGTAAAGGAATCATGGCTACAAGAGAATAGCTCATTCCTCTCGGGCAAGCCTATCATAAGCAACAATGCAGTAAGGCTCTATGTAAAGGAGGGTACAAGCATTGACTTCCTCAAAAGCCTGGAACCGGAATTTGAACTTACATACGGTGCACAAATAGCCAAGAACAACATAGAAGAGAATGGCGGAAGAGGTGTAAAAATGAGCTACACCACAACTTCGGAAGATGGGGCATGGAGCAAGAACTATGAGGTGACATTCACTATCCAGAGCGTAATTGAGACTGGAAAGCCATTCAGCTTCGAACATTTCAGATTCCAGAGATACCACACATGGTACGAGATTGATGCAAGCGGTACTGAACTCAATTGGTGGGCCAGCGGAAATGCAGGGTTCGCCTTCACGGGCAAAAAACCGTTCCCTACCGCAGTAGATTCAACAGGTGTTTCGGGTAATTGCATAAAACTGACGACATGTGACACAGGTTCATTCGGAAACATGGCAGGAATGCCAATTGCTGCAGGAAACATTTTCCTTGGCGAGTTCAAGAGTGCCAGTGCAATGAAAAAGCCACTCGAAGCAACCCGATTCGGTTTGCCTATAATCCCGGCCGAACCTACAAGACTGAGAGGATTCTACAAATACACAGCGGGAGAGATCTTTACCGACAAGGGCAAGAATCCTGTTGAAAACAAAAAGGACACATGCTCTATCTACTCTGTAGTCTATGAAATCAACCCAAATGATTTTGTATCGCTCGACGGTGCAAATGTGCTTTCGAGTGACCGCATAGTCCTTGTAGCACAGCTTGAGAACCCCGGCGAACCTACAGAATGGACCGAATTCGATATACCGTACAAGAATGCGAACGGCAAGATATTTGACCTCGAGAAGTTACAGAGAGGTGAATACGCAATAACAGTTGTTGCAAGTTCGAGCAAAGAGGGAGCATTCTTCGAAGGAGCCGTCGGTAGCACACTGTATGTCGATGAGATAGAGATTATTTGGAACAACAAATAAGAAGTTCTTGTATATGAAAAGGATATTGACAGCGATTCTTGCAATAGCTATTGCTGCAGGATTGGATGCACAGACAAAAAAAGAGGTCAGCGACACAGACAAGAACCTTATCAATGCCGCTTTGAAAGGTTGGCACATACGTTTGAGCGCAGGTTATAACATCGGCGGCACGGCACCACTGCCAATGCCACGTGAAATACGTGGTATTGAGAGCTACAATCCCGGGTTGAACCTCTCCATCGAGGGTACGGTTGAGAAGATGTTCGGCAAAGGGAACTGGGGCATGCGCTGGGGTGTAAGACTCGAGACCAAGGGAATGACAACAAAAGCCGAGACAAAGAACTACCACATGGAGGCATGGAACACCGATGGCAGCGGACAGGTAATAGGAGCATTCACAGGAAAGGTAAAGACCGATGTGAACAACACCTACCTTACACTGCCGGTATTGGCAGTCTATCGTATAAATGAACGTTGGAACATATCGGCCGGTGCATATGCATCGTACCTGCTCGACGGAGAATTTACAGGAACTGCATACGACGGTTACATACGTGACCAGAACCCGACGGGCGAATATACCGATGTCACTCGTGCCGAATATGACTTCAGCGAAGATATACGCAAGTTCAACTGGGGTCTGCAAGCCGGGGTCGAGTACAAGGCATACAAACATCTGGCTCTATTCGCAAACTTGCAATGGAGCATGAACGGTATTTTCCCCAGTGACTATGGCAGTGTGACATTCACCCTCTACCCCATCTACGGAACATTAGGATTCACATATCTGTTTTAAGGAAAAAGAATTAAAAACATAAAAAAACGATGCTTATGAAGAAATTTTTACTCACAATTGCAATCGCAGCCACGACACTCGTTTCAATGGCTCAGACAACAAGCTACACAGGAAACCTTGTTGTAGCACTCAACGACTTCCCCATGCCGGCGCAGGAGGAGACTATCATTGTAGAGAACAACAACGGCACTTATACACTACGCCTTAACAACCTTATCCTCAATGACGGCGAAGGTGAAATAATGCCTGTAGGCAACATCGTGCTCAATGACCTTACTGCAGAAGAGGAGAATGGCATAAATACAATTGATGCCGAACAGACCACCATTATAACTCCTGGCGATGACAGCAAACTGCCTGCCGACAGCTATTGGATGGAATTCGAGGAAGGAGTACCCGTCAAGCTCAACGCGAAATTCACAGACAGCAATCTCGAGTGCAAGATTGATATTGACCTTGTAATAATGCAGGTTTCGGTGACATTCAACGGGGAAAACACCACAGACATTAAAAATATTGTGGTAGAGAGCAAGCCGAAGAATATATTCGACCTTACAGGCCGTAGGATTGAGACAATAACAACTCCGGGCATATACATCATAGATGGGAAAAAGGTTATTATAAAGTAACCATACAGAAAGCTACAGAACCCCATATAAGAGAGAAGGCACCGCACGGGCCTTCTCTCTTATATGGGGTTCTGTAGCTTCAACTGTAATCATCCGCCATTACAATATTGTTTTTTTTGAAAAAAATGACGAAATTTGCATAATTGCGGATTCTGTATGACAAACAGGCCCCATTTGGAGTGATTTGAAATAATAAATTCACATTTCCGACGTTGATTAATCGGTAAATTGAGCAGAAGATGAAAAAGTGGTTATTTACGGCATTGCTTGCTGTGTTTGCTTTAACAAAGGCGGACGCACAGTTCGATGCACACTTCACCCACTACTGGAAGATGCTCAACTTTTACAATCCTGCCGGTGCAGGTGCCGAGAAGAGGATGCTCATATATGCGGCATACAGCAACCAGCTGACAGGTTTCGAGAACAATCCGAAGACTATGTTGCTCAATATTGATGCACCTATCCCCTTCATAAACGGAGACCACAACCTTGGCCTCGGGGTCGTGAACGACGATATCGGCCTCTTCAGCAACCAGCACCTGTATATAAACTATGCATACGGTTTCAAACTCTTTGGAGGCCGTCTGGCCACCGGTGTACAACTAGGACTCGTTAACAGCATTTTCGACAGCAAAGAGATAATATTCGGCGGCGACAACAACGACCCTGCGTTTCCAAGCGGGAATGCCAACGGCAACAGCATCGATTTCGGTGCCGGAGTGCTTTACCAACACAAATACTTCTATGCCGGTATTTCAGGAATACACCTCAACGCGCCGCTCGTACTTTTGGGTGAAAAGAATGAGATACAGATAGATCCGTTCCTTAATTTTACAGCCGGAGGCAATATACCGCTTAAAAATACGTTAATAACAATACAGCCCTCACTGCAAGTAATGACCGACCTTGTAGCTTGGCGTGCCGACATAACAGCACGAGGAACATACAACTACAACGAAAAGGAGTTCTTTGGCGGAATAACATACAGCCCAACGACCTCCGTAGCATTCTTCCTCGGCATTGAGTTCATGAACATCACGGCAAGCTACGGCTATGAGCTTTTCACATCGGGAATAGGAGCAAAGAACGGCAGCCACGACATATATCTTGGTTACAAGATTGACCTAAACATATTCAAGAAAGAAAAGAATAAACATAACAGTATAAGAGTATTGCAATGAAGAAGAAGATAGTTTTTCTGTCAATGATTGCCCTGTCAATTATAGCTACATCGTGTTTCAGTTCACGCAGTGGCATGAGCAATTCACAAGGAGGTGAAGTTACAGGAATCAGCGGTTCTGCAATAAACGAGCAGGCACCCTACGGAATGGTGCTTGTGCAACGTGGTTCTATAAAGGTAGGTGACGAAAAGGCCGACTCCCTATGGGGGACAGGCGCACCTTCAAAAGACATTTCGGTTGATGCATTCTGGATGGACGAGACCGAAGTCTCCAATGCCAAATACCGCCAGTTCGTATTCTGGGTACGCGACTCAATTATCCGCGAACGCCTTGCCGACCCGGCATATGGTGGCGATGAGACATTCAAGATAACCGAGGATGAGTACGGTGAGCCAATCACACCATACCTCAACTGGAAGAAGCCTATCCCTTGGAAAAAGCCTACAGAGGATGAGTTGCGTGCCATAGAGAGTGTATATATAACCAATCCCATCACTGGCGAAAAGATGCTCGATGCATCACAGATGAATTACAGGTACGAGATATATGACTACACACAGGCCGCCTTGCGCAAAAACAGACTCAATCCCGAGGAGCGCAACCGCAACACCGATATCCCTACCGACTACGATGCAGTTGTGACTATATCGAAGGACACTGCATATATCGATGACGAAGGACACATTGTACGCGAGACGATAAACAGGCCTCTTTCAAGCCCGTATGACTTCCTAAATACATATATCGTCAATATCTACCCCGACACCACATGTTGGGTCAACGACTTCCCGAATGCCAACAACGAGACATACCTGAAGCTCTACTTCAGCCACTCCAACTACGATAACTATCCTGTTGTAGGTGTCAGCTGGGAACAGGCCAATGCATTCTGCGCTTGGCGCACAGAATATCTGCTCAAAGGTATGGGAGCACAGGCAAAATGGATACAGCGTTACCGCCTGCCATCGGAAGCAGAATGGGAATATGCAGCACGCGGCAAGGAGGGTAACCGCTTCCCTTGGGAGGAGGGTGACACCAAGAGCGAGGAGGGCTGCTATTATGCGAACTACAAGCCCGGTGAAGGAAACTACACCAAGGACGGAAGCCTCATCACATCGCGTTGCGGAATATTCTCGGCAAACTCCAACGGACTGTACGACATGGCAGGAAACGTAGCAGAGTGGACATCGACTGTATATACCGATGCCGGCATACTGCAGATGAGTGACATCAACCCCGACCTGCAGTACCGTGCAGCAAAGGAGGATCCCTATTATATGAAGAAAAAGGCAATCCGCGGCGGTTCATGGAAAGATCCTGTTAAATATATCCAGGGAGCCACACGTTCATATGAATACCAGAACGAATCACGCTCATACATAGGATTCCGCTGTGTACGCAGCTATGCAGGAAGTGACCGTAGAAGATAAACAGTAATCAAGCAGAAAAAGAATTCACAGATATGAAAAAGGCTAAAGGTTTTATCAGAGGCTTACAGGCATTCATGGACTCGCCAAAAGGCAAGACACTTCTTAACTACCTCTACAGTTGGGGTGCAGCCATCGTAATTTTAGGAACATTGTTCAAGCTCACACACATGGAGGGTGCCAATCTGATGCTTTTCGTGGGTATGGGTACAGAGGTTATAGTATTCTTCTTCTCGGCATTCGAACGTCCCTACGAGATTGCAGAAGAAAAGAAAGAAGAGGTTGCCGGTGGCATATACGCAGCCGGCGGACAACCCGTAATAATCAGTGGACCGATTGTTGCAGGCGGTGGAAACGCACAGCCCGCCGATACAACAGCACAGGTTGCCGCAACTGAAACATCTCTCACCGAAGGCATGTTAGAGGCACAACCTCTATTTGCCGGCAGCAGCAGTGCGGCCCCTGTCATTGCCGGCCCGACATGTACACCGACCACAATTCCGGTAGCCAATACCGAAAACATAGGCGAAATGGAAAAGGTCACAGAAGAATATATCGAGCAGGTACGTGCTCTCAACGAGGCTATACAGCGCATTTCTCAGCAGACAGAGGCACTGGGCAAGAACATGGAGGAGATGGACACTCTCGGACGCAACCTCACCGGTGTAAATGCCATATATGAGGTACAGTTGCGCAGTGCCGGCGGACAGCTCAATGCTATAGATCAGGTCAACGAACAGACCAAGAAGATGGCTCAACAGATTGAAGAGCTCAACAACCTCTATGCCCGTATGATTGAAGCAATGACTTCCAATATGAACCGTCCACAAATCTAAAGAGCGACGCAATGAAGATAAAGAAACAGAAAGTCTCACCACGCCAGAAGATGATAAACCTCATGTACGTTCTTCTGATGGCGATGCTTGCCCTGAACGTTTCTTCGGACGTGCTTGTAGGATTCACTCTGGTCGATGAAAGCCTTACCAACAGTACAGAGAATGCCAGCAAGCAGAACGAGGCCATATACAGCACCCTGGAGGGTTCAATGGAACAGAACCCCGAAAAGGCACGTATATGGTACGAGAAGGCTACTGAAGTGAAAAGATACTCCGACAAACTATACAGCCTCGCCGACAGCTTGAAGGTGCGTATTGCGAAGAAAGCCGACGGCAGGGATGGAGACCACAGGAATCTGAGGAACAGAGAGGACCTTGAGGCATCTACAAATGTAATGCTATCCCCGGGGAATGCCGGCGGACAAGTACTGTTCGATGCCATAGAGGAATATCGCAACCTGATGCTTGCAATGGTAGAAGACACTGCCCAGCAGGAGATTATCAGAACCACCCTCAACACCGATGTGCCAAGGCGCGACATATCCCTGCAGAAGAACTGGCAGGAGTACCATTTCGAGAGCATGCCGGCTATAGCTGCTATCACACTGCTCACCAAGATACAGAATGACGTCCGCTACATCGAGGGAGAGGTACTGCACACACTCATAAAGAACATAGACATGGGTGATGTCCGTGTGAACCAGTTGAGCGCACTCGTGATACCTACCTCAAGGAACATTGTACGCGGCAGCGATTTCTCGGCACAGATTATACTTGCAGCCGTTGACTCCACAAAACGCCCGCAGATATTCATTGACGGCAAGGAGTTGAAGAACGACAAGGGAAACTACTCCATAAACTGTGGAAGAAGCGGAGACTACACCCTTAAAGGATATATGCTCGTAAATGACGGTGCCGGTTCACAGTCACGGTACGACTTCTCACAGAGCTACACTGTGGTTGATCCCACGGCAACAGTCAGCGCATCGATGATGAATGTACTGTATGCAGGTTTTTCTAACCCGGTAAGCATTTCAGTACCGGGTGTCCCTGCCAACAAGATTACAGCAAACATATCCAAAGGTTCCGGAAGCATAAAGAGCGATGGTAAAGGCGGATACATCGTTGTTCCCACCAAGGTTGGAGAAGAACTGAAAATTGGTGTTACGGCGCGTAACGATGCAGGCAAGAGCCAGAGTATGGGTGAATATACATTCCGCGTACGACAATTGCCCGACCCTACCCCATTCATCGAATATAAGGACAAGGACGGCAACATAAAACGTTACAGAGGCGGTGCACCGCTCGGCAAACAGGCACTCATGAGTGCCAACGGCATTGTTGCAGCCATTGATGACGGATTGCTGAACATCGGATTCGAAGTATTGTCATTCGAGACTGTCTTCTACGACAACATGGGTAACGCCATACCTCTAAAGTCACAGGGAACCTCATTCTCGGCACAACAGAAAGATATGTTGCGTAACCTTGGACGTGGAAAGAGATTCTACATATCCCATGTAAAGGCTGTAGGCCCCGACAAGATAGAAAGACAGTTGCCTACAACACTTGAGGTGATTATAAACTGATAACAACAAACAACACAATAGTCATGCAATACATAAGCAAATTATTCATCCTTGTATCGCTCCTGTTCGTAGTGCAGACAACGACTGCACAGCCACCTGCACGCAAAAAGGACAAGGCAAAGAAGGAGAACAAGGCAGAGAACAGAAGTGCAGATGTTGAGCTCAGCGAGAGGGCAAAGAGCCAATATCCAGGCAATGCCACACCGCAAGAAGTTGACTGGAAACGCGAGGTTTACCGCGAACTCAACTTGCAGAATGAGAAGAATGCCTCACTCTACTACCCTGTAGAGCCCATCGGGGAGAGCATGAATCTCTTCACATATCTGTTCCACAACGTACTCAACGGAAATATAACGGCATACAAGTATAACCTCGACGGCTATGAACTATTCACAGAGGATAACATCGTAGAACCCAAAGAGATGCTCGACAACTACAGTATCTATTACGAAGAGGTTGACGGCGAATTGGTTGTGGGCAAGAGCGATGTTCCCAGTGCCGAGGTACTGAGCTACTACATAAAGGAGAGCCACTACTACGACCAACGCACCGGCAATTACGGAAGACGCATAACCGCCATCTGCCCTGTATTGCACCGTTCCGGCGAATTCACACTTGATGTAACCAAATACCCCATGTTCTGGCTGAACTATGACGATATCGCTCCATTGCTTACAAGACAGACCGTGATGACAAGCAGTCTCAACAACATTGCATCAATGACACTCGATGACTACTTCAACAAGGGCTGTTACGAAGGCGACATCTACAAGACTGTGAATATGCAGAACCTTGCCATTTCCCAATACTGCAAGGATTCAGCCGAGGTGAAGAGGGAGCAGCAGAAGATAGAGCAGCAGCTTACCGATTTCCGTACAAATCTATGGAATGCCAAAACTGTTGCAGAGATACAGCAGGATTCAATAAATGCAGCCATAGAAGCCGCCAACGACTCTATTAACGGCACTGCCGATAAAGAAAAGAAAAGTGATAGGAAAACTGCCCGCAAGACTAAAAAGAAAGAGAAGAAAAGCAACGACAAGAAGGATAACGGCAAAAAAGACAGTGGCAGCAAGGCACCACGGGCATCGGTACGCCGTACACGCAGATAAACACCTGCTCCGTACAATCCAAACAGCCACATAGACTATTTGTGAGATAACATTTTTAAACATTACGACAAAAAAAATTGTTTATTTACTTATTTTGTTGTTTTTTTGCGACAGAGATAGGTATTGAAGCAGCATTGAGATACCGGATATCCTTTGCTGCTTTTGTTCAACAATTAACAGGCAATAATATGAAAAAATTTTTCGGAATTCTATTGGCTCTGACACTCTTCACAGCAATACCGGCAGCCGCACAGTTCAATTGGGGTATCAAGGCCGGTGTCAACTTGGCTCAAAAGCCATCAGACATTGACGATGTAAAGGGCAAGACCGGTTGGTTTGTAGGCCCTATGGCAAAAGTGACAATCCCGGTTGTAGGACTGGGAGTAGAAGCAAACCTGCTATACTCACAGACTAGCACAGAAGTACAGGGCGAGACAATCAAGAGACAGACAATCGATCTCCCGGTATATCTCCGTTACGAGTTCTCGCTTCCGGTTGTAAACAAGTTCCTTGAACCGTTCCTTGCAGTCGGTCCACAATGGAGCTGGAACATCGGTGACAAGAGATTCTCTGTAACAGAGGCCTTGATGAACGGTGCTGTAGGCGGTACAAACAGCCTCAAGGAATACACCTTGAGAAGCAGTAACCTCAGTCTCAACCTCGGCCTTGGTGCAGTATTGCTCGACCATGTTCAGGTGCATGCGAACTACAACATCGCCCTTGGAAGCACAAGTGACTACGGAGACCCGATGAATGCAGCATGGAATCTTGCTACAAAGTCAAAGACAAACACTTGGCAGATATCTGTAGCATATATTTTCTAAAATACCGAAACAAGTTCCGCGGCCGACGGAAATATTTCCGTCGGCCGCACTATAATATAAGGCCATGAACGAGGAATCTTCTACACTACTCAGCTGGTTAGGAATTGAAGCAGGCAGTTCACCCGTACTCAATTGGGTTATAGCTATCGCCGGCATACTTATACTCTTTTTCGGCAGCAGTTTCATATGCCGTACCATAATTATCCCACTGACAAACACATTGACCAAAAAGACTTCAACAAAGTGGGACGACATTCTGCTTAACGAGAAGACAGTAAAGAAGGGGTGCGACCTGCTCGCTGCAATACTCCTCGCAACCTTTATTCCATTCTTGTTCGAAAATGACACTTTCTTCTACACAATAATAAGCAGAGGGTGCTCTGTATATATCACTATTGTTGTGATAAAGCTCATATGTGAAATCCTAAACTCACTTTACAGGATATCACACCAGGTCGAAAAGACAAAGAACCACACCATGCAGGGAGTCTTCCAGATGCTGAAGATTGCATCGTACTGCATTGGAGGAATCATAATCATAGGCATAGTAATGGACAAGGACCCAACTACACTGCTCACAGGAATAGGAGCTTCAGCGGCCATACTCATGCTTGTGTTCAAGGACAGCATTATGGGACTTGTTGCCGGTGTCCAGCTTTCAGCCAACGATATGTTACGACCAGGTGACTGGATAGAGATGCCCAAGTATGGTGCCGACGGTTTTGTCACAGAAGTGACACTTACCACCGTAAAGGTACAGAACTGGGACAAGACCATCACAACAATCCCGCCCTATGCACTTGTAAGCGACTCTTTCCAGAACTGGCGCGGCATGTTCGACAGTGGCGGACGACGTATAAAACGTTCCATATACATAGATATAAATTCCATCTCGTTCTGTAGCAAAGAACAGCTTGAGGAATATGCCAAGAAGGGACTACTTGTGAGGGAAAAGAGTGAACGCGCTGTAAACCTCACATTATTCCGTGAGTGGCTTGAGGATTGGCTCAAGAACCACGGATCGGTAAATAAAGAGATGACCTGCATGGTACGCCAGTTGCAGCCGACATCACAGGGAGTACCGCTCGAGCTCTATTTCTTCTTCGACGGGACAGAATGGGTCCCATACGAGCACCTGCAAGCAGAGATTTTCGAATATATCTTTGCTGTTATGCCGGAGTTCGGGCTAAAGGCATTCCAGAGCCCTACAGGGCACGACCTATCAGCATTCTCGGAAAAGATAGACGGATAAAACACATAGAAACAATTATGGCGGTCACCATAGACCGCCATAATTAATTTTCAGCCCTGGGACCTATACCTAAATTAATTGTCAGAAAGTTCCTTCAAACGTGTTTCCGAAGCCTTATTGAATTCTCTCTCTGCATCACTTATGAGTTTCTTGTCATTCTGGGAGAGACGGGCAAGTTCTGCAGCATACTCCTGGTTGACCATCTGCACACCCTTGTTTGCCTGTTGTACAGCGGCAGCAAATTCCTCCATATCGGTAGCCTTCTCAACCATATCTTGTGAATTCTTGTAAACATCCAAAAGTTGTGTCAACGGCGGATACACTTTCATGATCCTGTTGTGTACAGCTGTTATAAAGCCATTCTCACTATCCTTCAACCTTTTCAACAGTTTAGGGTCCTTTTTCTTTCCGTAAAGAAGCTCATCGACCTCATCACCGCTGGAGAACATTATATCGTCAAGCCCTGAAGCCACATCTGCCCTTATCTCCTCCAGTTCCTCCATTGAAGAGGCAGTTGAAGCATCGTCGGCACCATTATCATACACATCACACATCTTCTCTACAGGATTACCACAAGAAGCGATAAACACAAGTATAAAGGAATAAATGACTGCTTTCATAAATTTAAAGTTTTTACAATACAAATATAATTAATGGACAGGCAAATTTATACTTTTCAAAAAGAAAGTTTGCCCAAAAGCATAAAATCATTACCGGTCGGAATAAAATTGCATTTCACGCTCAACAAGTTTCTTCTCATATGCGCTCCTGCACGAACATATATTATCGAGCAACAATTGACACTCCTCATCACCGGCTGCAGCCTTACGTTGCACATCCGCCATGCTCACAAGTACCCTATCGAGAAAGGAAAGCTGTTTCTTCAGTTTATATGATATCTCGACCAATTCTGCAGATGAAGTTGCAACACACACCTTTTCCGTTGCATTTTTATAGACCTCTGCTCTAGCATCATCGGCATTGTAGTCACCGGCACAAGCCACTAAAAAGAGTATATTGAGGAGAAGCAAGAATACAGGATATCTTTTCATAGCAAACAGCAATAAACGTTTCACGCAAGCGATGCAAATTTATAAATTTTATCCCAACATTACTGCACAGCTACTATTTTTTGTCGTTTGCTCTCTTTTTAATAACTTCGCGGTAGATATGAGTAGATTTGTCGATGTAATACTGCCGTTGCCACTGCCGGGAACATTCACCTACAGCATCCCGCAAGGTTTAGAAAAGGAGATTCTCCCAGGTTGTCGCGTGACTGTACCGTTCGGCAACAAGAAAAGCTACACTGCACTTGTTGCGGCCGTGCACGACAATGAGCCACAGGAATACACCGTGCGCCCAATAAGGGAAGTGCTCGATGAAACACCCATTGTACTCAAAAGCCAGACCAAACTATGGGATTGGTTGGCAAGGTACTACTTATGCTCAACGGGTGACATATACAAGGCTGCGATACCACAGGGGCTAAAAGGCGAATTCAAGCCACGTATCGAACAACGTGTACGCCTTACCGAAGCATACCGCAACGAAAAATGGATAAACTTGCTCATGCAATCATTGGGAAGGGCTCCACGTCAGAAAAGGTTGCTCACCACATTCCTGCAGCATGCCGAACCGTTCAGTGACACGCCAAAAGAGATAGCCAAGCATAATCTTATTGAACTGGCACAGGTACAACCGCCCATATACAAGCAGTTGCAGGAAAAGGGTGTTTTTGAAAGCTACGAAGTAGAAATAGGCCGTCTTTCACACAACGACACTCCATGTTCACCCATGAACACCCTTAACCCGGCACAGCAGAAAGCTCTTGATGAAATTGAGGAATCCTTCGGGCAGAAAAACGTGACACTGCTGCACGGTGTAACATCGGCAGGAAAGACCGAAATATACATACACCTCATAACCAAAGCCATAACCCGTGGCGAACAGGTGCTGTACATGTTACCCGAGATAGCCCTTACAAAACAGATTGTGGAGAGGTTGAGACGTGTATTCGGCAACCGTATCGGACTCTACCATTCCAAGTTCACCGATGCCGAGAGGGTTGAAATATGGAAGAAGCAGCTCAGCGATACCCCTTATGATATTATACTTGGGGTACGTTCATCCCTCTTCCTGCCGTTCCGGGAACTTGGACTGGTCATCGTTGACGAGGAACATGAGAACAGCTACAAGCAACAGGAACCGGCACCACGCTACAATGCCCGCAACGCCGCCATAGTGCTCGCATCGATCTTCGGTGCAAAGACACTCCTGGGAACCGCCACCCCATCCATTGAAAGCTACTATAATGCCACAACCGGGAAGTACGGGCTGGTTTCGCTTACAACACGGCACAGAGCTCTGCAGATGCCACACATTGAGATTGTGGATATGCAAGAGTGCATACGCAGGAAAGAGACCGTAGGGCCATTCTCCGACCCGCTTGTTGCTGCAATGAGGAACGCGCTGGAGGAAAAGAGACAGGTTATATTGTTCCAGAACAGACGCGGATACTCACCGCAGCTTGAATGCAAGACATGCGGCTGGGTTCCACGATGCAAACATTGCGATGTAAGCCTTACATTGCACAAGAAGAGCAACAAGCTGGTCTGCCACTATTGCGGATACAACATTCCGGCTCCAGTACACTGCCCCAACTGCGAGGGCCGGAGTTTCATGGAAATGGGATACGGTACAGAAAAAATAGAGGATTGCCTGCAGAACATATTCTCCGATGCGCATATTGAACGTATGGACCTGGATACCACACGGACCCGAAGCGCATACGAGAATATCATCAACGATTTCCAGAACGGAAAGACTGATATTCTTATCGGAACCCAAATGATTTCTAAAGGACTTGACTTTGACAACGTATCTGTAGTAGGCATAATAAATGCCGACACCCTGCTCAACTACCCCGATTTCCGCGCTACGGAACGTGCATTCCAGCTAATGGCACAGGTTGCCGGACGAGCAGGACGCAAGAACGGGCAGGGAAAGGTATTCCTGCAGACAAAAATGACCGATGCCCCTGTGATTCCACTCATTGTAGAGAACAACTACGCAGCATTTTATGACCAGCAGCTCGCAGAGAGAATGCTTTTCCACTATCCGCCATTCTACAGGCTTGTATATATCTACATCAAGCACCGTGATGTACAGCTTCTCGATGAGTTCGCTAACGTAATAGGCAATAGAATGCGTGAGATATTCGACAACCGCATTCTTGGGCCCGACCTTCCACCCGTGGCAAGGGTAAAACAGCAATACATACGCAAGATAGTGCTCAAGGTTGAGAATACTCTGTCGCAATACCGCATAAACGAGACCCTTGAAGCCATACAGCGTGCATATTGCCAGATACAACGCTACCGTAGCATCACCATGTATTACGACATCGACCCGCTATAAAGACTGGAATCAAAATGTCAATGATGATGTCCGGTTTTCATCATTGCCCGGATACACTCATTAAAGCTGGTTTTCAGTTCTCGGCCTTCTGTTTAACAACCTGAAACATTTGATACCCTTTTTTGAGGGCAATATTTTGTCAAATTCCTATATATTAGGTAAATTTGCACGATTTTGGGAGTGTGTATCCTATACGCATCCATTTGCAGGCAAATAGATAATACCCTAAATAATGAAAAGATTCAAAATTTTGAACAACTCAATCGGTTGGTTCATATTCATTGTAGCAGCCCTCACATACTGCCTCACAGTGGAGCCGACTGCAAGTTTCTGGGACTGCCCGGAATTCATCCTGTCTGGAAACAAGCTTGAAGTAGGCCACCCGCCCGGTGCCCCTTTCTTTATGCTCACAGCCAATTTCTTCTCCATGTTTGCAGGACCTGCGAAAGTTGCATTAATGGTAAATATCATGTCAGCGATATTGAGTGCACTAGGCATAATGTTCCTGTTCTGGAGCATCACACACCTTGTGCGCAAGCTAACCATAGGTAACAGCAAGGAGATATCCACAGCGCAGACCATCACCATTCTTGCATCGGGAGTTGTGGGAGCATTGGCCTATGCATGGAGCGACACGTACTGGTTCAGTGCGGTCGAAGGAGAAGTTTACGGATACTCGTCACTTTTCACGGCTGTGGTATTCTGGCTCATCCTCAAATGGGAAGACAATGCCGACTCGCCACACAGTGACCGCTGGCTCATACTCATAGCATATCTTGTAGGTCTCTCTATCGGAGTACACCTGCTGAACCTGCTATGTATCCCGGCAATCGTACTTGTAGTCTATTACAAGAAGTTCCCTAACACAAACTGGAAAGGCACATTCCTTGCTCTCCTTGTATCTACTGCCATTGTCTTTGCCGTACTGTACGGCATTGTACCAGGCGTGGTAAAAGTTGGAGGCTGGTTCGAGTTGCTCTTTGTCAACGAATTGGGACTGCCGTTCAATACAGGATTGTACTTCTACCTGATACTGCTCTTTGCCACACTTATAACAGGTGTTGTGCTTACTGAAAAAGGCAAGAGCCAGACAGCAATTGCATCGGTCTTCACATTGGCCATTGCACTCCTTGGCATCCCATTCTACGGACACGGCTCATTCATGAGCATATTCATCGGAATCATTGTGCTTGCCGCAATATTCTTTATATCGACATACAGCAAGACCATTGTCAAGGCAGGCAAGACCATCAACAAGAAGTTCATTGTAACTACCAGGACATTCAACACCGCATTCCTGTGTATGCTGTTGATTATGGTCGGTTACTCTTCATATGCACTCATTGTAATACGTTCATCGGCCAACACCCCAATGGATCAGAACTCGCCCGAGGACATCTTTACACTCGAGACATACCTCAACCGTGAACAATACGGAACACGTCCGTTGCTATACGGTCAGGGATTCGATTCCGAAATCAACTATGATGACCCTATAACCAAAACCGGCCCGGTATATACAAGGGTGGAAAAGAGAAGTGCCGACGAACCCGACCGATACGAACTGAGCGACAGCACATACGAGTACAACTACGTACAGAACATGCTGTTCCCGAGAATGTACAGTGCCGACCATGCCCATCTATACGAGAAGTGGGTAGGCCCCATCGACAACTACGTTGATGCCGAGTTCGGTGATATTACAGGAAAGAAAAAGGTAAAGGTTCCCACAATTGGCGACAATCTCAAATTCTTCTTCCGCTATCAGGTCAACCACATGTACTGGAGATACTTCATGTGGAATTTCGTAGGAAGACAGAACGACATACAGGGCAATGGTGAAATTGAGTATGGCAACTGGATTACCGGTATTCCTTTCATTGACGAAGCACTGGTAGGAGATCAGGATACCATGCCTACCGAGTTAAAGGAAAACAAGGGACGGAATGTCTATTTTGCACTGCCGTTGCTATTAGGCATATTAGGTATAATATGGCAGCTCACGCGAGGCAAGAAGGGCAAACAGCAGTTCTGGATAGTCTTCATGCTGTTCTTCATGACAGGACTCGCCATCGTACTCTACCTGAATCAGACACCGAACCAGCCACGTGAGCGCGACTACGCATTCGCCGGTTCGTTCTATGCATTCGCAATATGGATTGGAATGGGTGTTGCAGGTATTGCACAGATGATAAAGTCAATTACAAAGAAAGAGAATACTGTTGTCAACAGCATCGTTGCAATCATATGTCTCGCAGTTCCTGTACAGATGGTTACCCAAACATGGGATGACCATGACCGCAGCGGACGTTATGCCTGCCGCGACTTCGGACAGAACTACCTGAACACACTGCCAGATGAGGGTTGTCCTATCATATTTACCTGCGGTGACAATGATACCTTCCCCCTGTGGTATAACCAGGAGGTAGAGGGAGTACGTACCGATGCAAGAGTTTGTAACCTCTCGTATCTGCATACCGACTGGTACATCGACCAGATGAAACGTCCGGCATACGACTCACCGTCACTGCCTATAACATGGGATCGCATAAACTATGCAGGCAACACTAACCAGGCCATCTACATAGTGCCTATGGAGGAATTCATAATGGAGTACCGCAATGCATTCCCCGAGAAGTTCGACAGAGCGTTCGGTGACAACCCGTTCGAGATGAACAAGATTACCAAACATTGGATTCTCGAGGCCAACGCTACTGTAAAGTCCGAGGCACGTCAGATTGTAGATGAGATAATAACCATGTACGAGAGGGCCCTTAACGATGAAAGAGGATGGGGAGAAAAGATAGAATTACCCAGAAGCATCATCCCGTGCAACGAGGTATATATCCCTATAGATGAAGCTGCCGTAAGACGCTCAGGAATGAGAATACCTCAAGTATATGACGAAGCATACGGAGGGAGCATGCCTGAATACATGATTATTCCTCTCGAAAAGTCACAGATATACCGTAGAGATCTAATAATCCTTGACATGTTGGCAAATGCTAATTGGGAACGCCCGATATATATGTCAATGACAGTAGGAACAAGCGAATACCCGGCCGTGCTGCAAAACTACTTCCAGCACGAAGGACTGGCATACCGCATAACACCGTTCGACTGGACTATGACGTATGAAGGATACACCGACATTGACAAATTCTACAACAATGTGATGAACCGCTTCAAGTGGGGAGGTATAAAAGAGAACAAGGATTATTATGCCGACGAGACGGTAACACGTATGATATACACACACCGTAACCTCATAACAAACCTTGCATCTGCGATGTTGGAGGATGGAAGACCATACGAAGAGATATATGCCCTTCTTGTAAAAATGGATACGGAAATTCCTGACGACATCATACCACACAACGCATTCAAGGACGGCTCTGTATATCCCGAGGGTTATGATGGTTCACTTCTCGACATCTACAGTACCATATGCGACAACTGGACTGAGAACGAGAGCAACAAGGATATGATAAAGAATCTCAAGGCAATGATGAATGAACTTGCCACCAACGTTGCCAAGAGCGAATATGAATACCTTGTCTGGTACAGTAATCTCGACCGCAGCGACCGCGATACCAGAATGGTCTCGATACGCATAGGAAATTTGAGCAAGATTTTCAAGGTCATTAAGGGCGAAAAGATAGGAGATGTAAGCAAGAGCGGTGTAATAGAGACTATTATAAAACTTCTGGAGAGCGAAAAGGAATATACCACTGAATACGCCAAGGAGTATGCCAAGAAAAGGCGTGAAAGAGGGAACATGAATACCGCTGCAATGCAAAGTGAACAGGAGAATGCCCAACAATTCATAGAAAACGAGACAGAATTGTGCGCAGTGCTCTACCAATATGCTATGGGCATGAATCCTAGTGAAAAGGAAACAAAGACTATCGAGACGCTCGCATATGCCGTTCTTGAGCAGTTGGAAAAGATAAACAGCCTATAAAGCAATATGTTCATAGAACAGGTACCCGACTTTATACGCAGCCTATACCCGAAGGCTTTATGGCGAATGGACCCGAATGAAAAGGCAGTATATCTGACCTTTGATGACGGGCCCATCCCCGTAATAACTCCATGGGTTGTCGATTTGCTGGACCGCTACAACATAAAGGCCACATTCTTTATGGTAGGAGACAATGTCCACAAATTCCCCCAAGAGTATATGCAGGTGGTAGAGAGCGGACACCGTGTAGGGAACCACACATTCAACCACCTGAAAGGGCTGTTCACCAGTACCAGAGAGTATGTAGAGAATGTCGATCAGGCCGATGCTTTCATACACAGCAACCTGTTCCGTCCGCCACACGGGATACTGCGCCGCAAACAGTACAATGAACTGAGCAAACGCTACCAGTTTGTGATGTGGGACCTGGTAACACGTGACTACAGTTTCCGTCTCTACGGTGAGGATGTGCTTGCCAATGTAAAGCGTTTCGCCCGCAACGGTTCAATCATAACCTTCCACGACTCCATGCGTTCAGAGAGCAATCTCCGCTACGCATTGCCACGTTCTATTGACTGGTTGCTGGAGCAAGGCTACAAATTCAAGGTATTCTGACCAATGGACAGACACCGGCTCACACAACAAATCAAAGCCGAGGCTAAAAGTCTCGGCTTTGACGTATGCGGCATTGCAAAAGCAGAAGCCGTATCAAAGGAGACCATCACATACTACAGCCATTGGACCTGTGACGGCAAACATGGAACAATGCAATATCTTGAAAGGAATTGCGACAAGCGGTTCGACCCTACCGTACTTGTAAACGGATGCCGCAGCATCATAGTCGTTGCACTCAACTATGCTCCGCGACAGGGGATAGAAGGCATCTCACGATATGCGATAGGAGAAGACTACCACAAAATTGTAAAAGACAAACTATATAAACTGCTCGGTACCATAGATGCCGTTATACCCACAAAAGGACGTGCCTTCTGCGATTCGGCACCGGTACTTGAAAAATACTGGGCAGTAATGGCCGGCATCGGTTGGATAGGACGCAACCGTCAACTGACAATACCCGGCAAAGGTTCATATTTCTTTTTGGGTGAACTGCTCATAGATAGAGAACTAGAGTACGACACACCCTTCACATCCAACCACTGCGGCAACTGCAACAAGTGCATTGAGAACTGCCCCACAGGCGCATTATGCAAAGAAAGTTTCGATGCACGCAAATGCCTGTCGTACCTCACGATAGAGCATAGGGGGGAATTGCCCGAAAATATCGGTGGAAAGATGGGAAAGTGCTTCTATGGATGCGACCGTTGCCTCGAAGCCTGCCCACACAACAGGTTCGCCACACCTAGCAGCACTCCACAGTTTCAGCCATCCGACGAACTGAAGCAGATGAAATGGAAAGACTGGCATTCACTCACCGAAGAGAAATACCACAAGCTATTTTCCAGAAGCGCAGTGGAACGTTGCGGATACCGACAGCTCATGCGGAACATAAGCATCATGAAAACGGAAAACTGATTCCGTTTTCACATCTGCGCTTTACCTGCATATTGCTTCAAGCACCTTATCCTGCCACACACGCATATCCCTCGAACGCATATTGCCATTGTTCAGCAACACAAAGGCATATGTGTGGCCATTCTTTCCGGTCGCGTAGCCAACAAGGGTAGAGACCGCTTTTACTGTACCCGTCTTAGCGCGTACCTTCTTATATGCAGCAGTACCCTTTGTGCGATTCTTCAATGTGCCTTTTACACCCGACAGCGGCAACCGCTCATACACTATGGAATACATATCGGGGTTTGAATAGAGATAACGTAACAACGACATGAACATATCGGCAGTTACATAGTTATACAGCGACAGTCCGGAACCATCAGAAATGTTATAGCCCGACTCGTATCCGAGTTTCTCTTTCACGAATGCCCCGACAACCTTGCACCCACGTTCCATTGATGCAGGAGCCGATGATACCGATGCTGCAACATGATACAGCAACGACTCGGCACACAGATTGTTGCTCTCGAGAAGAGCCTCCTCTACCACATCCAGTATCGGGCGGCTGGCAATATGAATAGGATTGGTATGTTGGGGAGTTTTTCCGAATGCGACATTCTTTACCTCAACACCCATTGAATCAAGTTTCTCCACAAGCACGGCAAGAAAGAAATCGGCAGATTTGTACATATTCAGTTCCTCTTTACTCACCTTTGTACAATTGCCGCTTATACGTATTACATTGCTATCGACAAGCCAATCGCGCAGAATGGTAAGCTTGCCAAGGTCGGGGTTACCGCACTCGGCCTCATTCACCACCGTATAGAACGACGATTCGGGTGTACAGGTATATTCAGGCGGACATCCCTCATCGGACGGGGTCACCACTACCTCTACCGCACCGCCACAAAGCATAAGCGGTGACAGATAAGGTTGATAGGCATATGGATTGTCGTCCCAGGACCAGCCCGGTCCCCAATAGATAGAATCGGAGAAAGAGCAATCGGCATACAGGGTATCCACCACACTGCCGGCCGGCACTGCTGCAGCCATATCAATCATATCCTGTTCACCGAAGAGCGGATCCATCTCTCCCCTTACATACAGGTTATATCCCCCCTCGGCAGCCGATTCGCTGAGCGTAGTCTTCATCGTATGCTCAAAGCCAAGAGTATCCAAAGCAACTACAGTCGTAAGCACCTTCATTACCGATGCAGGGCGCACCACCTTCCTCGAGCGGTGCTTGAAGAGGCTTTCGTCCGCCGTAAGGTCATAAATTACAACCGAGGCATCACCCTCGGTGAATATCTTGTCATTCATAAGCCTCTTCATCGAGGCTGCAATCCCCTTCTGTGCCACTGCACCTGTAAGGGAAAAGATACATATAAACGATAACAAAAGTACTCTTTTCATAATCTACAAGGGATTTGCAGTTCCCGTATTTTTTGTAAAACTACAGATTATTTGCGAAATATTGCCTCCAAAAAGCTTTTTATTTTATTTTTTTGTACTTTTACACACGACAAAGGAGAAAGAGGGCCATGACGATGAATAATACAATTCCCCACCCCCGTTTCTTCCAAAAGAAACAATGGTAATATGGTCAAGAAATTTGATTTTCTGGTTATCGGTTCCGGAATTGCCGGAATGAGTTTTGCACTCAAAGTAGCAGACAAAGGCAAGGTTGCCCTCATTTGCAAGACAACATTGGAGGATGCCAACACCTATTTTGCTCAGGGAGGCGTAGCATCGGTAACAAACTTGCTTGTCGATAATTTCGAGAAGCACATCGAGGACACAATGATTGCAGGCGACTGGATAAGCGACCGCGCAGCAGTGGAAAAAGTTGTACGTGAAGCACCGTCGCAGATACAGGCCCTCATAGACTGGGGCGTGGAGTTCGACAAGAACGAAAAGGGCGAATTCGACCTTCATCGCGAAGGCGGACATTCCGAGTTCCGCATACTGCACCATGCCGACAACACGGGAGCCGAGATTCAAGAATCCCTCATAAATGCTGTACGTAAGCACCCTAACATCACCATTTTCGACAACCATTTTGCCATCGAGATACTTACACAGCATCATCTTGGCATTGAGGTAACCCGCCAGACACCCGACATCGAGTGTTACGGAGCATACGTGCTCGACATTGCCACAAACGAGGTTCATACCTTCTTGAGCAAGGTTACCCTCATGGCAACCGGAGGATGCGGAGCAGTATATAAGACAACTACCAACCCGCTGGTTGCTACCGGTGACGGCATAGCCATGGTATATCGTGCCAAGGGAACAGTGCAGGACATGGAGTTCGTGCAGTTCCACCCCACCGCACTCTACAACCCCGGTGACAGGCCGTCGTTCCTCATCACCGAGGCAATGCGTGGCTATGGAGGCATACTGCGCACCATCGACGGCAAGGAGTTCATGCACAAGTACGACCCACGCCTCTCACTTGCACCGCGTGACATTGTGGCACGTGCCATAGACAACGAGATGAAGACCCGTGGCGACGATCATGTATATCTCGATGTCACACACAAAGACCCCGAAGAAACAAAACGCCATTTCCCCAATATTTACGAGAAATGCCTCTCCTTAGGCATTGACATTACAAAGGACTATATCCCTGTCGCCCCGGCTGCACACTACCTGTGCGGAGGCATCAAGGTCGATCTCAATGCAGCATCGAGTATCCACAGGCTATACGCAGTAGGCGAATGTTCCTGCACAGGCCTGCACGGAGGCAACCGCTTGGCAAGCAACTCGCTCATCGAGGCTGTAGTATATGCCGACGCCGCTGCAAAGCACTCACTTGAGCATTTCGAGAGTTACAGCTACCGCGAGGATATCCCCGAATGGAACGACGAAGGCACAAAGATGAACGAAGAGATGGTGCTTATTTCACAAGATGCCAAGGAGGTGCAGCAAATTATGAGTACATACGTGGGTATCGTGCGCACCGACCTGCGCATGAAGCGTGCTTGGAACCGCCTCGACCTTCTGTACGAAGAGACCGAAGAACTCTTCAAACAGAGCATTGTGAGCCGCGAACTTTGCGAGTTGCGTAATGTAATCAATGTAGGCTATCTTATTATGCGCCAGGCAATGGAACGCAAGGAAAGCCGCGGGCTGCACTACAACATCGACCACCCGAAACAAGCATAATACACAGCAATATATACAAGAAGCCCTTCGACTCCCCCGAAGGGCTTTTCTATTATTTCAGCAACGGCCACAATTGAAAATATTGGAGAGATTTTTGGGGTATATAAACACGAGAGAGATAGATAACGTTGAGTATTACAACATTTAGGCAGCATTTCCTTAAACAAAAACGACCTACAAGATTTTTAAATATTTTATCTTTTATTGTTGATAAATAAGGCTTTGTTTATAGTGTAAAATCGGACAAAAAAAGTTAACTTCGCGAAAGAATCGGGGGCTTCCCCCTAATTTCACAGCCAAGTCACTTATATTCAACAGAATAAACAACAAAATATCAGAATAGACATGTCAACAAAGAGAATCAAATCGGCATTGGTTTCCGTTTTCCATAAAGACGGACTTGACGAGATAATAAAGATGCTTCACGCCGAGGGCGTACAGCTTATCTCAACAGGCGGCACACAGCAGTTCATTGAGTCATTAGACATCCCATGCACTGCAGTAGAAAGCCTCACCGGTTACCCATCAATCTTGGGAGGCCGTGTAAAGACACTCCATCCAAAGGTGTTCGGCGGTATCCTTGGCCGCAGAGAATTGGAAAAGGACCAGCAGCAGATGGCACAGTACGAGATTCCCGAGATTGATTTGGTTATCGTTGACCTCTATCCGTTTGAGCAGACTGTTGCTTCGGGCGCATGCGATGCCGACATCATTGAGAAGATTGACATAGGCGGCATTTCGCTCATCCGCGGTGCAGCAAAGAACTTCAACGATGTTGTCATTGTTGCCAGCAAGGCACAGTATGCCCCACTCCACGAAATTCTCAAGAGCAAGGGTGCAGAGACCACACTCGAGGAGCGTCGTTTCTTCGCACGTGAAGCTTTTGCAGTTTCGTCGGCATACGACTCGGCTATATTCAACTGGTTCGACAAGGAAGACCGGAGCGCGTTCCGCCAGACAAACGACACACCGATGTCGCTCCGCTACGGTGAGAACCCGCACCAGAAGGGAGCATTCTATGGCAAGTTCAACGAAATGCTGGAGCAGGTACATGGCAAGGAGATTTCCTACAACAACCTGCTCGATATAAATGCAGCCGTTGAACTTATCGGCGATTTTGCCGGCGAGACCACATTTGCTATACTCAAGCACAACAATGCTTGCGGCCTGGCTTCGCGTCCGACACTTGCCGAGGCATGGGATGCTGCACTTGCAGGTGATCCGGTATCTGCTTTCGGTGGTGTACTGATTGCCAACGCAAATGTTGACAAGGCTACAGCCGAGAAGGTGAACGGAATCTTCTTCGAGGTAATAATCGCTCCAAGCTACGATGCCGATGCGCTTGAGGTTCTCAAGCAGAAGAAGAACCGCATCATCCTCATCCAGAAGCAGACTACAATGCCCGAAAAGACATTCCGTAGTGTACTGAACGGAGTTCTTGTACAGGAACGCGACACCAAAGTGGAGACTGCAGATGACTTGCAGACCGTATCAAAGGTTGCACCGAAGGCAAGCGAGGTTGAGGACATGCTGTTTGCAAACAAGATTGTGAAGCACAGCAAGAGCAATGCAATTGTACTTGCAAAGAACAAGCAGCTCATTGCAAGCGGTGTAGGCCAGACATCGCGTGTTGATTCCCTTAGACATGCCATTGAGAAAGCCGGCACATTCGGCTTCTCGCTCGAAGGTTGCGTAATGGCCAGCGATGCCTTCTTCCCCTTCCCCGATTGTGTGGAGATTGCACACAAGGCCGGCATAACAGCCGTAATACACCCGGGAGGTTCAATCCGTGACAAGGAATCGGTTGACTACTGCGATGCCAACGGTGTCGCAATGGTAACAACAGGATTCCGTCACTTCAAACATTAATTCTAAAAAACAATTAAAAGAAATGGGTCTATTTTCATTTACTAGGGATGTTGCCATCGACTTGGGTACAGCCAACACTATAATTTCCTACAACGGCAAGATAGTTGTTGACGAGCCTTCAGTTGTAGCAATAGACGGACAAAAGAAGATGATGGCGGTTGGTGAAAAGGCAAAGCAGATGCACGAGAAGACCAACCCCAACATACAGACTATCCGCCCATTGAGGGACGGAGTCATCGCAGACTTCTATGCCTGCGAGATGATGATGCGCGGTTTCATCGACAAGGTAAACATGGGCAGCAAGATATTCACACCTTCACTACGAATGGTAATAGGCGTGCCTTATGGCTCTACCGAAGTTGAGCTGCGTGCTGTACGCGACTCGGCAGAACATGCAGGTGGCCGCGATGTATATCTCATATATGAGCCAATGGCATCAGCTCTCGGTATCGGTCTTGATGTTACTGCTCCGGAGGGCAACATGGTTGTTGACATAGGTGGCGGTTCAACAGAGATTGCCGTAATCTCACTCGGCGGCATCGTATCGAACGGTTCACTACGTACTGCCGGTGACGACTTCACAGCCGACATACAGGACTACATGAGTCGCCAGCACAATGTACGTGTCAGCGAGCGTATGGCCGAACGTATAAAGATTCATGTAGGTTCGGCACTCACCGACCTTGGCGACGAGGCTCCACAGGACTACATTGTCCATGGTCCTAACCGCATCACAGCAATGCCTATCGAGGTTCCCGTATGCTATCAGGAAATTGCACACTGTATCGACAAGTCTATCATAAAGATTGAGAATGCCATCATAAGCGCACTCGAGCACACCCCACCCGAACTATATGCCGATATCGTACATAACGGCATATACCTTGCCGGCGGCGGCGCATTGCTCCGCGGACTCGACAAGCGTTTGTCGAACAAGATAAACATTCCTTTCCACATTGCCGAGAACCCGCTCTACTGCGTGGCAAAGGGTACCGCTCTGGCACTCAATGACCTCTCTTATCCATTCCTAATGAGATAAACCGAAGAGGCCGTGCAGAGTATATTGAACTTCTTCATTAAGCACAATCACTGGTTCCTGTTCCTTTTACTGGAAGGAATCAGTCTTGTGCTTATTGTCAGTTTCAACAACTACCAAGGTGCAGCAGCCTTCACATCGGCCAACAGCATAGCAGGAAACATATACTCCGCTTTTACCGACATTGAAGATTATTTCACATTGAGAGAAAAGAATGTTGCACTTGTAAGCCACAACAAGGCATTGCTCGAGGAGATTGAGTCGCTTAGGAATGAGTTGGGGACATACAAGGACAGCGCACTGCTTGCCAACGCTCCGCGGCCGGTAAACGGAGATGAGTACTATTATAACACAGCAAGGGTCGTAAACATAAACAACGACAAGAACAACTACTTCATAACAATCGACAAGGGCAGCGACGACGGTATAAAGCAGCAGATGGGAGTCTTCAACGAGAGAGGCGTGATTGGTATCACATACACCTCCTCGGATGGTTTCACAATTGTTCTTCCGTTGCTCAACGGTAAAAACAGCCTGAGCTGCAAGATAAAGGACACCAACAGCTACAGTACCCTGAAATGGGACGGAGACGACACCCGCTACTCATATCTCATAGACCTGCCTAACCAGGCCGGATTCGGCATAGGCGACACGGTAGTCACCAGCGGATTTTCGTCTATATTCCCCGAAGGAATGCCAGTAGGAGCAATTGAGAACATAGAGGACTCCAATGACGGCCTCTTCTTCAAGGCAAAAGTGAGGCTGTTCGTCGATTTCTCATCGATTGGAAATGTATATGTCGTCGGCAACGACAGCAGGGAGGAGCAGGAAATGCTCGAGAATAGCTTAAAGGAAGAATGAACAAGAATCTACTAACACGCATACGCAATTTTATCCTGCTACTGACAGTACAGGTATTTGTATTCAGCCGCATCCACCTCTTCGGATATGCGACTGCTTGCATATATCTGATATTCATTCTCAAGCAACCAAGACACACCAAGACATCGGAGCTGCTAATCTGGGGATTTCTCTCCGGCCTCATCGTTGACATGTTCAACAATACACCGGGAGTGCATGCAGCCGCTGCAACAGCCATGTGTTTCGCAAGAAATCCGATATTGGCAATCTTTACGCATAAAGGTATGGCCGACGACTTCATACCCGGAGTAAAGAATATCAAATGGGGCGGGTATATGGTCTATTCAGCTCTATGCATAGCAATTTTCTATACGCTGCTGTTCATGCTTGAACTCTTTACCTTCAGCTACCCGTCAATACTCATCCTCTGTATCCTGAGCAGCACGATGCTCACAATGCTGTTCGTCGCTGTAATAGAACTGTTCTCAAGCAAAGGACAACGTCAATGAAGAATCATAGTTTCGACACACGCAGATATATACTGTCAGGAATAGTCCTTCTCATTCTTGCAGTCTTCACTTTGCAGCTGCTGAGCCTTCAGGCAGACAATGACAGCTACAAAGACAAGGCCGACAGTAATGCCTTCTACGAGAAGACCATCTATCCTGCACGAGGTCTCATGTACGACCGCGACGGCAAGTTACTGGTATATAACAAGCCTTCATACGATATAATGTTCGTACCGAGGGAGCTTAAAGATATCGACACGCTTGCACTGTGCAACACATTAGGAATCACAATCGATGACTTCAAAGAACGCGTCAAGAGGGTAAAGGACAGGAGGCTGAACCCCGGATATTCGCCATATACGGAGCAAGAGCTGATGACACAACTGTCGGCAGAGGAGTATGCAGCATTCCAGGAGAAATTGTTCCTCTACCCGGGACTGCACGTGCGCAAACGCTCCATCAGGCAATACAGCTACAATGCGGCAGGAGTTCTCTTCGGTGATATCGGAGAGGTGTCGCAGAAGAAGATTGACAGCGATCCATACTACCAGCGTGGTGACTACATCGGCACACAAGGCATAGAGGCATCATACGAGGAGGCTCTAAGAGGCAGAAAGGGCACGGAGATATTGCTGCGCGACGCACATGGTCGCATACAAGGCAACTACAGGGACGGTGAACTCGACACGTTGGCTATACGAGGCAAGGACCTTACGTTGAGCATCGACATAGAGCTCCAACAACTCGGCGAGAGACTGATGAAGAACAAGATTGGCAGTATCGTAGCCATTGAGCCTGCAACAGGTGAGATTCTCTGCATGGTATCATCGCCCACATATGACCCGTCACTGCTCACCGGCCGTGAACGCGGCAAGAACCACAAGGAGTTGTCGAAGGACAAACGAAAGCCACTGCTCAACCGCGCAATAATGGGCACATACCCGCCTGGCTCAACATTCAAGACATCACAGGCTGCCACATTCATGCAGGAAGGAATAATCGACTGCAACACATCATTCCCTTGCCAAGGCGGTTTTGTACTGAACAATTTCCGTCTGGGCTGTCATGCACACTCCTCGCCGATATCTCTGAAACCGGCAATAGCAACTTCGTGCAATGCCTATTTCTGTTGGGGTCTGCACAGAATGTTCGGCTCAAGCAAATATTCCGGAGGCACAAAAGAGGCCATGAACAAATGGCGTGACTACATGGTATCCATGGGATTCGGTTATAAGCTCGGTGTAGATTTGCCCGGTGAGGTCCGAGGTATGATACCTAATGCTGAATTCTACACCAAACACTATGGCAACTATTGGCGCGCCGTCACAGTAATCAGTATTGCCATTGGACAAGGTGAGGTTACGCTTACCCCGCTACAGATAGCCAACTTGTGTGCAACCATAGCCAACAGAGGAACATTCATAACCCCACACATAGTAAAGGGAATCGAGGGTGAAGAACTCGACACAACATACACTACACCGCGGAAGACAATGGTGGATGCCAGAATCTACGAGGATATTGCCGAAGGTATGAGACTTGCTGTGACAAACGGAACTTGCCGCGCAGCCAACCTCCCCGACATTGAGGTGTGCGGAAAGACCGGTACAGCCCAGAACAAAGGAAAGGACCACTCGGCTTTTATGGGATTTGCCCCCATGCATGATCCCAAGATAGCAATAGCCGTATATGTAGAAAACGGTGGATTCGGTGCAACATACGGAGTACCCATAGGTGCCCTGATGATGGAGCAATACCTTAATGACAGTCTGAGCGATGAGAGCGCAAAGAAAGCCAAGGAGATGGAAAATCGAGTTATATACTATGGAACAGCGGAGCGGTAACATTTTCACAAGAATTGACTGGTGGACTGTTGCACTGTACATCGGCTTGGGAGTTATGGGTTGGCTCGCCATATGCGGTGCAAGCCATAGCTACATCGAAACAAGTTTCCTCGAGTTTCTGGACCAAAGCGAAAGAACCGGCAAACAGGCACTATGGATGGGAATATCCATGATTGTAGGTATCCTGCTTATGTGCGTACCCAAGCACACCTATCGCAACATTTCGGGTATAGCCTATCTAACTACCCTATTGTTGGGCATACTTACTATTTTCATTGCTAAGGACATAAAAGGATCACACTCTTGGATTTCCATAGGCACCTTCAGCATACAGCCGGCAGAGTTCATGAAAGCTGCAACAGCAATGGCTCTGGCCGCATTCATAGGGCGACGCGAGTTCGATATGAAAAACAACAAGGACTTCCTCAAATGCATAGCCATAATACTGGTACCTATGATCATAATCGTAGGCCAGAAGGAGACCGGCAGCGCGCTTGTATATTTTGCACTTTTCCTCGCATTATACCGCGAAGGCATGACAGGAATATATCTGCTCATGGGTGCAACAGCAATAGTTTACTTTGTTGTGGGCATAAAATACAGCAACGAACCATTCAGCGAGCTACCTGTAAATATAGGACCTTATGCCGTTACAGTACTTATACAGACATTCTCCACAGCAATGGCATGGTTCTGGTGCAAAAGCCGGAAGACAACCCTTGTCCTTCTAATCGTCAATGCATCAGGAACACTCCTTTCCTATTTTGTGGCTGTATATCTTATTGAGTTCGATATAATGATAACACAATATATACTGCTCGCATTCAATATCATATACCTGTTGCTTATGGCCAGGTTGAAGAAGGAGAAGAAGAATATATGGATAGCTGTATATATTGTGGGAGCACTTGCATTTTTCAATTCATGCAACTATGTAATGCAGAATGTGCTCAAGCCGCACCAGAAAGTGAGAATAGAGGTTCTTCTCGGCTTGAAGGAGGATATCTCAGGTGCTGGGTACAATGTATATCAATCGAAGATTGCCATAGGCTCAGGAGGAATGTTCGGCAAAGGTTTCCTCAACGGTACACAGACAAAATTGAAGTATGTACCTGAGCAGGACACCGATTTCATATTCTGCACAATAGGTGAAGAACAGGGCTTTGCCGGTTCATTCTTTGTAATGGTTATCTTTGTTGCGTTCATACTGAGGCTCATAAGCCTTGCCGAACGGCAGAACGACAGATTCGGGCGTGTATATGGCTATGCCATAGCCTCGATATTCCTGTTCCACTTCACCATAAACATAGGTATGGTATTAGGCATAATGCCTGTAATAGGCATTCCGCTACCCTTCTTCAGTTATGGAGGTTCCTCGTTCCTTGGATTCTCCATACTGCTATTCACGTTCCTCAGAATTGATGCTGACCGTGAACAGAAGACTCAACGAACTTGATTCCTACATCGGCTATTCCATCAAGAGTCTCCTGTTCCATAATATGTGACAGCCGCACAAGCACTGTATCCTTTGATGATATCGGGAGCGGTAGGGTATTGCCCGACAACTGATATAGCCCGCCCGATGCAGAACCGTTACGTCTGCCATAATCGTCATATACCTCGCAAAGGAATGTATCCACAGCCACTATACAGTTGTCAACAACATCCATGACCTCCATACGTACCAATAGATACCTATTGTCGTAACCCGCATCGTGACGTATTTCCAGAGTGGCATCGACACCTGTCTCGCTACCTAGCTCAGAGCCGTTATACAAGAACTCGATAGTATCCGATTTTTCCCATAGCATATCGCCCACCTGCTCATAACGATGAAACAGTGTGCCTCCGCATGAAACAAGGGCCAAGAGAGAGAGCAGATAGAGCAACCTGTTAATCCTTTGACGCATTGTTCTGTCCTTTATCCCTTTTGACGTTATTGGTACGTTTCTTATCGGACCTTCCGGAATTGTTCTTTCTACGTTTCTTGTTCGATTTCTGAGCATTGTCGAAACGGTTTATATTCTCCTGTTCAAGAAGATCGACCGGACGTCGTGGCTCATGCGAACCGCTTGCCGACAGGCTCTCGGGACGTTCACCGCGTTTGTTCATTTCAATGACGGCAAAGGCCCGGCGTGCAGGCACGGTGACAAGGTTTGCAGGAATATGCTTATCGGTAGAGTATGTAACCTCTCCACGCATTATATCACACTTGAAGAAGTAGAATGTGCCATCCTGTGTCTCAAGTTCCACTTCACGCGGCGGAATGTGACGCGATGCCTCGACATATGCATCAACCTCATAATTGAGACAACATTTGAGCTTTGCACACTGGCCTGCCAGTTTCTGGGGATTCAACGATATATCCTGAAAACGCGCCGCCGATGTAGATACAGAGACAAAATTGGTGGTGAATGTAGAACAGCACAGTTCGCGGCCACAAGGACCGATTCCACCTATACGGCCGGCCTCCTGACGTGCACCTATCTGCTTCATCTCAATCTTTATCTTGAATGCATCGGCAAGCACCTTGATGAGTTGCCTGAAATCGACACGATTGTCGGCAATATAATAGAATATCGCCTTCTGGCCATCACCCTGATACTCGACGTCCCCAATCTTCATGTCAAGCTCAAGTTCCTTGGCAATCTGCCTAGAACGTATCATTGTCTCATGCTCACGGGCCTTTGCTTCCTCATACTTCTCCATATCCACCGGACGTGCCTTGCGGTATATGCGTTTGAACTCGCTTTCGGGAGTCAGCCTTGTCTTCTTCAACTGCAGCAGCACAAGACGGCCGGTCATGGTCACCTTGCCGATATCATGTCCAGGAGTAGCCTCAACAGCCACTATATCACCTTTCTGCAACTGGATATTGTTGCTGTTCCTATAGTATCCTTTACGGGTATTTTTGAACTGAACCTCAACAATATCGGTAAACTCCTCATTTCCGGGAATTCCTGCAAGCCAGTCAAAGGTATTCAATGGTGCATCCATTCTGCCGCACCCCTTGCAGCAGATACCGGCACAACCGTTATTCGATTTATATTTCTTGTCCATTTATCTGTTTTTTATCCAAACAATCATTCTCAACGACATGTCGAAAAAGACCATTTTTGCATTTACGTTCTGTTCAATATGCCTCTGCGCTTCGGATAGCTCCTCCATAATGCCAAATATGTTGCGTTCATTTACGAACGGGGAGAAGCGCACCGAGAAGTTACGCTCATCCTGAGACATATAAATCATCTCATCTCTCTTGAAGTTCATTATGAAGTTCTCGCGTATCATACGTTGACAATACTCGAGAAGCCGTTTCTGACGTTCACGCCCAAGTGCCGCCACCTGTTCGCTCCATGCCTTCATGTCACGTATATTGCGCGCATAGGCAACACGCATAAGCTGCATGAATAGTTCAAGGTAACGTGCTTTCTCCTCATTAAGCGACAGCATCTCCTCGGCTTTCTCCCAATTGCCGGCACTTTGCGAAGCTATTGACTTTGCCTCATCGAAAGCAAGACCATAGTGTTGCTGCAAAGCATCTTCCATGTCGGTTTGTGATATACGCGGTATCTCTACACGCTGCGCACGGCTCAATATGGTAGGTATAATCTTGTCCGGTTCCTCCGACACAAGCAGGAAGAGTGTATCTTTAGGCGGCTCCTCTATTATCTTGAGCAATTTGTTGGAACCCTCCTCTTTCATCTTCTCGGGCAGCCACATTATCACGACCTTCCAACCGCCTTCGCGCGACTGCATGGAAAGCTTGTGCAATATGACGCTGCTCTCACGTTCATATTCATCGGCTGCTGGTTCTCTATGTCGAGCTTCGCAAGCCAATCGTCATAGCTGAAATAGGCCCCTTTTGAGAGAAGTTCGCGCCATTCCGTTATATAATCATCACTTACAGGCTTATCACCACTTCCTTTCCTGTTCTTTACCGGAAAAACAAAATGTATGTCGCTGTGGACAAACTTGGCAAGCTTTACACAAGCCGGACAACTGCCGCAAGCATCTTCGCCACGATTGTTGCAAAGCAGATAATTGGCAAGAGCAATGGCTATGGCAAGCTTTCCGTTGCCACGTGGCCCTGTCATAAGCAATGCGTGCGCCAACCGGTTCTCATCGACACAACGGCGCAGCTGTTCAACTACACCCCTCTGACCTATTATATCCTTGAAGAACAGACTCATCGGTATATCGCTTTTGCTATATCATAAACACTGTCAAATGCATTGAGCGTATAGAAATGAATGCTCGGCACACCATGTTCCATAAGCTCACGGCATTGGCTTATTCCCCACTCACGGCCCACCAGGGCAACTGCCGCATCATCCTTGCAGCGGTTTATCTCGGCAACCAGTTCGCCCGGCAAATCGACACGGAATGTCTTTGGCAACACATTCAGTTGCGAAAGACGGTGTATAGGCTTTATACCCGGTATTATGGGGATTGTTATCCCTGCTGCACGTGCACGTTCCACAAACGCAAAATACTTGCTGTTATCGAAGAACATCTGCGTCACTGCATAGGCTGCACCTTCATCAGCCTTCTGCTTGAGCACGGCAAGGTCACTCTCCATATTGGGAGCCTCTTCATGCTTCTCGGGATAGCAGGCAACACCGAACGAGAACGGCTTGCCACGCTCCTTCATTGCCGAGCCGTCAACAAAGAAACCTTCATTGAAACGGTTTACCTGACGTACAAGATCTATCGCATGTATGTTGCCTCCCCTTGCTGGAGCCACATTCGCATCACCCTTGCATTTGTCGCCACGCAACACCAGTATATCATTAATCCCTGAAAGCTGCAGGTCTATGAGTACATATTCCGTATCTTCGAGCGTGTATCCGTCACAAAGTATATGCGGCACCACCGGTACATTGTATCGATGATGTATGGCAGTAGCCACAGCCACAGTGCCCGGACGGCGGCGTATGCTGCTCAGTTTGAATGTACCGTCACCCAGATTCTGATATACCGGTTCGCTATGATGGGTTGTAATGTTTATATATCCGGGGTTGAACTCCATCAGACGGTCGATATTGCCAAATAATCTCTCGATGCCGGTACCCTTCAACGGAGGCAGCACCTCGAAAGAGAATGCCGTTCTCGAAGATGAGTTTATATAGTCTATTACTCGCATTTAAACATCCAATTATCCTAAAGTTACAAAATTAGAAAAAAAAAACGTTTTTCCACCCCCTTCGGGCAGAAAAACGAAATGCAATATCTTAAAAATGACAAAAGGCAAGCAATAGAATGCCTGCATACACATCGAAGCCAGAGCAGATTCGCCCTGGCTTCATATTACTACCCCAGAAGTGTTATTTCAGAACCTCACCATCGGGAGTCACATTCACCACAATTTCGGTGCTGCCTTGTTCGAGTTCAACGGTATAGAATACTACCCCTTCGGGACGTTCTACATATTCGGCACTGTCAACAAAATATTGTGGATAAAGTTCAGCAAGAGCCTTCAGAACTGCATCGGGGAGTGTGTCGGCAGATACATCCCAATCGGTCTGCACCCATGCATCATTAGTGTCGAAATAGACCTCATTTTCAATCACACCATCTACGATATCGACTTCAAGGAGCCCATTGACTGTGTAGCTGTACTCTACAATCTTTGCAGCAGGATATTTCTCGGCAATGAAGCTACGTACAGCATCGCTGAGTACCGGTTTTGTTCCGGGCTCACCGGTAGATGCGTCGAGTATCTCACCCTCCGGTGACACAAATACTATGACATCGGCATTGCCTTTTTCAATTTCAACAGCATAGTATGACAGATTCGGACGCTCCACATAATCGGCCTCCTCAAGCACAAAGTCGGGATATGCATTGGTTACAGCCTCCTTTACTATCGCCGGCAGATTTGCCAGGCGCACATCCCAAGAGGTATATACCCACTCGTCGGCGGTTGTGAAATAGACATCCTTGACCAGAGACTCGTGAAGTATCTCTACCTCTACAAGACCATTGTCGTCGTACTCGGAATGGCGTATTACAGCACCATTATATTTACTCTCGATGAACTCTACCACGTTCTTGCTCAAAGGCAGGTTCTTGTCATCGTCATCGTCGCAGGCAACGAAGGCAAACAGCGACAGCACAAAAATAGGAAATAGTTTTTTCATAAGTCGTTTTCAGTTGTTATAAATGTTGGAAATAAATCAATTGTCAATATCTATTATCTTAAAATCCTGGTTGAATGTCAGCTCCAGACGGTTGGAGAGTTTGAGCTCATAATTACTCCTGTCACGTTCTATTTTAAGAACTTTCTCGTTTGGATAGTTATCCTTGATATATTTTGCTATAGGCGCAGGTATTATGTTGGTTGGGACCTCGCCGTAACGGCAATCGACCTCCTCCCAATTACCTTTGCTGGAGAATTCCAGTTTAGTGCCATCGGCAAGCATCACCTCATAGGAGCGTGAAAGGAAATCCTTCTCCTGCTTAGCATATGAAATCTTTACACCGGCAAAATTCTCGTTAAGGAACTGCTGTGCCTGAGCAGGCAACTGGCTTTTGTTGATGATTTTGTCATTGTCGGCATATATCGATGCAACACCGAGCACAAAAAACGCAAACACAAAAAATAGAATCTTTTTCATAATCATTTCTTAATTAAATATCGGTTACAACTAAACAACGTAACCGCTTTTTGGTTCAAAGTGAAACTGTTCCATGAGATTGACGAAACAGTTATTGTCCATCGGTTACGCTGCAAAGATTATATACGATTCTGAAATGAATCTGAAATATCGATTCTTTTTTAAAAAATTCAGGCGAATTCTTAAAAACCGGAGAAAATCAGAAATTACTCCCTCTGAAACCACTTCTTATAGATGAATGAGGTCAAATAGTAAAACATCACACCTGTTGCTAAGCCGGCAATGGCATCTACAAGATAGTGTGCCTTGATATACACAGTTGCACAACATAGCAGAAGGAATACTGGCAACAACACTGCAAAAAGCATCTTCTTTGCCCTGAACGCAAGGAAAAGCAATATTGTAGAGACACCTATATGTGAGCTGGGGAATGCAGCTGTAGGACGTTCACCGGTACTCTGCGCCATACATACAAGATCGGTAAATATACCACCTTTACCCTCCTGCGCTATCGTTATCTCCGGATTCAGGTTGAAGTAATTGCCTATCTCGGGATAGGGCCCGGCAACGGCAAGTTCTTCTCCTATCGCCGGGAAATAGAACTGGGGACCTGCTACAGGAAACAATATATATATTATGTAATAAATGAAAAACGAGGATATTATTATGAATGTACAACGTTCCACCTCCTTAGGGCGGTAGAAGAAATAGTAGATGGAGACACAAGCTATCATGGGATAGTAGAGCCAATATCCAAGATTGAAGGCCTCGCGCCAGAAGTCGGAACTCAATACCTGCTCGAACATCAAAGCGGGCTGACAGCCGAAGAGATTGTAATCGAGCGATGCAAAGACGTGGTCAAGGTTCATGAATATACGGTTGAACTCAAACGTCTCGGGATACCAATAACTCAAAAGAGCCATCTGTCCCACAATCCTAAGGAATACTGTCGCCCTCGACGGGAATCTGGTATATAAATATATCAGCGCAAAAGTTCCTGCAAGTATAAAGAATCGGCAAAGCAACTGGCTCTGCGGTGCATCCAACCTGTTGAAGAATATCAGTACCAGTATTGTGGTAAACAGGTTATAAATCAAATTCAGTTTTTCTACGGCGAGGAATTTCCTCTCCTGTTCAATTGGTTTAAAAAATCCTATAGCCATCTCTCTTGTTTATACCATTTGATAGTTTCACGCGTACCCTCGCCCAGAGGATAATCAACCGTGAAGCCAAGTTCATTCTCTATTGGCAGAGTGTCACAAAGCCAGTTCCTCTGCTTCATTATATTGTACTTGTCGCTATTGAGCGTACTAGGCTTTTTAGTAAGATACGATAACCACTCGGCACATGACGATATTACCTTCAGGAACCATACCGGAGCCTTTATATGAAGCACTCTCTTTACGCCCAACTCACTCTGTATATAGTCGCTGAAAGAACGGCTGTTATAGCCACAAGGCTCACTCACGAAATAGCAGCGGTTCTCCACTCTGCTCTCAACTGCAAGATATATTGCCTTAACAAGATCCTTGACATATATAAAGGTTATAACCTGTGGTTTGTAGCCTACTGCAAAATCAACATGATTCTTTATGCTTGCAGCCATCTGGAAATAGTCACGTTCGCGAGGACCATAGACACCGGTGGGACGCAGTATCACATAAGGGAATGCCGCATTCCCGATAATATACCTCTCGGCAAGCAGTTTGCTTTCGCCATACGCAGTATTGGGGCGCGGCACATCGCTCTCCATAATGGGGAGATAAGGTATCTCCTCACGCACTGGGCCGAACACGCTCAATGAACTCAGGTATATAAACTTGCGGGGAGCCATGTCAAGTTCCTGCAAGGCATCCACAAAATTCTTTGTACCCTCGTAGTTTACCTTAAAAAAATCATTTTTGTCGAGACATTTGGTAACACCGGCCGCATGGATTATATAGTCCCAACTGCCATGTTCCCTCTTGAACAAGGCAAGTTGTTCTTTCAACTGCACAGGAGAAGAGAAATTCAGCTCCACAAAGCTGATACGCTCATCACGGAGATATTTGCGGCTACTGTTTCCACGCACGCCTGCCCAGACCTCATATCCTCTTCCAAGGCCATTCTCTACAATGAAACTGCCTATAAAGCCACTTGCACCTGTTACTAAAACTTTCATCGATATGAAAAAACCTTTACAATGATTCTACACTGCAAAGATAAGCAAAAAACATTAAGGGGGCTACTAAAAGATCGTCCACTTGCCTGTAAATGAACAAAAATACATATCTTTGCCTTATAAGTCAAACACCGGTCATTCCAATACCACAAGTACCATGCCGCAGATTCATCCCGAGATTCCACCATTACAGAATGTAGAGATATATTTCTGGCATATTGAAGAGAATGCCGAGGAACTTGCAGCACAGAGCCAGACATGCAACAGACTGTTGCCTGAGGCCCGTGAAAGGTTCAAGGCACCCAAACGGCTTCGCGAGTGGCTTGCCGTGCGTGCACTGCTCGAACTTACGCCATACGGGAATTGCAGTATCATATACCGCGCCAATGGACAGCCGGTCCTTGACGGCTGCAATAAGCATATAAGCATCAGCCACACACATGGCTATGCAGCAATAGCCTTTGCCAACAAGCCCATTGGTATCGATATTGAATCCAAGAAGAGGAATGCCCTTGCCTTGGCTACAGCATTCCTGCAAACAAAAGAAATAGATACACTGCAACCAGACGGGAATGAAAAGACAGAAGCACTACGGCTATGGACTGCAAAAGAAGCTGCTTTCAAGTGCTTCCCCGACAAATCTACAGTACTTAAGGATATAACCACACAGCCGCTCGACGGCAATTCCCCTTTCATGCAACACCTTGCCACATACCGGGACTGTACAACCGCTATTTGCCGTACAGTTGAACTAAAAGAGTTCATTATTTCCGTGTGTACAACGGAATGATGAACGGAAACAGCAATAAAGGTGCATGCAGTAAAGAACCGGATTAGAGCATGCCCACACCTGCATAACCACGGTTTTCACAAAGTTTAAACATTTCTGCACATAGTTTTACAGGCAATATGTCATGAAATGCCATTTTATTACTAATTTAGGAGCAAAATTAATTCATAAGCTCGATATTATGGCAAAGAAAGGCGGAAAAGGAAAAGGACGGATGAACAAGAACGTCCTTGTAGAGATGCTTGTAGAACTCTTCAACCGCAACAGCGGCAACAAGTTCAGTCCTAAAGAGATATTCAAGGAACTTGGCCTGACATCATCATCAGCAAGGACTCTCTGTGTACAGATTCTTGACGACATGGTTTTCGACGGCTACCTTATGGAGCCCGAATTCCGCAGATATGTCCTTGCCAACAACGTTTCAATGCTGTACGGCAAGTTCTCCCGCAACAGGGACGGCTTCAACGAGTTCTATCCAGAGGATGGCAGCGAACCGGTCCTCATCAGCGAACGCAACTCGGCCCATGCCCTTACCGACGATATGGTGCGTGTAGCACTCTTTGCCCGCCGCAGGGGACGCGGAAGGGAAGGAGAAGTCGTTGAGATAGTAAAACGTGCACATGACACCTTTGTGGGAGAACTGCATGTAGAGAGACATTATGCCTTTCTCATAACAGAAAACCGCATAATGCCGAATGACATATTCATCCCGAAAGAGATGCTCAAAGGGGGAAAGAACGGCGACAAGGCTGTAGTAAAACTGCTTGAATGGCCGGCAGACAGCAGGAACCCGACAGGCAAGGTCATTGACATCCTTGGCAAGAGCGGAGATAACGACACGGAAATGAATGCCATACTTGCCGAGTTCGGTTTGCCTTACAAATACCCCGAAGCAGTGGAACTTGCCGCATCAAAGTTGGCTACAGATATCACCCCCGAAGAGATTGCTACCCGAGAGGACTTCCGTAATGTAACCACATTCACCATAGACCCTGTAGATGCAAAGGACTTCGACGATGCACTCTCCATACGCTCGGCCGGTGATGGGATGTGGGAGATAGGTGTACATATCGCCGATGTATCGCACTACGTTACCGAGGGCAGCATAATAGACAAAGAGGCATTCAAACGCGCCACCTCAATCTACCTTGTTGACCGCACCATACCGATGCTTCCCGAGCACCTTTGCAACTTCCTTTGCTCTTTGCGACCCAACGAGGAGAAACTTACCTATTCGGTAATATTTACCATCAACGAGAAGGCTGAAGTAAAGAAGTTCAACATAACACGTGCCATAATAAAGAGCAACCGCCGTTTCTGCTACGAAGAGGTACAGGAAATCATAGAAAAAGGCGAGGGAGAGTATTGCGAAGAGATAAAGGTACTCAACAGTCTTGCACAGAAGATGAGAAGCAAACGTTTCCAGAGCGGAGCAATCGATTTCCAACAGGCACAGGTACATTTCCGTCTCGACGAGAAAGGCAAACCATTGTCGGTATATTTCAGCGAGAGCAACGAGTCGCACCAGCTCATTGAGGAGTTCATGCTGCTCGCCAACCGCACCGTAGCGGAGAGAATCGGCCGTAAGACCCCAGGCAACACACCCAAGACATTCGTTTACCGAATACATGACGAGCCCAACATGGAAAAGATGGCTATGCTTGCAAAGTTCGTCAACAAACTCGGTTACAAGATGCGCAGCGCATCGGGACGTACCACATCAGCCAGCGCACTAAACAGTCTGCTCAAGGATGTCAGCGGAAGCAAGGAACAGAATGTGATAGAACAGATATCATTACGTGCCATGCAGAAAGCGCGCTACTCGACCGGCAACATAGGCCACTACGGACTGGCTTTCCAGTACTATACACACTTCACCTCGCCTATCAGGCGGTATCCCGACCTGCTTGTACACAGGCTTCTGCACAGATACCTGACACTTGGTGCCCGCACAGTAAGCCAGCAGAAATACGAGGACTTGTGCGAACATTGTTCAGCACAGGAACAGGTTGCTGCAAATGCCGAACGCGCAAGCATAAAGTATAAACAGGTCGAGTTCATGAGCGAACACATAGGTGAGGAGTTCGATGCAGTCATCAGCGGTGTTACCGAATGGGGGCTCTATGCCGAGATTAACGAGAACAAGTGCGAGGGAATGATACCCATGCGCACATTGCAGGACGACTATTATGAGTTCGACGATACCAACTACTGCATAATAGGACGTCGCACCCACCGCCGCTTCACAATAGGCGACCCGGTACGCATAAAGATTGTACGCGCCAACCTCGACCGCAAACAGCTCGATTTTGAACTAGTGGAATAACAGCCCTGTTTCAGTTGCAATTCAGAATTGCATTGTATATTTGCGTGTAAAGATATATTACTATGAAACTGCTTATAATTGAAGACGACGCCTCTTTACGTGAGATTATGCAGCGTGCACTGCTTGCAGAGGGATATGTTGTTGAGTGCGCACCGACATACTTCGATGCATGCGACAAGATTGCAGGCTACAGCTATGACTGCATAATGCTCGACATAATGCTGCCCGACGGCAACGGCCTGCGCCTGCTTGAGCAGATAAAAAGAATGGGAAAGAACGACAGGGTGATAATAATATCGGCACGCGACTCTCTTGATGACAAGATAGAAGGACTGGACCTGGGAGCCGACGACTACCTGCCGAAACCGTTCTACATGGCAGAACTGTCGGCACGTATAAAGAGCGTACTGAGAAGGGGCAACGGTGCTGTACAGAACAGCATGAATGCCGGCAACATATCGCTCGACCTACAGAGCCGTCGCGTATCGATAGGAGGCAATGATGTACCGCTGCTCAAGAAAGAGTTCGACATATTGTTATACTTCATGCAACGTCCCGGACACATCGTTGACAAGGCTGTTCTTGCCGAAGCGGTTTGGGGCGACCACATAGACATGGTCGATAACTTCCAGTTTGTCTATGCACAGATAAAGAACCTTAGAAAGAAAATCTCCGAGGCCGGAGCCGACATGAACATAAAGGCCGTCTATGGATTCGGATATAAATTTACCGATAGCGAGAAATGAAACTCATATACAAAGTCACCATAAGATTATCTCTTGCATTGCTACCCATAATGTTGTTATGGGCAACAATATTCTACTTCTCAATGGTGAATGAGATAACAGACGAAGCCGACGACAGTCTTGAGGATTATGCCGAGCTCATTGTAATGCGCACCCTTACCGGCCGTGAATTACCTTCAATAGGAGACGGAACGAACAATACCTACACAATAGAGCTGCTACCAGACACCACCCTGCACACAGCATCAATGACCTACGAGGACCGGCAGGTATATATCCCTGAAAAACGCGAGACTGAACCTGCCAGGGTTCTTACGATGGTATTCCTCGACAGCCAGGACAGAGCATACAGACTAACCGTATCTACACCCACTTTTGAACGTGAAGACCTGTTGGAATCCATGCTTCTGCACCTTATATTGCTGTATGTGATACTCGTAATAACCATTATGACAGTCACTGCACTTGTGTTCAACTATAGCATGAAACCGCTATACCGGCTACTTGGCTGGCTCGACGGCTATAACCTGGGCAATGGAGTGGATGACCTGCCCATGTGTACCCACATAACAGAGTTCAAGAAGCTGACAGAGAGTGCCCGCAGCACCATTGAACGCGCCGAGAAATACTACGAACGGCAGAAGCAGTTCATAGGCAATGCTTCGCACGAGTTGCAGACACCGCTTGCCGTGCTCGGCACACGCTTAGAGTGGATGATTGACAACACACAGCTCACAGAAGAGCAGTTCGCCGAGCTCACCAAGATGCGTCAGGCACTGCATCGCCTTAGCCGTCTTAACCGCACTCTGCTGCTCATATCAAAGATTGAGAATGCGCAGTTCAACGAGAAGCACGACGTTGACATTACAGAGTTCATAGAGAATGAACTAGAGATTTACAAGGAGATCTATGCCGGCAAAGAGATTGTATGCGACACAGCACTACCAGCACGCTTTATCGTGAGCATGGACGAGTCGCTTGCCACCACCCTTGTAACAAACCTCATAAAGAACGCTTTCCTGCACACTGCCGACAACGGCACAATAGAAATATCCCTACAGGATGGCACACTTACCGTGAGCAACAGCGGCGAGGAAGCCCTCGATGCAACCCGACTGTTCGACCGCTTCTACACCAGCGGCAAGAGCGGCTCAACCGGCCTCGGCCTCGCACTGGTAAAGTCGATAGCCAACTGCTATAATTTCGGCCTGCGTTACTATTTCAAGGCAGGAAAGCATTGCTTCGAGGTGAAGCTGAGAAAGTAGTTTTATTCCTGAACAGTTCGCCGACTCAACAGAAGTCTCTATATTTGTGAAAAGTACAGAGATTTCTATTTTTGTAATAAAACAAAAGCACTATGAAAACGAAGAGATTATTTATGGCTTTGGCATTTATATGCCTTTGCCTGTGTGCAAATGGTCAGAACGGCACCATCAACGGCCACGACTATGTCGATTTAGGCCTCAGTGTAAAATGGGCAACCTGCAATGTCGGCGCCAGCACCCCCGGAGACTACGGCGATTACTACGCTTGGGGCGAAACCACTACCAAGAGCAGTTACGATTCAAGCACCAGCAAAACCCACAAAAAGGAAATGAGCAGCATAGCCGGCAACCCCACCTACGATGTAGCCTGCAAAAAGTGGGGTAGCCCCTGGCGCCTCCCCACAAAAGCAGAATTCCAGGAACTCAGAGACAACTGCACCTGTGAGTGGACCATCCAAAACGGTCATAACGGTTACAAAGTAACAAGCAAAAAGAACGGCAACAGCATCTTCCTACCTGCCGCCGGTTGGCGCTACGCCACCTTGTCCATCAACCAGGGGGAACGCTGTCACTACTGGGGTGCTTCGCCTTTAGAGAGCCAAACCGACCTCGCGTGCTACCTTGATGGTGACTGTGCCTGGGGTTGGCGTTACCGTTTCTACGGCTGCAGTGTGCGCCCCGTCTCAGAGTGAAGTTAAATGTAAAAACGGAAAGGCAGAACTGTTTAGTTTACCATTTTTCAAAATAAGCCGTGTATAAATAGTTGCGAGCTCGCAGTTGCTTTTTTACAAGTTAAGATGTAGCTTTTAGCTCAAATATCCAATAGCACAATGTTGCCCTCCTTGAGCGAACGCGGTACATCTATGATACGCTGGTTGCTACTGCCGCGGAAGCGTAGTTGCTCATCTTTCAGGGCTTCAATGAAACGGCCATCAACAAGTACATCAATTTGCTCGAGCAATGCCTTCTGTGTAGGGTTGTGCAACAAATCCTCGAAAAGGTAGCCGGTATAGCACCATATATTCTTGTTGCTATGTCGTCTTACGGCTTTTGCCAATTCCGTGAAGCCCTCGGGCTGGAACATCGGGTCTCCGCCAGAGAAGGTGACGTCGGCAAAAGGGTCGGCAAGAATAACATCGAGAATATCCTCAATATCGACTTCGTGACCGCTGTTTATGTCCCACGACTGGGGGTTATGGCACCCCTGGCAACGGTTAGGGCAACCTGCACAATAAACAGTGGTCCGGAAACCCGGACCATCTACTGTTGTATCTTCTACAATATCGAGTATGGATAGTTTTGTCATTGTCAGAAACTGAACTTGGCTCCTGCTATGTCATACTGAGTGAAACGAAGTATCTTACAGATTCTTCACGTTGTTCAGAATGACAGCAGGCCTTTATTCGTGTACTACGCGGTCGTGGAGCTCAGCAAGCTTTGCCTTGTTCCAACGGTCGGTTGTGCCTACAAGATAGCCTGTGATACGTTGCAATTTGTCAAGGTTCTTGCTGCCACACTTGGGACACTCCTGAAGATCCTTGGTCGAGTTCTCATAACCGCAGTCGAGACAACGGTTGCGATTGTGGTTTACAGAGCCGTAGCCGATGTTGTACTTGTCCATCATATCCACTATGCGCATGATTGCCTCGGGGTTGTGTGTTGCATCACCGTCTATCTCAACATAGAAAATATGTCCACCTGCAGTAAGGGCATGATATGGAGCCTCAACCTCGGCCTTGTGACGCGCACTGCACTTGTAATATACAGGCACATGATTACTGTTTGTATAATAGTCCCTGTCGGTAACACCCTCGATTATACCGTAACGTTTACGATCACCACGGGTGAAACGGCCCGAAAGTCCCTCGGCCGGTGTTGCAAGAATACTGTAGTTGTGCTGATACTGCTCCGAGAATCCATTGGCACGGTCACGCATATATGTAATGATACGCAAACCGAGTTCCTGAGCCTCTTCGCTCTCGCCATGATGCTTGCCAATGAGGGCAACCAGACACTCGGCAAGTCCTATAAAGCCAATACCCAGTGTACCCTGGTTTATGACAGGGGCAATCGTATCATTAGGCTTGAGCTTGTCGCTGCCGACCCAAAGGGCAGACATTACCAACGGGAACTGTTTTGCGAAAGCACTCTTCTGGAATTCCATACGCTCATGCAACTGACGTGCCGTGATGTCGAGCAGGTTGTCGAGTTTTGCAAAGAACATCGCTATACGCTGTTCCCGGCTCTCGACCTCCATACATTCTATTGCTATACGCACAATATTTATTGTTGAGAAGGAGAGATTACCGCGGCCTACCGATGTCTTTGGGCCGAAACGGTTCTCGAACACACGTGTACGGCAACCCATTGTTGCGACCTCGTGCATATAACGTTTGGGATCGTCGGCCTTCCACTCGTCGCTTTGGTTGAAGGTTGCATCCAGATTAAGGAAGTTGGGGAAGAAACGGCGTGCCGTTACCTTGCAAGCAAGCTGGTAGAGGTCATAGTTACGGTCACCGGGCAGATAGCTTACACCGCGCTTCTTCTTCCATATCTGGATAGGGAAGATTGCAGTCTCGCCATTGCCGACACCGCGATATGTACTGTTGAGAAGTTCACGTATGATGCATCGTCCTTCGGCCGATGTATCGGTACCGTAGTTTATTGAGCTGAACACGACCTGGTTGCCGCCACGCGAATGTATAGTATTCATATTGTGGATGAATGCCTCCATTGCCTGATGCACACGGGATACAGTCTTGTTCATCGCGTGTTGCAATATGCGGTCATCACCGCTGAGAAAGTCGAGCGGCTGTTCTACATAGTCTTCCACCTCTTTGTTATAGAGATGTGAATAATCGGCACCGGTAAGGGCTTCAATACCTTTCAGTTCCTCAATGAAACTCGAACGTACATAGGGGGCAAGATAGAAATCGAATGCCGGTATGGCCTGCCCGCCATGCATTTCGTTCTGTGCGGTCTCCATGGATATACAAGCCATTATACTTGCCGTCTCAATGCGCTTTGCCGGACGTGACTCACCGTGTCCTGCATTGAAACCTTTGAGCAGAATATTGTCGAGCGGATGCTGGCAGCATGTAAGGCTCTTCGTGGGATAATAATCCTTATCATGGATGTGCAGATAGTTATGATGTACCGCATCCACAACCTCTTCGCTGAGCAGGAAGTCATCCACGAAAGGCTTTGTTGTCTCGCTGGCAAACTTCATCATCATTCCTGCCGGAGTATCGGCATTCATGTTCGCATTCTCACGGGTTACATCGTTGGACTGTATATTTATGATTTCCTGGAAAATATCACGGGTCTTTGCCTTACGTGCAATACGGCGTTGGTTACGGTACGCGATATACTTCTGGGCCACATCCTTGCGGCTACTCTTCATAAGTTCAAGCTCAACCATATCCTGTATGGCCTCCACGGTCATCTGCGCATCGCCACGGAAGGAGATGTGGTCAGTTATCTGCCGTATGAGTGACATATCCTCACCTTTATCGGTGTGAAGCATAGCCTTACGTATAGCTGTGATAATTTTCTCTTCATTAAAGCCGACAATACGCCCGTCGCGCTTTACAACAGTCTGAATCATATATTTATTGGGTTTTTATTTTCGGGAAACGAAAGGTAGGCAAAAATAAACAATATATGCAAATAATAATGTTAAAGAGAGAAAAAGATATCAACAACCTTCTATATTTTTCGGATGATAACAAAAGATATATCCAGCGCGTATATTATGTTAAAATTGTTAAAATAAAAAGCGGTTGCTTTGATATTTAACTCAAATATCCTACATTGCAGGCAAGAGAGAAGAAACCCCATTATTAACCTGACAACCTTGCCTATGATTGTATGGATAATAATAATCGGAGTTCTGGTTCTGGCTTTTGGGACCAAGGCTATAGTGAAGCTACGCCGTAGGAAATTGACAAAACATCACCCCGATATCTCAACGCGTAAAAAACGTCTGAGATTTGTCAACCGCTTCAGACATCTCGAAGGTTTGGGCGACTGAGGACAATGGAGCAATGCCAGTCGCATTGTACATGACAACAGGTATCCATGCATGAGAAGAGCCTATTTTATACACAAAGCGGCTATTTACATCCTTTTCCGTTAAACTATATTAACACATTTCCTGTTGGCAAGTTAATTATGTAAATTTGCAACGTTTTAAAGAACTGATGTATCACATAAGAAGCTGTCTAAATTTATATCGTTTAGTTTTTTATAGGTCAAAAATAGAATGTTTTGTTATTTTTTGAGGGCGCGTAGCGGGCTACGTAACCGAGAAAAAAGAAGAAAACAGGCATTTTTGAACATAAAAGACAACGAAATAGCGGCTTC
>JAFXHQ010000096.1 GCA_017536325.1 Bacteroidaceae bacterium
TGCCAAGGAGAACAATGTGCCGGTGATTCTCATCGGGCATATAACAAAAGACGGAGCAATAGCCGGTCCAAAGATTCTTGAGCATATCGTCGATGTCGTAATACAGTTCGAGGGCGACCAGCACTACCTCTACCGCGTGTTGCGTTCTATAAAGAACCGTTTCGGAAGTACTGCCGAACTGGGTATATACGAAATGCGGCGCGAGGGGTTGCGTCAGGTCACAAACCCGTCGGAACTTCTGCTGAGCGACCGTCACAAAGGAATGAGCGGTGTTGCCATAGCTTCTGCAATAGAGGGTGTGAGTCCCTTCCTCATCGAGGCGCAGGCATTGGTGAGCACTGCTGCATACGGCACTCCACAGCGTTCGGCAACAGGCTTTGACATACGTCGAATGAACATGCTTCTCGCAGTTCTTGAGAAACGTGTCGGCTTCAAGCTCGCACAGAAGGATGTATATCTCAACATTGCAGGAGGCTTGCGTGTGAATGATCCGGCAATAGACCTTTCGGTTATAAGCGCAATTCTTTCGAGCAATATGGACGTGGAGATTGAGCCTACGGTATGTATGGCCGGTGAAGTCGGCCTTTCGGGCGAGATACGTCCCGTCAATCGCATTGAGCAGCGTATAGCTGAGGCTGCAAAGCTCGGCTTCAAGCAGATAATAGTTCCTAAGAGCAATACAAAACGTCTCGATACCTCCCGCTTCGGGATTGAGGTATTGCCGGTTAATAAGGTTGAAGAGGCATTTCGCCTTGTGTTCGGGTAAGTTGAAAACGGAAAACTGAAAGTTGAAAACGGAAAGGTTAAAGGCGAAAGCTGCGAATGTAGCCGGTTCAAGCACACGGAGTGCGGTTAAAGGTGAGTTTCCGCTTCCGTTTTAAGTTTTAAGATTATGATACATGAATTCCAGATAAGGGTACAGCCGCACGAGGCTGCAAATGAACAGTCGCTGAAACGCTATATTTCGCGCGAAAAGGGCATGGACGAACGCACCATAACTGCTGTGCGTGTGTTGCGTCGCAGCATCGATGCCCGTCAGCGTGTAATATACATTAATCTCTCGGTGCGCATATTTGTCAATGAGATGCCTTCGAAGGAGGAGTATGTAAGGCGTGAATATGGCAATGTCGAAGGCAAACAGCCGGTGATAGTGGTGGGTGCCGGTCCGGCAGGGCTTTTCGCAGCCTTGAAGCTTATAGAGAACGGCTTGCGTCCAATAGTCGTGGAGCGAGGGCGTGATGTACGCACCCGCAAGGTTGACCTGGCATCCATTGCACGTACACATAAGGTGAATCCCGAATCGAACTACTGTTTCGGTGAGGGTGGGGCAGGTGCATACTCCGACGGTAAGCTATATACCCGAAGCAAGAAACGCGGCAGCATCGAGGGTGTCCTCAATGTCTTCTGCCAGCATGGTGCAAGCCCTACGATATTGGCCGATGCGCATCCCCATATAGGAACAGACAAACTTCCGCGTGTCATTGAGAATATCCGCAACAGAATAATAGAGTGCGGCGGAGAGGTCCGTTTCGAGACACGTATGGAAGAACTGCTCATAAAGGACAACCGTATATGCGGTATCCTTACCGACAAGGGCGAGATACAGGCCTCTGCCGTCATTCTCGCTACAGGCCATTCAGCAAAGGATGTATATCGCCGATTGCATAGCATGAATATAGCTCTTGAGGCAAAAGGTTTTGCTGTGGGTGTGCGTCTTGAACATCCGTCGGAACTTATAGACCAAATACAGTATCATTCTCCCAAAGGCCGTGGAAAATATCTGCCGGCTGCGGAATACAGCTTCACGACTCAAGTCGATGGCAGGGGTGTGTATAGCTTCTGCATGTGCCCGGGCGGAGTGGTTATACCGTCCGCTTCGGCTGCAGGGGAACTGCTTGTCAACGGAATGTCACCGTCGCATCGTGGCGGTGCTTGGAGCAACTCGGGAATGGTGGTTCAGGTGAACCCCGAAGATGTGCTGTTGCCCGACATGCAAATCGACTGCGAGGATATTGAGGCTGTTTCTCCCGATTCTCCGTTGCGTGTAATGAATTTTCAGGAACGTTTCGAACGTCTTTGCTGGGTAATGGGCAACCATAGGCAGACAGCTCCTGCACAGCGCATGACCGACTTTGTGCGTGGCAAATTGAGCTACGACCTTCCGCGCAGTTCCTATGCTCCTGGGCTCATCTCATCTCCGCTTCACTTCTGGTTGCCTAAGTTCGTGTCGAACCGTCTTAAGCAAGGCTTTGAACATTTCGGGCGCACTTCACGCGGTTTTCTCACAAGCGAGGCTACGATGATAGGAGTGGAGACACGCACCTCGTCGCCGGTGCGTATATTGCGCGACAGCGAAACCCTTCAGCATGTTGGTGTGGAGGGGCTTTTTCCATGTGGCGAGGGCGCAGGGTATGCAGGCGGAATAGTATCGGCGGCTGTAGATGGGGAGCGTTGTGCTTTGTCGGCAAAGGAGTACCTGTGCCGGTAAACATTTCTTTTCTTTAGAAGAGCAGAGAACGTATCTTGCCGAATTCCAATTCAAAGTTCGGGGTGAGTATGCCTTGCCCTATGGCACTGTCAATCTCCTCCAAGCTCCAGAACCTTCCGCCGTCAAGCTCGTCGCTAGGCATTACCTCGCCATCGTATATTGTTGAATAGACATATACTAATTCCCTTTCGCGTTGGCTCTCGAACAGGTATTCCAAAATGAAACGTGGAGTGAAATCCTCAATGCCAATCTCCTCGCGCGTCTCGCGCAGCAGTGCAGCATAAACATCTTCGCCATAATCTATATGCCCGCCAACGGCAGTGTCCCACTTGCCCGGCTGAATCTCTTTCCATAGCGGTCTCTGCTGCAGATATAGCCTGCCCTTGCTGTCGAGCAGGTGTAAGTGTACAACAGGATGCAGCAGTTTGCTGCCGTTGTGGCATTCACCGCGTGTGGCAGAGCCGATGGTGTTGCCCTTCTCATCCACTATAGGGAAAATTTCTGTATTGTTGTCTTTTTTCATTATTATATACTTAGCTAGTGTTGTTAGGAATACTCCTCTATTTACGTTTGTTATAATTTGTCTAAATTGTATTTCTTGATTATTACATACATGCCTGATTCTCCTACATCTTGGAGTGTGAGCTCTAATGGGAAATTCACGCTTCCGCTGTAACTTATTTCGGGAAGGGAAAATGTATTGTGTTTTCTTGTCAGAGCTCCTTCTTTTTTAAGTATAATAACTGAAGGACGTTTCAAGTCGTTATCCGATACTTGTGCGCCTATCTTGAACTTGACGGTATTGACTTTTGAGAAATCGTTGTTGAAATCAGCATAGTTGCCTAAATAAGCTCCATAGTCATCCCATCGGGCGAAATGAGTGTTGAAAGTTATGCCACTGTATGTCAATTTATCTCCATCTACAAAATAGACTGCACATTGTGGCAATAGGGGATCTGTGCTATCAGAGGTAATGCTCATAGCTGCCGAGATGTACTTGTGTCCTTTGTCGGCTTGTCTATAGAAGTATCTTGTATCATAGTGGTCGAAAGTGTATGTCTTAGCTGTCTTAAAACTGTTGAAAGTTACTTTGATATCTCCAAAGGAAACATTTGTATTCTCTTTGATCGCTTTGAAACCTAATGCTTTAAGTCTTTTCTCTTCTTCGATTTTTGCTTTACGTATTGCTTCTATTTCAGTTGCTATGTCTATGGCTTTTTGGGCTTCCTCACTTTGTGGAAACAATGATGTCAATTCGTTGATTTCAATAGTTGCAGAATCTAATTCTCTATTCTTGAAAAGTCTGGTTATATTATCCAATCTATGGTCTGCAGGGTAGGATAACTCTTCTATACGTTTTTGTAACATGATTATACTGTCTCGTGCCAACGTTAGTTCCTGTTGGCTCCTATTGTAGTCTGCGGTCTTGTTGTCGCATGCAGATAATGTTAAAATTAAGACTTGTAGAAAAATGAAATGTTTCATGAATTGTTTTATTGTTTATTGCAAATATAGTACATATAAGCGAGAGAATATTAAGCTTGATTGAATTTCGGCTCAGTAGAAATTTACTGTGGGTAAGCATATAAATTTGAAATTCTGAAAAGGAAGAATTTCTTATCAACCACACCTCTCAGGTTCGCTCTGAAAAGTTTGATTTTAGCATTAAAACACTCCGCCATCGCATTTGAGGAA
>JAFXHQ010000097.1 GCA_017536325.1 Bacteroidaceae bacterium
GTGGTTATTGAACCGCAATATGATGGTGCAGAGTCTTTCTCCGAAGGCTTGGCTGCGGTAAGAAAGGATGATAAATATGGCTTTATTGACAAAACCGGCAGGGTGGTTATTGAACCGCAATATTATGGTGCAGAGTCTTTCTCCGAAGGCTTGGCTAAGGTTATAAAGGACGGTAAATATGGCTTTATAGACAAAACCGGCAACGTGGTTATTGAACCGCAATATGATTATGCATTGGAATTCTCCGACGGCATGGCTAAGGTTAGAAAGGACGGTAAATGGGGCTTTATCGACAAGACCGGCAAGGTGGTTATTGGATTGCTATATGATTATGCAAATGATTTCTCCGATGGCTTGGCTCTGGTTGAAAAGGACGGTATAGTATTTTATATAGACAAAACAGGTAGGGAGTATATAAAATGGTAATGCTTTTCCCTTTGCGAACCCTTTGAACAGCAGGCCTTATTGAAATATTCCAGATAGGCATGGTGCTTCAGTTTATGTGGACGGCAGTTATATTGGAACATCATATATCAAAGGGCGAGTATGATATACACGAATACCCTTTTACCTTGCACTGCACCCGACAACAAAGAGAAATGAGAACAATATATCTGCTACTTACACTATCCGTACTGCCTTTGGCAGAAATGACGGCACAGGAAGAACAAGGAATGTACTTTTACCGCAAGGAGTATATCCCTGCGCCATTACCCTCATTTGAAGAGTCGAGGAATGATTTGCCGGCACCGGTATGGGAGGAGAATCCTGAATGGGTGGAGCTCTATTGGAAGGCGTGGGAAATAGCCTTCTCAAACCTCAAGCAACCGCCTGCAGGCTCGCCGCTTGTGGCAAACTGGATTGACGAGGGACTCTCACCGCAGATTTTCCAATGGGACACACACTTCATGGCTATGTTCGGGCGTTATGCCAACCATATATTCCCTTTTATAGAATCGCACGATAACTTCTATGCCAGACAGCATAGCAACGGAATGATATGCCGCATCCTAAACGAGGCCGATGGGGTTGACCACCATTGGGGACTCGGCGAAAACTATGCAAGAACAATCAACCCGCCGCTATTCAGCTGGGCCGAGATGGAATACTTCAGGTTCACGAAGGACACAGCAAGGCTAGGAGATATCCTTGAACCGATAGAACGTTATGTTGCCTGGGTTGAGGAGAACCGCAAGGCACACGGAACAGAACATTCACTATACTGGTCGAACGGACAGGCAAGCGGAATGGACAATACCCCGCGCGACATCGGACGTCCTGCACCCGACGGTGATATCCATTCGGCAACAGATGCAATGGGCTGGATTGACATGTCGTCGCAGATAAAGATGTGCTACGACAATCTGGCAGAAATCTGTACCATACTGGGCAAAGAGAGGAAAGCCGAAAAATACAGGATGAGAGCGAATGCAATTGCCGAACGCATAAACTGTTATATGTGGGATGAGGAGAGTGGACTATACTACGATGTAGATACAGCATCGGTACGCACCCCTTGGATAACTACCGCTACATTCTGGCCTATGCTGGCTGGCATTTCTTCGCCGGAACAGACGGCACGGCTTGTAGATGCCATAAAAGATGAGACACTCTTCTGGCGAATGCTTCCGCTGCCTTCCTTGGCAGCCAACCAGCCACACTATGACAAGTGCGGCCGATACTGGCGTGGCGGAGTGTGGGCACCGACCACATACATGACTGTCAAGGGATTACAAGAGAACGGCTACGAGGAACTGGCATCGCTCATTGCTCGCCGCAACATGATTACCATGTACAAGGTGTATGAATCGACCGGCACAATATGGGAACTATATTCGGCCGAGATGTATATGCCGGCAACGGATGCGACCGGCATATATATGGTAAAGCCTGATTTCGTAGGGTGGAGCGGGCTTATTCCAATATCAATGTTCATTGAGAATATTATAGGCATACGTGCCGACGCTACAGCGAACAGAGTAATATGGCGCAGTACAAGCGACAAGCGGCACGGTATCCGAGGATTGAGGTTCGGCAACACAACCACATCGTTAATAAAGGACGGGGTTAATGTAACAGTTGAAAGCAACCGCCCCTACACATTGATTATCAACAATAGAGAATATAAGATAGCAGAAGGGGTACAGAGTATTTCAATAGAATAACGGCTGCTCACCTGAAAAAAGTCTGGCGGGATGCTCCCTAAAACATCTCCCTTTTTATTCTGGGGTATGCAGTATGAGGGTTGTTGCACCAAGAGTTATGATTGCACCGTCCTCTATAAGCAAGCGTTCGCGGTTGCCAAGTATGCGGTTCATCACAAATGTACCGGTAACGCTTTGGTTGTCGCGGATTGTGTATGTGAGTTCGCCATTGTAGCCGCGTTTCACGTTTATTATGCAATGACGGCGGTCCATACTGGGATCGCTTGTCTCAATGGGGTGGGATATCACAGTTCCCTTGTTGTAACGCCCCAACATATTATCCCCTTCGGATAGCGGAATTACCTGTTTGTAACAGAAAGTGTTCTCAATTACAACAACATGCCCGAAATCCTCGGTCTGAATATCGTCATCGCCTTCGCCAATGCGTATTGTGAAACTCTTGCGGCAATGCTCGCACTCGAAAACCAAAGCCTGTCCCTCCTTGTAACCACTTGCATCGAAATCAATCTGGTGATCACACTTGGGGCAAATAATCTTGCTCATAATGTGTTGTCGTAATTAATTGGTTTGGTAAACCCAAGCATCGGGGAAGACATCTTTGATGGATGAAATTGCAGCAGCAGCTTCGTCCATACTTGCATAACAGCCATAGGCAATGCGGAATCTCCTGTCTCCTTCAACCACAGTATAGGCTGCCTCCATTCTTAAGGAAAGTTCCGAAACAGCCTGTTCGGCATTCTTTGCGTTAGGAGAACTTGCAACTATAACGTAGAATTTATCGGTTGGTTCTACCTGAACATTTGCCTCTGCCGGAATATTTTCAACGAGAGTATCCTCTTCGGTAATGATTGTCTCGGTAATGGTGTCATCGACAGGAGCGATGTTGCATACGTCATCCGAAGCTGCCGGCACGTTGTATGAAGGTTCTGCAACTGTACTTACCGAAGGGGCTATGTCGCTTATTGAAGCCTGCATTGACGGAGAGAACACCTTGCTTGCAAACGGAGCAACAACAAAGAACGCAACTGCTATGGATGCAGCAACTGCAATATACTTTCTTATACTGTTACGGCTGATTACAATATCTTTCTTTTCAAGGTCGCTCAACAATGGAAGAGACAAAGGCTCGAAACCGAAATTGTAGGGGTCGTCAATACCGTTGGGGGATGGTACGAACGAGAGTTCTCCTTTCACATTCATAGAGAATGTACCGAGCTCTCCAAAACGCAGTGTACCTTTGGCCGACAGTTCCTTCTTGAAATTGGAGATAGCCTTTGAGATAGCCGACAAGGCCTCACTGTACGATAATTTGCCGCCGGCAAGATACTCGGACAGCAGAAGCATATCATCGACCTTTATCTGCGGATTGAAGATGAGTGCCCTGTGCGGAGGCATTAAGATATTGTCCTCGGCATTGTAGCGGGCTGGTACCTGATGTGCCAGGAATGCGCCTACACCGGGGATTATAACGCAATCGTTGCTTGCGACGAGTTTAGATATGTTCTTAATCAATTTTTCCACGAAGCAAATTTAATAAAAAATATATTGACAAGCCCTATTTGTGCAAAAAAATATCTGCTTTTTTGTATCTTCGCATCCAAAATATTGTCACATATGAACATTATGCAGAACCCGCGTAAAATAGAGCTTCTTGCTCCGGCAAAGGATTACGAAACCGGAATTGCGGCAATTGACCATGGTGCCGATGCCGTATATATCGGTGCTGCACGTTTCGGTGCACGCCAGGCTGCCGGCAACTCCATTGAGGATATTGCCCGGCTGGTTGAATATGCCCACATATTCGGTGTAAAGGTGTATGTGACTTTGAACACAATAATATATGATGATGAAATAGCAGAGGTTGAGCAGCTTGTTGCAGAACTGTACAGGATAGGTGTAGATGCACTTATTGTCCAGGACATGGGCATAACAAAGATGAACATACCGCCCATACAGCTGCATGCCAGCACGCAAATGGACAACCGTACTCCCCAGAAAGCCAGATTCCTTGCAGGCATAGGATTCCCCCGAATAGTCCTTGCACGCGAACTTTCTCTGGCACAGATAAAGGAGATACACGATGCTGTCCCCGAAACAGAACTCGAGGTGTTTGTGCATGGAGCATTGTGTGTAAGCTACAGCGGACAGTGCTATGCATCGCAGCACTGCTTCGGACGCAGTGCCAACCGTGGAGAATGCGCACAGTTCTGCCGCCTGCCATTCAGTCTTGTCGATTCATGCGGTGAAGTGATATTGTGCGACAGGCATCTGCTGTCACTGAAGGACATGAACCGCAGTGCATACATCGAAGAGATGCTCGATGCAGGTGTCACCTCGTTCAAGATTGAAGGCCGACTGAAAGATATCTCATATGTAAAGAACATTACAGCCTATTACAGGGAAAGACTCGACGAGGTGCTTGCAAGACGCAAGGAGTATGTACGTGCATCGTACGGCAAAAGCATGCCCCAATTCACTCCGGCACCCGAGAAGAGTTTCAACCGCGGATTTACCGATTATATGCTCAAAGGTACAAAGGATGGAATGACATCGTTCGACACACCTAAGTCAAAAGGCGAATATGTAGGGAAGGTGAAGTTTGTGTCACGCAACTACTTTACCGTCATTGGAGGAATGCTGAACAACGGCGATGGCCTATGCTTTTTAACAGGCGAAGGCAAACTGTGTGGATTCCGTGTAAACAGGGTAGAGGGGAACAGGGTATTCCCGCAAACAATGCCTCCGGTAGAGAGCGGAAACGAGCTCTTCCGCAACTACGACTGCGCATTCGAGAGAGAACTTTCGCGCCCATCGGTGCCACGCAGGTTATCCCTGTCGCTGGTGCTCGAAGAGAGCAAGTTCGGATTTTCGCTGAAGGGGACCGATGAGAGCGGCATACAATGCAGTGTCGAAGTACCTTTCAAAAAAGAGGAGGCACGTTCACCGCAACGCGACAATATTGTAAACCAACTGAAAAAATGGGGCAACACACCTTTTGAAGCAGATAGGGTAGATGTGGATTTCTCGGCCGAATGGTTTGTCCCTTCGTCGCTATTGTCGGAACTGCGCCGCTCACTCTGCACTCTTTTGATAAACGAGCATAAGGCAACCAACAAAAACAGTCCCATGAAGATAAAAGAGGGTAGCAGCACCTATGTCGGTTCAGTACTCGACTACCGTGGCAATGTAGCCAACAGCTATGCACGCAAGTTCTATGCCCAACAAGGGGTAGGGGATATTGCACCGGCATATGAACTGGAGCAGCCATCTGCGGCTACAGTAATGTTCTGCAAACACTGCATCAAGTACAGCATGGGGTGGTGCAGCAAGAATGGAGAGAAGCACCCGTTCAAAGAGCCGTTCTACCTTGTCGGTAGCGACGGCAAGAGATTCTGCCTGCATTTCAACTGCAAGGATTGCATTATGGAAGTTGTTGCACAGAAATAGCCATTAATTCACCTTTAGGTCATGTGCAAAACTGATGACTGAAAAGTAACATTAAATTTACTTTATATTTTCCTATATAATATGATATAATGATAGGGTGACCCAAAAGTCACCCTATCATTATTGCAGGGGTTGAATATATTGGTTTTAAGGGTTCACTCGACCCGGATACTGTTCAAGTGCCTTGCCGAGAAGGAATATGGCACGTTTCAGATCTGCTTTGTCTATGGCATATGCAATACGTACCTCGTTCTTTCCGTAGCCCTCCTCGCTGTAAAAGCCCGAAGCCGGAGCCATCATAATTGTCTCACCCTCGTAATTGAAGTCGGTCAGACACCACTCGCAGAACTTGTCGCTGTCGTCGATAGGCAGGCGTGCAACCGTGTAGAAGGCTCCCATAGGGATAGGAGAATATACTCCCGGCAACTTGTTTAGTTCATCGACCAGACAATTGCGGCGTTCGATATACTGCTCATAGGTGTTGATGGTATATGAACGTGGGGCATCAATGGATGCTTCAGCAATGACCTGTCCCAGCAACGGTGGGCTCAAACGTGCCTGACAGAACTTCATGACAGCCTGGCGCACAGCCTTGTTCTTTGTAATCAATGCACCGATTCTGATACCGCACTCCGAATAACGCTTTGAAACAGAATCTATCAGCACTACATTATCCTCGATACCCTCGAGGTGACAGGCCGAGATGTAGGGTGAACCTGTGTATATGAATTCGCGATATACCTCGTCGGAGAAGAGATAAAGGTTATGCTTCTTTACAAGGTCCCGAATACGGTTCATCTCGGCACGGGTATAAAGGTATCCTGTAGGATTGTTAGGGTTACAGATGAGAATACCACGTGTGCGCTCGTTTATAAGTTCCTCGAAACGTTCCATAGGCGGCAATGCAAATGACTCGTCGATACTTGAACGAATGGGACGTATTACAGCACCGGCCGAAATGGCAAATGCCATATAATTGGCATAGGCAGGCTCTGGTACAATAATCTCGTCACCGGGATTAAGACAGGTGAGGAATGCAAATAGCACCGCCTCGGAGCCGCCCGATGTACAATAATATCGTCGGCTTTAAGCTTAATCTGATACTGGTCGTAATACTCTACAAGCTTCTTACGCAGCGACAAGAAACCGTCGCTCGGGCTATATTCGAGAATCTTCTGGTCAAAATTCCTTATCGCATCGAGTGCAACATCGGGCGAGTTCAGGTCGGGCTGACCTATATTCAAATGGTAAACCTTAAGACCGCGTTCCTTGGCAGCATTGGCAAAAGGAGCCAACTTACGGATTGGCGACGACGGCATCAAAACGGCTCTTTCCGATAAATCAGGCATAATATTCTTTATTTATATAGTTTTCAAAAAATATGACCGCAAAGTTATTAAAAAAAATTACACCTTATTTATATACATTTAACAAAAGCTGTAAAATCACTAAAAATTAATGATATTAAACATAAGACGGTTCACCGGCAAAAATTATTGGGATACGTCGTAAGATGATATAGAAACAAGAATGAGTATCGGTTATGTATTCCTAAATACAACTCGTTCAGTCATCGAAGATAATAGAACTCGCTTTCCTCGCAACAACAGCAACGCGGTAATTTTTGGAATAAGACAAGTATTATGTTTGGCGACAGAAGATTCCATGATTCCAGGATTCCAAATTCCCGACCAA
>JAFXHQ010000098.1 GCA_017536325.1 Bacteroidaceae bacterium
CGAGCAATGCTTGGAAACAGGTGGCATGATGTTTGAGCGAAGCGAGTTCTTGCCACCCCAAGCATTGCGACAAGCAGCGAGCGGCGAGGTGTGAACCGACTGAAGAATATTGCAGCAGCTAATGCTGATGCAATTTGTGAACAAAGGAAGCACCGAATGCCGTACACGACTGCCCAGTTCTTTGGTACTTTCTGTCGCACAGAAAGTACATATAGCAAGGCTATAGAAAGAATATAAGACAACTGAACAGGGTTGAAGATTGTGAGTATGTGAGTGTAGGTGAATTTACCCACAAAGTGAGCGGAAGCAATTTCAAAAAAGTTAAAACTACAATCAATTCTATAAATCAATAGACCACCCCCCAGACTTTGCAGGTGAGCCTACATCAATTGATTGCCAGTTCGCCAAGTCGTGTGTAACCGTATAATATCTATTGGACAGATGACTGCAGTACATCTACTACAACAAGAGTTTCTGCATCAACCTTGAAACGGACATCATAACCACTGAAAGACACACCATAAACTCTTTCAGGGTTATTATGATATTGCGGACGAGGATCCATCTCTAGAATTCTGTACAAAGCCGCAAACTCATCGTCACTGAACAGACAGCGCAGATGTTCCGGAAAATCCACAATTAATTTCTGCCAATTGTTCTCATCGACAAAGCCGCAACGTACACCTGTATGCGCATCACTGTATTCAACATAGGGCTTAATGTCATAGACCGGCGTTCCATCTGCAAGGTCGGCACCTGCCACATGAAGCAACATTGCTCCGTTCCTGTTCTCGACGCTCAACAGCCTGACAGACGAGAGTCCCAACCTATTGGGACGGAAGGGGGAGCGTGTTGCAAACACACCTACATATCTATTTCCGCCAAGCAACGGTGGTCTGACAAGAGGTCTCCATCCACCACTTCCTATTTGCGAGAACCCCCAAACAAGCCATAGGAAATCGAATCCTTCAATGCCACGTAAAGCATCGGGATTACTGTAGTCAGGTTCAAATACAATCTCGCCTTGCAATTCGGGAACAAGCCCGCTCTGACGCGGAATACCGAATTTACCACTTAGCACTGTATGATAATATGCAATCGGGGTTATATCCATTTCGCACAGACTGTAACCCAATCAACACATCCGGTCGCGATAATCCTCATACTTGAAGACCTTATAAATCTCCAGTTCACCATCTTCACGCAGAAGCGCAATTGAGGGATGAGATATACCGTTGAACATATTCGTCTTGACCGTAGTATAGTGTATCATATCCTCGAACACAACCCTGTCGCCCACCTTCAACGGCTTCGGGAATCTCCAACTGCCCATATAATCACCGCTTAGACAGCTGTTGCCGCCAAGACGATATATATTATCAACAAAAGGCGCACCCTTCACTGCATCCGCATCGAGCGATTCTGCACCGGATACTACCGGCTGATATGGCATCTCAAGACAATCAGGCATATGACATGTGAAACTCACATTCAGGATAGCGGTGCGTATGCCACGGCTCTCGACAATATCCACAACCTCAGACACCAACGAGCCTGTTTGCCAAGCAAAAGCAGAACCGGGTTCAAGAATAACCTGGAGATTGGGGTATCGGCTGCGCACTCCTTTAAGCAAACCGATAAGATGCTCCACATCGTAATCCTTACGTGTCATAAGGTGACCGCCACCAAGGTTCAACCACTTTATTTTCGGCAGCCACTTTCCGAACTTCTCTTCGATGTGCACCAGAGTATTTTCCAAAGCATATGAGCTGGACTCACAATGGCAATGGCAATGGAATCCCTCTATTCCTACCGGCAACTCGTCGGGCAGAAGGTCTGCGGTAACACCGAAACGGCTGCCAGGAGCACATGGGTTATATAGTTCGGTTTCAATTTCGGAATATTCGGGATTAATACGTATGCCGCAGGATATCTCATGACCGGCCTCTTTGGTCATCGGATAGAAACGCTCATACTGTGTGAGTGAATTGAATGAAATATGACTACTGCAACGCATCATCTCCTCGAACTCATCTGCCGTATATGCCGGAGAGAAGGCATGCGCCCTGTTGCCGAACTCTTCAAATGCCAGACGTGCCTCATGTATCGAACTTGCCGTTACCGAGTTTATATACTCACGGAAAATCGGAAAACTCTTCCACAAGGCAAATGCCTTGAATGCAAGGATTATCTCCACCCCGGCCTCGCTTGCCACACGTCTTATAAGCGCAAGGTTACGGCGCAACAGTTTCTCTTCCATCACATAGCAGGGCGATGGTACCTTATTTATCATATCCTTATCCATTATCCTATTATCTTCAGTTTTGCAAATTTAAGCAGCAGTGTCTTGACACCGGCATTCTGGAATTTTATGGTAGCCTTGGCATTCTCGCCTGTACCTTCGGTCGAGTGCACCTCACCCACGCCGAAACGGTCGTGCTGCACAATCATTCCCACATTCAACGCTGCATGATTGCTTTTGGGAGCATAGAAATCACGCTCCACATCTGAGACACGTCGCAAATTGGCCGGTTTCTGCATGAGTGCCGATGCACTTATAACACGTTTACCCCGTGGAGCTTCACTTTGCTGAGCCGTACTGGATGTTGCATAGCCACCTCCTTGTGATGCTTGCTCTTCCCGTGAGCGACGTTCGCCGAAAGACGACTGGTGTGCAACACCGTTGGTGCTGCCAAACATACCTCCGCCCTGCCACGACCGTCCACCTTGTTGCGTATGCTGCTGTACTCCGCCCTGCATTGCAACATAACGGCAATCTATCTCCTTAATGAAACGGCTAGGCTCGCAGAAGTTGAATTGGCCATACTTGTAGCGGCTTTTGGCATATGAGAGGATGTAATGGTCCTTTGCACGTGTGATGGCCACGTAGAAAAGACGACGTTCCTCCTCCATCTCACGCATAGAATTCTGCGCACACTGGTTAGGGAAAAGGTCCTCTTCAAGACCAACGATGAACACAGTGCGGAACTCGAGTCCTTTGGCCGAATGGATTGTCATGAGGGTAACATGATTGCCATCATCATCGTCCTTTGCATCGAGATCCGACATCAGCGACACTTCGGAGAGGAAATCAGTAAGCTTGTCATTTGTATTGCCCTCCTCACGGCGCACATCGACAAAATCTGCAATACCGTTCATAAGCTCCAGAACATTCTCCTGACGAGCTTTTCCCTCTACACTATTATCACTGTTGAACTCCATCAGCATTCCGCTCTCCTGCAGAACCAGACGCGCAGTATCTATGGCATTCTTTTCTGTTGCATAAGCAGAGAAACGCTCTATCATGGAAGCAAAAGCAATCAATTTCGTGAGTGTCCCTTTAGTAACTTCGAGTGCCGTCTGAAAAGAATCGGCCACAACGCGCCAGAAACTAATACCGCGTTCTGCAGCTGCATCCTTTATCTTCTGCAGAGTCTTGTCACCGACACCGCGTGCAGGGAAGTTTATTATTCTCTTGAAAGCCTCCTCATCATCGTTATTGCATATAAGGCGGAAATATGCAATTATATCCTTTATCTCCTTGCGTTGATAGAACGATAGACCGCCATATATGCGATAAGGATAGGAACGTTTGCGGAAAGCCTCCTCAAATACACGCGACTGGGCATTAGTGCGGTACAATATCGCAAAGTCGCTATACTGCAGCCCCTCGCGGCGGCGCAGGTCGGCAATCTTGTTGGCAACTATTTCCCCCTCCTCGAAATCGGAATAGGCCGAATACAGAGCAAGCGGCTCGCCTTCACCACGGTCAGAGAAGACAGTTTTCCTTATCTGTTCCTGATTTCTTGCAATGAGACTATTTGCAGCATTCACAATCATTTTTGTCGAACGGTAGTTCTGCTCCAGCTTGAATATTCTTGCACCACTGTAACGGTCGGTAAAACCGAGTATATTTCCTATATTGGCACCACGGAACGAATATATGCTCTGGGCATCGTCACCGACAACACATATTGCACGGCGCGCCTGTGTCAGTTGCCATACAATGCAACCCTGCACATAGTTCGTATCCTGAAACTCATCGACGAGGACATATCGGAAACGATCGACATACTGGTCGAGGATATCGGGGAAGTCACGGAAAAGACGGTATGTATTAACCAGCAGGTCATCGAAATCCATCGCATTAGCCAAACGACAACGTTCGGCATACCTCTTGTATATCTCATATGTCGATGGGATTCTTGCATGCATATCGTCCCTGCGCAGTCCTTGGTCATTCTCGTAGTCCGATGGAGATATCAGGCTACTCTTTGCCGACGATATACGTTCTGCCACTGCATTGGGCTTATATACCTTATCATCGAGTTGCATCTCCTTTATGATACTCTTCACCAGACTACGCGAATCCGTCTGGTCATATATGGTAAACTGTGGATCATACCCTATATGATGTGCCTCTCTACGCAGAATCTTGGAAAAAACAGAGTGGAAAGTACCCATCCACAGCATAGATGCAGCTCTCTCCCCCACGCGTGCGGCAATTCGCGCCTTCATTTCCCCGGCAGCCTTGTTGGTAAAGGTAAGCGCAAGAATAGACCAAGGCTCATAGCCATGCTCAAGCAGATATGCTATCTTGTATGTGAGCACACGCGTCTTGCACGAGCCTGCACCCGCTATCACCAGCTGAGGGCCGCCAAGATAGCGCACCGCATCGAGTTGCGCTCCGTTCAGTTCTTCTTCGTAATTTATCATCTTAAGCTATCGGGCAAAAATTTTCGCTAAGGTAACAATAAACAGGCAAAAAATAAAGCAAAAAACAGCAAAGATACAAACAACACAGCGAGAACAGTGTTTCATTATTATACCAAAACAATTAAAGAAATGAGTACATATGCAAGAACAACGGAAACAGGCTTTCAGATACCGCCGCTTATCTACCCGACAGGCTCTCTGACACCGATAATAAGCCAAACAACAATAGAGTTCCATTACGGAAAACATCTGCAGACATACGTCGATAACCTGAACAAGTTTGTTGCCGAAACCGAATTCGAGGGCATGACACTGCGCGAGATTATCTCACAGGCCCCTCCCGGTCCGCTGCAAAACAATGCAGGGCAAGTACTCAACCACTTGCTTTACTTTGAACAGTTCACCCCTAGCCCACCGGGCACAAACCGACCGGGCGGCAACCTGAAGAACTTCATACGCTTCGATTTCGGGAATTTCGACACATTCAAAAAGAAGATGGAAGAGGCTGCCACATCGCTTTTCGGCAGCGGTTGGGTATGGCTTGCACAAAAAGAAAACGGCAAGCTCAACATTGTAAGTTGCTACAATGGCGATACACCGCTACGCCACAAGATGACACCACTGTACGGCATTGACGTGTGGGAGCATGCCTACTACCTCGACTATCAGAACCGTCGTGCTGAGCACGTGCGCAAGCTATGGGAAATTGTCGATTGGGACATGGTAGAAAGCAGGCTAGACATATAATCGATTAAGGCACCATATGGTGCCTTAATCGATTATATAACATTTTGAAAATGAAGAGACAAAAGATTTTTCAGGCTGAGCCTTAATATCCAAAGCAACACAGCAGACCGGTATTTTATAACAGACCGACACAAGGTTTGTTAGAATGCGTAAGATGCAAGGCGATTTGGATTTAAGGCGAAAGGAGTGTACAACGGTACTCGACTGAGCCTTAACATCCAAAGCAACACAGCAGATTGCGTGTTATCACAAACCGATCATTTTACTTCCTTCAACAAATACACAATCACAGGCAAGTGGTCGCTATAACCGTTGAGCCATACTCCACCTGCATGGGTGCGTTTGGTATTGCCTTTGTAGCGTCCTTCCTGCTGGAACATATAACTGCGTGAGAATATCTCGGTCTTGTAGAGTTTTAGTGTGGAACGGTCATCACCGACAAGATTGCCGCTCAAGACTATCTGGTCAAAGAGGTTCCACTTACCTTTATACTTAAGAGTTCCGGCACCCTTCTTACGCAATATATTCCACCATGGATTATAGAGATCTGCAGCCTCTTTTATATCGTCCTTGTCGCGCATTGCACCGAGACAGGTCTTCATGCTCTTGTCATCGGGATCGTCATTCATATCACCCATTATGAGAACCTTAGAATCAGGCATCTCTTTCATGATTGAATCCTTGAGCTGGCGTACAAGCACGCCTGCACGTTCGCGGGCTGGAGACTTTGCATAACGCGATGGCCAGTGGTTCACGATTATGTGCACCATATCACCGCCCATGTCGCCGCTTACAATAAGGAAACCACGGGTCTTGTATGTGGTATCGTTGTCCTCTGTTGTATATGGAGCAAGTTTAGAGCTGATCGGTTTGAAGAGTTTGGGGTTATAAAGCAACGCACAATCCACACCTCGTTTGTCGGGTCCCTCGATATGCACGAAATCCCAACCGCGCGGAGCAAGTATCTCATGGTTCACAAGGTCTTCAAGAACGCGGCTATTCTCAATCTCTGAAACACCCACAGCAGCCATTCCCACCGGCAACATATCGGTGCCCATTTCGTTAAGAACGGTAGCCATATTCTTCAACTTGTTGGTATATTTGAGTGTACCCCATTTGTTTGTTCCATCGGGCAAGAATTCGTAATCGTTCTTACCATAATCATGGATAGTATCGAACAGATTCTCGAGGTTATAGAAACCTACACTGTAAACCTCATATTTCTTCTCCTGCGCATTGGCCGTAGAGACAAAAGAAAGCAGAAGAACAGAAAGCAATAATAAAGAAATTCTTTTCATTATGTAAACATTAATTTATCGGTATATACCGTTCATACCGCAAAAGTAGTAAATATTCCTGTTTGTCACATCATTCGCCAATAAAAAACATCAGAGCCGATATTGATGCACCGTTTCCTGGGATACTATTCTTTTGTTATCTTGAAACCTTGTTTATGAATAAATTTCAGAGTACCTACAGCCGTATCCCTGTCATACTCCTTTTCAACTTCGGGCAGTTCATCATAAGATACAAGACAAGGGTGTGTCCTATGCACATCATCCCTCTCCTTCCCATAAGTCCACCCTTGTTCAATGCGGTTCTGCGCCCACACTTCATGGACATTCCTTGCCATAAGTTCTACAAGGTCATCGAGTTCATCGGGCAAATCCACATCACTTACATCCAATGGCCTCGGCAAATAACTCCTCTTCATAGAATCACCGTTTTAATACCCAAGATTATGTTTCCCTATCATTTGTTCTCCCAATCGATATTCAGTTGCTTGCCGCAACTTGAACAGAAGACATCGTGTTTAAGGACAACAGAGCCACATTTCGAGCATTTGTATATCGTCACAGTTTCCCTCATACGTTTCATAAGATGCCTGTACAACTCGGTCTCATTGCTCCTCACAAGGTCATAACCCAACTTCATAAGGAGCTTTATAGTATTTACAGCCATCTCACGATCCATATCCTTTTCCGATTCGGGAAGTTGTTTATATGGTACAAGGTCGGGATGATGCATCTTCTCCCTATCCAGTTTTTCACCATAGGTCCACCCCTCTTCCAATCTCTTTACAGCCCACACATCGTGCGCATGCTCAGCTATCGCTTCGCGCAACTCGACAAGTTCTTCATCGAGCTTCATATCCGACATATCAATCGGCTTCGGTTCATAATTTTTCATATTCATATAATCATTCATTCTGTTTCTTCCACTTTTCTTACAGAACGTGTTATTCCGTCATATATCTCAGGAAGCTTCCTTGATATGACATCGTCAAACTTCCTCACCCCAAAATCGACATAGTCAGGCGACTTTACAATTGCGTTCGAGCATATATTCAAATGAGTCATCCTGTACTTGAGTTCTTTTTTACTCAGCTTGCCGGCTGCCACATCCTTCATCTCCGTGTCGGTAGGAGGACGGAAACGCATGAGCAGTTGCTCGACATTCCATCTGTTATGTTCAACATCGGAGAGTATCTCCACATTTTTCTCGGATATAGCCTCACCATCACATGGAAATCCTATTGAACGCAGTTTTGTCCAAAGCGTATTTCCGCTATATATGCTCGACCACAATTTTGCCATCTCCGATTTACCGTCAAAAGGCTGCTTCTCGCAGTCCTTCTTATCTGCAGATGCAGTTCCGTATGCCTTTGCAACCTCTTCACCGATAATTTCACTCACCGAAAGGAATTCTCTATTTATACACTCGCTTGGCATACCGAAAGAGCGGAGTTTGCCCAGATATGGATAACGTATTGTCTTTGAGTCCAATGCCTTTATTACAGAATTGCCATACCTGTTATAGACAAGAACCTGAACTACAGAATTGTTCTCATACACCTCGGTTGGCAAATAGAGTGCTGCGGCATGTGAACGGTTCGATTCGGGGAGACATACGGCAATCGTAACCCTGGCCTCAGGTTTAGCCGAATCAAGTATATATTTCCGTACTGCGTCATTCTCTATTCCTCCGTTTATGAATTCCCATTCAATATCTATGAAATCACCGCCCAGATGGCTGAATTCCTCCCCGGGAGAATACACCTTCTTCCAATCCAAACAGCCGTCACAACCAACAGAACCATAACGCCAATGTGAAAGCGAGAATAGTTCCTTGAAACGTCCCATAAAGAAATCCTTCTCAACGTCGGCCTTATAATCGATGAATGTCACTTTTGTGCGCACTCCCTTGTTTTCGAAATTAGGATAATGTGCAAGATGAGCAGCCTCTATTCCCATGGCTACACCCATTCTCGACATACCCACAATGAAAAGGTGGACATAGTCTTCCGATTCGTAGCCAATCGGTTCGGTACCCTCCAAAGGCAAGTATGGAGAAGATTCTATGGAACATTTGTCAAGATTCCTGTTTATAAAGACTTTCTGCGACCACAGTTCATAATAATTGAAGGGCTTGAAATCTACATACTCCGAAATCTCATCTTCGAGGCCATAGAACTGGAACACCGAGAATGTTGTCTGATACTCGAACATGACACGGCAAGTGATCTTCTTTCCGGAAGAAGGTTTGTACGATACATAATCCTCATAAACCAGACGCAGACATTCCATATTCATCGTATCGTGGTACGACTCCAGATCATCAGTACGTGTCTCCTCGCCCAGGATATACACCTCCATAGCCCTGTTAAGCATCAGGCTTGCGATATCCTTTGCCGAGGTACGGTTTCCGTAATAGACGATAACCCTCTCCTGTTCCCTCTCGGTGAGTTGTGAAAAGAGCCTCTGCCTGAACTCATCCACATTGCCGCTTGTCTGCACAACGATATATGGGGGTCCCATTATCCTACGCCTGATGCGTGCAATGATCCCGGTCCCCACATCGACTGTAGCTGCCGACTGCTCCGATGCCAACAACTGCTTTACCACACTTGCAACAAGGTCATTTCCGCCTATGACAACATAGTGAGGAACATGTTTCAGATACCTGTTATAACGTACCTTTCCTTCAGTCCAAAGAGACTTGCGGTCGGAACACCACCCTGTCAAAGAAGAGACAAGAAGGCCTTCCAGCAGGAACACTCCAAGCATTGAGGTCACAGCGACAAGCATGCGGGTTGATTCGGCATTTACCATATACTGGTTTCCCGGGTCCACGAAATGGTAGAATATACCCCACAGCATACTTATGCCCTTATGCGTTTCACCATTTCCGAACATATTATAACTATCGGCACCGCCAGAGAGCTCCGGAACAAGAAACAGCATGAAAGGCATCATCATGACAAAGCATATAACCTTCCTCAGAAAATTTCCGTGTATCAGATGCCAGTCAAACTTAGGCATGTAGAAAAGCAGGCGGAGTGTACGGAACAAATACAATAATCCCAAAATCCCCAACACTACTGAAGAGAATTTCAGCAAACGGTTCTCGGGCCAGACAAGCAGCAGTACAAACAGGATGACACTTGAGAATATACATGCCAAATCCAATATTTTCCTGTTCCTTTTATTCATAACAGAAATCGATTACAAGACTATAGACGTTACGCAAAGTTAAACATTTTGTTCTTGTTTCACCACTCTTTACATAATAAAAATTAACAAAAAGAACAAAATCCATTATCCACAGCCAATAATGCAATAAACTCTTATGATATCATCACGCACACAAACCGGACTGATACCTGTTTCCGCCCAAAGCCGAACAAAGAAAAGTTGGTTAATGCAACCGAAATTTTTCCAGATAAAATTAAACTATTAGACAACTTATTTATACCTTTGTATGTTGGCAACGGTACGCAAGCATCCAAAAGAGTACCGCCGAACGCAACTGATTATATTTTAAAACATTATATAATACTATGGTAAAATTAACTGAATTAGCAGCGTTTCTGTCGCTTTGCATTGCCTGCATAACAGGTGCCAATGCCCAAGAGCAGTCTGCAATAAAAGAGAAGGACGGCATGACCAAACAGCCGCCGGCACGTATGCTCTATGCCGACACACTCCTTGTGAAAGAGGCCAACGAAGTAAACAATGTCATCACATTGAGCGACGACAACAACGATTCGTACACATTCTCCGAGGGACAACTTGGCGAAGATGAGGATTTCGCAGGTACAACAGCTATGGCATCGTCTAACGACGACTACTTCCTTTCCGAGGTAGGATACCTATTCAGCCCAATGCGTTTCCGCATACGTGCCTACGAATCCATGTACAACAACGTTTATGCCAACGGCGTTCTCCTCAACGATGCTGAGAGAGGACAGTTCAGCTATGGTATGATAGGAGGACTCAACGATGCCACGCGCAACAAGGAGGGAGCCACATTCCTTGAACACAACAGTTTCGGATTCAGCACCATCGGCGGTGCAAGCAACATCAACATGCGTGCAAGCCAGTATGCTGCAGGCCACAAGATGTCTATCGTCGGCTGTAACCGCAACTACCTTGCCCGCTTGATGTACACCGGCTCTACAGGACTCATGGAGAACGGTTGGGCATTCACCGCATCGGCATCATACCGTTGGGCAAACGAAGGTGTCATCGAAGGAACATTCTATAACTCGCTCGGTTACTTCCTTGCAGCAGAGAAGAAGATAAATGACCGTCACAGCATCTCTATTGCAACATGGGGTTCCCCCACAGAGCGTGCACAGCAGGGTGCTGCTACAGAAGAGGCCTATTGGTTGGCAGGCAGCCACTACTACAATCCCAACTGGGGATATCAGGACGGAGAAAAGCGCAACGCACGCGTTGTAAACTCATTCGAACCATCAATGGTAGTGACATGGGACTTCAACATCAACGACAAGATGAAGCTTACCACATCACTCTTCGGCAAGTACTCCATGTACAGCACTACAGCACTTGGCTGGAACGGCAATGCAGCCGATCCACGTCCCAACTACTACCAGAATCTGCCAAGTGCAGCATATGACGTATGGGACCTTGAGTACACCCCTACAGAGGATGAGTACAACGACTATATGACACGTTACAACTACTGGAAGGCAAGCAAGGCTAACCGTCAGCTCAACTGGGACTACATGTATTTTGCCAACCAGCAGGCCAATGCCGTGGGCGGCGAGTGTCTCTACTATGTAGAACGTCGTCACAACGACCAGCTTGCACTCAACCTCGGTTCCACATTGAGCATCGAGTACAACAGGTACAACAAGGGTACAATCGGTATCAATCTGGGTACAACCAAAGGTATGCACTACAAGACCATGAGCGACTTGTTGGGTGCCGACAAATACACAGACATTGACAAATTCTCTGTAGGCGACTTCGGCCCTAACAGCGACTATGTACAGAACGATGTTGACAACCCCAACAGACAAATCAAGGAGGACGATGTATTCGGTTACGACTACGACCTCAACGTAAACAAGGCGAACCTCTTCTACCAGCACCAGTTTAGCAAGGGCATCTTCCATCTCTTTGCAGGTGCAAATATCGAGGGTACTACAATGGAACGTTACGGACACATGCGTAACGGACGTGCAATGGAGTTCTCAAAGGGCAGCAGCGGTACAGCCAAATTCCTTGGCGGAGGTGCCAAATTGGGTATTGCCCTCACATTCAATGCCAACAACACCCTCACCCTCGGTGCAGGCTACGAGAACCGCGCACCTATCGCATACAACTCATTCATCGCACCACGTATGCGTAACGATTTTGTTCAGGGACTCGAGAACGAGAACATCTTCAGTGCCGAGGCTTCATACAAGCTCACACTTGGTCCTGTAACAGCAAAGGCAACCGGTTACTACACAATACTCAACGACCTTGTAGAGCAGAATGCATTCTACAACGACCTTCAGTCACAGTTCACATACCTCACAATGACAGGTGTGAACAAGGTACACTACGGTGTTGAGGCAGCTATCGTATATAATGTAAATTCAGCACTTTCGTTCAACGCAGTAGCATCGGTAGGCAATGCCGAATATACCGACAATGTTAAAGGCTTCCTTATCAGCGAGAACGAAAAGGTTGTCATGAACGACAAGGTATATATGGACGGCGTAAAGGTTGACGTCACACCGCTCACAGCACTGAGCCTTGGTGTTGACTATAACACAAACGGCTGGTACCTGAGCGCAAATGTCAACTACTACGACAACATCTACATCGATGCATCGAAATATGCACGTTTGGCAAGTGTTGTAGGCGAGCCGGTGATTGATGCCACAACCGGCAAGGAGGTTCTCGATGTACCTTCACAGTTCAAGGGCCGTGGCGACATTATGGTAGATGCCTCAATAGGCAAGAGCATCAACCTGCCCGGCGGCAAAAAGCTGAACATCAATCTCAGCCTCAACAACATCCTCAACAACCAGAAGATGATTACAGGCGGTTACGAGCAGAACCGTGGCGACAGCTATGCCGATGGCGAGGCACGCACATACAAGTTCTCAAAGAATCCGTTCCTCTACTATGCAAATGCATTCAATGCATACCTGAACATCGGTTTCCGTTTCTAATATAAAAAGAAGATAAAGAATATGAAAGCAATCAAATATCTATCAATACTGACACTGTCGCTCTTCACAGCAACATCGTGTATGAACGACTTTGACGAGCCCGGTTTCAACGAGCCCCCGTTCGGAAACAACGAAATCGGTGAAGCCAACACCACTATTGCCGACCTGAAGACCAAGTACAAGTCAACCATATCGGCAAACGGAGCAAAGGAGGTTACCGAGAATATTATTATTGAAGGTGTAGTTGTAGCCAACGACGAGACCGGCAATGTTTACAAGCAGTTCATCATAAATGATGAGACAGGTGCCATAATCATTGGTGTAAACGATGTAGGCCTCTATGCCACACTGCCTGTAGGTCAGCGTGTACGCATCGACTGCAAGGGCCTTTATGTAGGCGGCTACGGTTACATGGCACAGGTAGGCGGACTCTACGAAGGCAGCATTGGTCGTATGGGCAAGAGTCTGTTCCCCAAGCATGTACGTCTTGTGGGCACACCTGACAAGTCACAGCCAGAACTCACCCCAGAAGTAATTGACGCAACATTCTTCACCGATGAGAACAAGGATAACCTTGCGAAGTTCGTACGCCTCGAGAATGTAGAGATTACCGAAGCCAACGGTACAGAGCTATGGGCACCCGAGGAACTTGCCTACAACAATGTGGTTGAACGTCACATAAAGATGGGCAAGACAGACCTTGTACTGCGCATGAGCACATACGCCGACTTTGCAAACGAGCCTATCCCCGACGGCAAGCTCAACATCAACGGTGTCCTCACACGTTTCAAGGATTACTGGCAGTTTGTAATCAGTTCTACAAGCGACATCGAGCAGATTGCAGAATAAAAAAGAACTAAAACAAGATTTAATACATAACAATTATGAAACTCAAGAATTTATTTTTGGCATCAATGGCCCTGTTCGCGTTCACAGCGTGTACAGACACACCTGATTCGCCATACGATTTCCCCGTAAACGGCGGAAACGGCGGCACAACCGAAGAGGGTGTTTACATCAACGAGACATTTACATCGGATTTCGGTGTCTTCACACCTGTTGAGACCGTAGGTGACACACCATGGATTATCGACTACAAGACAGCAAAGGCAACATCTTACATTGACGGCACAAACAAGGCTGCAACAAGCTGGCTCATATCTTCACCTGTTGACTTCACAGAGGAGACCGAAGCTTACGTAGCATTCGAGTATATCATCCGCTACTCAGAGAGCGGTAAGGTTGCAGCCAACCATCAGTTGCTCATCAGCGCCGACTACACCGGCGACCCTGCAGCAGCAACATGGACCGACCTTCCTTACGGTGCAGTAGAGGGTGCCGACTGGGTTACATTCTACAAGGCAAACGTAGCAGTTCCAGCCGAATACCTCGGCAAGAGCGGTATCGTTTTCGCACTCCGTTACACAGCCACGACAAAGGCAAGTACATGGGAAGTAAAGAACTTCAAGGTAGCACACGGCATAGCAGATGCTCCTGAAGAGCCGGAAGAGGCAAAGGAGTACACTGTTGCAGAGGCACTGGAAGCATTCACAGGTGTTGCTACTCCGGCTGTTGTAAAGGGATATATCGTTGGTACTGTTGACGGTCAGGTATATACAGACGGTTGCCGCTTCAGCGGAACTGCAGAATCAAAGACCAACATCCTTATTGCTGACAATGCAGACGAGACAGACCCTGCAAACTGTATGCCAGTTCAGTTGCCAAGCGGTGCAGTGCGCAATGCATTGAACCTTGTTGACAATGCAGGCAACTACAAGAAGCAGGTAACTCTCACAGGCAGCCTCGAAAAGTACTTCGGCGTTCCCGGTTTGAAGACCGTTTCAAAGTACGAGATTGAGGGTGTTACCCCCGAAGAGCCAGAGACTCCCGAGGGTGCATACATCAGCGAGACATTTGCGACAAGCTTCGGTGCTTTCACAACACAGGAGACCGTTGGCAACTATCCTTGGATTATCGATTACAGCACTGCAAAAGCTACTTCATACGTTGACACAGACGGTGATGGCAAAGCCGACACAAACAAGGAGGCTACAAGCTGGCTCGTATCACCTACAATCGACCTCACAAACGAAACTGAGGCTTACATTGCATTCGAGTATATCATCCGTTATGCCGAGAGCGGTAAGGTTGCCGACAACCACCAGTTGCTCATCTGTTCAGACTACTCAGGAGACGTTGCAACAGCATCTTGGGTAAATATTCCTTATGGTGCTGTAGAGGGTGTTGATTGGAACACATTCTACAAGGCTAATGTAGCCGTTCCTGCCGACTTCCTAGGTAAGAGTACTGTCACATTCGCACTCCGTTACACTGCAACAACAAAGGCAGGTACATGGGAGGTAAAGAACTTCGTTGTTGCCCACGGTGCAGCTACAGGCGAGACACCGGACACACCCGATACACCCGATACACCCGATACACCTGTTGTTCCAAGCGGTGACAACCTGCTCACAAACGGCAGTTTCGAGGATTGGGACGGCAGTTCACCCGTTGCTTGGGGAACAGGTAACATCGGTCACAACGCAACCATTCTGCAGAGCGACGATGCGCGCACTGGCGGCTACTCTGTAATTGTCAAAGGCGATGCTAACAACAAGCGTCTTGCGACAAAGAGCTATGTGCTAGCTCCAGGTACATATACATTCAGTGTGTATCTCAAGGCCAATGGAGCTGAGGCCGGCCACTGCCGCTTGGGTTATGTACTCATTGTAGATGGTGTAGCAGGACAATACAAATATGAGGGACCCGCTGCATCTGCAGTAACAGAAGAGTGGGCTCCAAGAGTATATGAGTTCACACTCACAGAGCAGACAGAGGTCGCATTTGTCTTAATGAACCACAGAGATGGCAACGGTGCTTCGTTCCTTGTTGACGATGCTTCATTGACAACAACCGACGGTTCAATCTCCGGTGGCGGTAACGAAGAAGGTGGCGAAGAAGGCGGTGATGAGCCTGAGACTCCTGCTGCCGGAGGCGAATACCTTAACGAAACATTCGCTACCGACCTTGGCGCATTCAAGACTCAAGAGGTTATTGGCAACTTCCCATGGGTATTTGCAGCTAATTATGGTGCAAAGGCCTCAGGTTTTTCAAACGGAGCAAGCCAGGATGCTGAGAGTTGGTTGATTTCTCCAGCTATGAACCTCACAGGCGAGACTGCAGCAAACATTGCTTTTGACTATGTTATAAACAAAGGTGATATAAACGCAGCTGCAGCGAACCACAAGCTGCTTGTTACAAGCAATTACACAGGCGATGTAACAACTACAGAGTGGACAGAAGTTGAATATGGTGCAGTAAACAATAACAACTGGACATTCCACAACACTGGAGAGATTGCATTGCCAGGCTCGGTAATGGGTAAAGCCAATGTTGTTGTAGCATTCAAGTATATGTCAACAACTGCAAATTCAAGTACATGGGAAGTAAAGAATGTTGTTGTTTCAAGCGCAACAAAATAATCATTTCCGACTAACTATCACAATAAATGCGATGGGCATGCCCATCGCATTTATTGTATCACAACATAAGCCCTGCTACTTCTTGTCGGCAAGACCGAATGATAGCCATACTTCGGGAGAAAAATTCTGTTTTATCGGTGTCTTAGACACGACTAAAGCCTCCTTCAATTTTTCAAGACATTCATGTGCCGCATCACGTGCTTCCTTTAGTTTAGCCTCAGCAGCATCCTGCGCAGCCCCGGCCTCTTCAAGAGCGCGACATGCCTGTCTTAAAATATCAACATCTACAACAATCCCCTTTTTCGCAAGCAATTCTGTCTGGTTACACACACCTTCAATCAATGATTCAGCCTTCGCAATAGGCTCCGAATAGATTTTGTTCATAACAACTTATTTTGATAATTATACATACCCACAGGCCAAATCAAAAGGCCGTAGAGCCTTAATTCCTATGTAAAATTAAGTAAAAAAGAACAGATTTTCAAGCCTTTATATCACTATATATCAACGATATACATACTTTCAAAATTCTAAAAACCAACAAATTAGAAAATCATTGAAAAATGTTAAGCGAGTATTTTCCATGCCCTACATACAGAGTTTGCAACGAAAAATAGCCGGAAATCCGAAGCAAAATTGTATCTTCGCACATAGCAACATAAACATTCATACCATGAAATTATTGGAAGGAAAGACAGCTCTTGTTACAGGAGCGACACGAGGAATAGGCCGCGCCATAGCGGTAAAGTTTGCCCAGGCAGGTGCTAACGTGGCATTCACCTACCGTCAGATAAACAGCAATGCCGAGGAACTCATAAAGGAGATTGAGGCATTGGGAGTGAAATGCAAGGGATATGCCGCCGACGCGGCTGATTTTGCAGCCACCGATGCTGTAGTAAAAGAAGTTGTAGCAGACTTCGGACGTATTGACGTGTTGGTTAACAATGCCGGAATAACAAAGGACGGCCTTATACTGCGTATGACCGAGGAGCAGTGGGATGCAGTCATCACCACAAACCTGAAATCGGCATTCAACTTCACGCGCGCAGTAGTGCCTTTCATGGCAAAGCAGCGTGGCGGAAGCATCATAAACATGTCATCGGTTGTAGGTGAGAACGGCAATGCCGGACAGTGCAACTACTCTGCTTCTAAGGCAGGTCTCATAGGACTTGCAAAATCAATAGCAAAGGAGATGGGCCCACGCGGTATCAGAGCAAACTGTATTGCACCGGGATTCATCGTCACGGACATGACGAGTGCCATCCCCGAGGAGATGCGTGCCGAGTGGGCAAAGACAATTCCTTTGCGCCGTGCCGGCAACCCGGATGATGTTGCCAACGTGGCACTCTTCCTTGCCAGCGACCTTTCGGCATACGTCAGTGGACAGGTCATCAACTGCTGCGGTGCGATGAGCTGCTAAAGATAAACCACAAAAATCACGAAAGGCTGACTAAAAAGGCTCTTTTTATCCAACCTCCCTACAAAGTGGGTGACCCATTTCACTTTTGGGTCACCCACTCTTTTATTCTTGAATCAAGGATGCAAGTCTCTAGCCTGTATCACGAATTCATTATCAGATATACAGTATATGCGATGTAGAACAATATAAGCAATGCACCCTCGAAACGGTTTATAACAGCCTTTCCGCCAAAACGGGCAACAATATAAATAAGCAACGACGAAGCCAGCAACACATAGTAATCTACACAGCTGAACCCCTCGAGGGAGATTGGGGTAATTGTAGCAGCAGCACCAAGAATGAAGAATATATTGAGAATGTTGCTTCCTAAGACATTACCCAGCGCAATACCCACATTTCCCTTGCGGGCCGCATTCACCGACACAGCAAGCTCGGGTAACGAACTGCCGGCCGACACAATGGTTATACCTATCACAGCCTCCGAAACACCCAAAGAGCGTGCTATTTCAGTAGCACCGTCAACAAACAGATTGCCGCCAAAGATAAGGGCAGCCAAGCCGGCAACAATAAACAACAAGAGCTTGCCCATAGGCATCACCTCTGCAGGTTTCTCCTCATCACCATCACCTGGAATAGAGAATGTATAACGTATGAAGACAGCAAGGAAGCAAAACAGGAGCAAACCACCATAGCGCGAGATGTATTCACCCTCTCCACCACCGACAAGCATACTTCCCGACACGAGAAGCATGACCACCGATGCAAGAAGATTGAAAGGAATTTCTCTGCTTAGCATACGTGCATTAAACTTTATCGGGGCTATGAGAGCCGCAACGCCAAGAATTAACAAACTATTGAAGATGTTGCTTCCTATAACGTTTCCGAGTGCAATACCAGAACTTCCCTTTATTGCAGAACCGGTACTGATGACAAGTTCCGGCAACGATGTACCCAAAGCAACAATTGTAAGACCTATCACGAGTTCACTTATATTGAAACGCCTCGCCAGAGCCGACGCGCCTTTCGTAAGCCAGTCGGCACCAAGAATGATAAGCACAATACCTGCCAGAAAAAGGAATATTGACAATACCATAACTTTATAAATCAACATTATAGTCTCCTCCGAGCGGAGCAAGACGTACACAATCTTTTGGAGTGCAAAGATACAACAAACCTGCTGAATTGATAACCTTATTTTCAGTTATATTGCAGATGAATATGCAAAAGTAAATGCAAAAACCATCGATTATCATTGGCAGCATACCATTTTCAGACGGACAACCTATTGAGTTATAGCAAAAGATTCCTATTTTTGCAGACAGAAGGCAACTATTATGATAAAAAGGCTCAAACAGTTCATACAACGTCTACGACTGCTCAACAACGACAGGGAGTTGGAGGGCAATATACTTCTATGGTCTTTCATAAAGCTATTCACCGGACACCAGAGATTGAAGCAGGCTGCTGCAGCACTCACATATCATACATTATTTGCAGTCGTACCCATAATGGCACTCATGATTGCTGTTGCCAATCTCATGGGCTATGGCGAACTGTTCCGTGAACATGTAGCCGACTTTCTCCCCGGACAAGAGGGAATGGTTGCCGGGCTACTCACGTTCGCCGAACGATACCTTGCAAACAGCGATGTAAACTATTGGTTGGGAGCCGTCATCGGCCTTGTGCTGTTGCTGTACTCGCTGTTCTCGATATTCCAGACCGTTGACAGTTCGTTCAACTCCCTATGGAATCTCAAGCGGCACGGACTCAAGAAACAGGTAAAGGTATTCCTTTTGGTTCTGCTTGTACCCTTTGCAGCGATATTCCTGCTTGCCATATGGCTCAGTGTATCGTCACTCTTCGAGGGTGGTTTCTTACGGGAAATAAACATGTTCCTTCTCATTACCATCATATACATATCCATTCTGCTCGTTGCCTACAAGTTCATTCCCAACACAAAGGTCAACATACGCCATGCAGCTGCCTCGGCCATCTTCTGCGGAATAGTCTATGCAATCATGCAATACTGCGGTTCGCTCATATTCAGTTTCTTCAGTAGCTACAGGAACATTTACGGCGACCTTGCAAACTTCATGCTGTTCATCCTATGGATATACTTCTCATGGACGATATGTCTTGCCGGTTCGCGCTGGAACTACCTGCTTCACGAGGGGGACAGGCTTAATGCAGAGGCCAAATACAGAGGAATGAGCAACAGATTCCGCAAATACATAATGGTGTTGCTCATTGGAAAGATTGAAAACGGAGCAAAAGAGAAAGGTTATAGTTTCACATCATACGATGCCGGTAGAATCATGAACAATGCATACAACATTCCGCCATATGTCACCGAGAGCCTTTTGGGCGAGATGCTTCACAAAGGTATTCTATCGGTCGATGACAATGATACCTACACCATCAAGGATGAGTACTGCAACCGCAAGGTGCAGGAATTGATTGCCATGCTCGGGACAGCCGGCAGCAGCGACAATGCTATGTACGTAAGCCTGGGAATTGGCAACAGCAGCAATGCAAAAGAGATTTGGGAGGCTATCATAGAGGATAACCCACACGACAACAGGCTCAACATACTTGCAAAAGAGATTGACGGCAATTGCAGCCTATAATTGGCACTCAAAAGACAAAAATGCGGAATATGTTTGCAATTTACATGCTTTGTATTACTTTTGCAGCAGATTTCAATTACGGGGTGCCTAAACTTGTCTGCACTTGCAGCACAGAGGCTGAGATCATACCCAAGAACCTGATCCGGATAATGCCGGCGTAGGGAGAAAAACGGAAAACGAAAAACTGAAAACGCAAAGCCGCGAGCAGAAGCAGGTTTGCCGAAGACAAAACGGGAAACATTCTTCCACTTTTCAGTTTTCACCTTTCAGTTTTCAGTTTAATAAAATCCCCATTTTCTGTTTAACGACGGAGCATGAGGGATATTTTTTTGTACCCCGCTCCACAAAAAGAATTGGAATTGCAATGAGAAAGAGAACATTGCTCGGCTGCCTTGTATTGGCAGCATCATCTCCCGTGCTACACGCACAGGAGGCAGTGAGTGACAGCCTGCACACCGAATTGCAGGAGGTGGAAATTTTATCGGTACGTGCGACAAGGACAACACCTGTAGCCTACACCAATATAGGCACAGAGGAGCTGAAGAGACACAACACAGGCCTCGACTTCCCATATATTGTAGCAATGACGCCTAGTGCAGTAGCGACAAGCGATGCCGGTGCAGGCATAGGCTACACCAGCCTGCGCATACGCGGAACAGATGCCACACGCATAAATGTAACAGCCAACGGCATACCGGTGAACGATGCCGAGAGCCATACGGTATTCTGGGTAAACATGCCCGACATTGCATCATCGGTAAAAGACATACAGATTCAACGCGGAGCCGGCACATCAACCAACGGAGCCGGTGCATTCGGAGCAAGCATCAACATGCAGACAAGCAGTTTCCAAACCAAGCCCTATGCCGGTTTCAGCGGCTCAGCAGGTTCCTTCGGCACACACAAGGAGACACTCCGTGCCGGAACAGGCATCATCAACGGACACTGGTCGTTGGACATACGCCTGTCGGGCATAGGCAGTGACGGATATGTCGAACGCGCAGAGAGCAAGCTCCATTCCTACTACCTGCAAGGCGCATATTATGGCGAGAACACAACCGTAAGGCTCATTAACTTTGCCGGTGAGGAAGAGACCTACCATGCGTGGAATTACGCCTCAAAAGAGGAGATGGAACAGTATGGCCGACGATACAACAGTTGCGGATACATGTTCACCGATTCAACAGGCAAGTCACACTACTACGACGATCAGACCGACAACTACAAGCAGCAGAATATACAGTTGCTCATAGACCACCATTTCAGCGATGCAGTGAAGATGAACATAGGACTGCACTATACAAAGGGCGACGGCTACTACCAGGAATACAAGACAGGACGTAAACTTGTGGAATATGCCCTGCATCCCTTCACTCTCGACGGCAACATCGTAAAGAAAAGCGACCTTGTGCGTAAAAAGGCGATGGACAACCACTTCGGCGGCGCCATATTCTCGTTAAACTACAAGAGCAACCGCCTTTCGGCCTCGTTGGGCGGTGGAGCCAACCGTTATTACGGCAGTCACTTCGGGCATGTGCTGTGGGTAAAGGAGTATATCGGAGAACTCACTCCCAACCATGAATACTACCGCAACAGAGGATCCAAGAACGATGCCAACATATACCTTAAAGGAGAATACTTCCTTACAAAAGGAATAAACATCTATGCCGACCTGCAGTACAGACACATAAGCTACAAGATAGATGGCTGCAACGACAAATGGAACGATGCAGAAGATGCCCTGCAGAAGCTTGCCATTGACGAGAGTTTTGATTTCTTCAATCCCAAGGCAGGAGTGTCGTGGCAGATCGACAAGAGCAACCGGCTTTTTGCATCTGTGAGCATGGCACACAAGGAGCCTACCCGCAACAACTACACCGACGGCAAGCTGAATGAGCACCCTACTGCCGAACGCCTAATCGACTATGAGCTAGGCTACATATTCGGCAACAGCATCTTCAAGGCTGGAGCAAACTTCTACTTCATGGACTACAAGGACCAGTTGGTACTTACAGGCGAACTCAATGAAATAGGAGAGCCTTTGGCAGCAAATATCCCCGACAGCTACCGTGCAGGCATAGAACTCATGGCAGGCATAGATTTGCCTTGCGGATTCCGTTGGGACGCAAGTGCGACCTTCAGCCGCAACCGCATAAAGGACTTTACCGAGGTACTCTACGACGACAACACCTACGAGCGTTGGGAAATCAACCACGGCGAGACCCACCTATCTTTCTCGCCAGACATCATTGTCAACAACACATTCGCATACCGATTGCATGGTTTCGACGTATCACTGCAGTCGCAATATGTAGGCAAACAATACATGAGCAATGCCGACCAGAAAGAGCATCAGCTCGACGCATACTTTGTAAGCAACCTTCGTCTGGCATACACATTCCGGTTGCCACACACCAAGAACATAACGGTAGGTGCAACAATCTACAACATCTTTGACGAAGAGTACGAAAGCAACGGATATGCCGGAAGCGGCTACTACACCGACAGCAACGGCCAGAAGCAGCGGTACAACTACGCAGGCTACGCCGCCCAAGCAGGTATAAACTTCCTAGGGCACGTGAACATTGAATTATAACGGAAAAGTAAAAACTGAAAACTGAAAGTTTCGATAGCACGAGCAGTGACAGGTCGCAGGCAGCGTGGCAAAGTCACGCCCTGCGGGTCACGATTAGCGAGTGCTGTCAAAGTTGAAAGTTTGTGCCACCTTTAATGCCCCTTAGAGCCCTTAGAGCCTTTTTTAACAAAACCTTATGCTTGAAATTTTAGGAGTAATTGTAGGAATCATCTATCTATGGTTGGAATACCGCGCAAGTATCTACCTGTGGATAGCCGGCATAATAATGCCTGCGATATACATCTTCGTCTATTACGATGCCGGACTATATGCCGACTTTGGAATAAACATCTACTACCTTGTCATAGCCCTCTATGGCTGGGTGGCATGGAAAACCGGCTTCTCCCTCTTTGGCAGGGAGAAGCCGAAGGGCGAGCTTCGCATCACCCGCACACCGCGCAATGCCTGGGCAAAGGCTGCCGTGGCATACGTTGTCACCCAGCTTTTTACCGCTTGGTTGCTCATCGAGCACACCGACAGCACTGTTCCCTGGGCCGACTCGTTCACCACCGCGCTGAGTATTGTAGGAATGTGGATGCTTGCCCGCAAATACATCGAGCAGTGGTGGGTGTGGTGCATCGTCGATGTAGCCAGCAGTGCGCTCTACATCTACAAAGGACTATATTTCACCGCAGTGCTATATGCCGTTTATGCAATAATTGCTATCTTTGGCTATTATAAATGGAAAAAATTGATGCAGAATGATTGATATAAATGAGATACAATTCGAAGCTGTAGTGCTTGCCGGCGGTGACTACCCCACAGCCTCGCAGCCACTCGCGGTGCTGCACAATACGCCATACGTTGTCTGCTGCGACGGTGCCGCCGACCGCTACATAGCCACAGGCCATGTACCCGATGCCATTGTTGGCGACGGCGACTCTATAAGCGCAAACAACCGCGCCGAATATGCGACGCGTCTTCACATTGTGGCAGAACAGGAGACAAACGACCAGACAAAAGCCGTGCGCTTTCTGCTGGAGCAAGGCAAGAGGCGCATAGCCATTGTGGGCGCGACAGGCCGGCGCGAGGACCACACCATTGGCAACATCAGCCTGCTCATCGAGTATGCCCGCGCCGGAGCTCAAGTACGCTCGTTCACCGACCACGGCGTGTTCATCCCCTGCAACGGTGACACCACACTCAAGTGCCGCAAAGGACAGCAAGTATCAATCTTTGCCATAACCGCAAAGAACCTGAGTGCCGAAGGCCTGCTCTACCCCATCTACGACTTCACCAACTGGTGGCAAGGCACACTCAACGAATGTACAGGTAAAGAGTTCACCATTCATGCCCAAGGAGAGTACCTGCTGTTTGTGAATTATTGAACTTTATCAACATTCAAGCAAACCTTTGATGAATTCGCATCCCACGCGGTGCCATATAAACTCCCTCCCCCTTCGGGTATTTGCCTTTGGCGAATTTGCTCTCGTTCGTTGTGTAATTACAAACAAGTTTGCATTACACTCACTTACTCGCAACTTTGTCCTCTTTAAAAAGCGGGAGAGTTTTACTACGCGTGACTAATTGCTGGCGGCATAGTCGAGCTATTGGTCAATTACTTCGATAAGACCTTGACAACACCGCCTACTCGCATCCCACGCGGCACTAGCTTCGCCAGTGCTACGCGTAACTAATTGCTGGCGGCATCGTCGAGCTATTGGTCAATTACTTGACCAATACCTTTTTACCGTCAATGATATATATACCTTTTGCAGGGTTCTCAACCTTGCGGCCTTGCAGGTCGTAAGCACCTGTACTCTGTACTCTGTTATCCGTTATCTCGCCAATGCCTGTTTCAACATCTACTGCATCGATGCGAAAAAGGTTGCTGTAGTTTCCTGAATAGCCCTCGCTGTTGCCCCAGCTGTCGAATGTTCCGGCAGCCATAATGATTATTGCGCCGTCAGCTGTACCGTTGCTGCGCTTGCCCACTATATAATAAGTATCATCAACACTGCTGCCCTGGTTTATGCTCCAGTCGCAATATGTTGCGTTGTATGTATCGAGTGTTCCGGCGTTGTTGTTGTAACCGTAATTTGCACCTGCACGCCATATCATATAACGCTCTGACTTTTC
>JAFXHQ010000099.1 GCA_017536325.1 Bacteroidaceae bacterium
ATCTTTGTATCCTTGCCGAACATCTCCTGTGCGAAGAGAAGCAGAACCTGTTTCAGGTCGGTGAACGATACGTTCTTGTCGATGTACAGTCCTTCGAGCTGGTGGAAGAAGCAGTGTGCGCGGTAGCTGATAGCCTCATTGCGATAAACGCGGCCCGGAGCTATGATACGTATCGGAGGCTGGCTTGTCTCCATTACGCGGCTCTGTACGCTGCTGGTATGTGTGCGCAGGATTATATCGGGATGTGCCTCGATGAAGAATGTGTCCTGCATATCGCGTGCAGGGTGGTCTTCGGCAAAGTTCATCGATGAGAATACATGCCAATCGTCCTCTACCTCAACGCCGTTGGCGATTGAGAAACCAAGACGTGCAAAGATATCCACTATCTCGTTCTTTACTATCGAAAGCGGGTGACGTGTTCCCAGGTTTGTCGGGTAGGATGATCGTGTCAGGTCAATCTCGCACTGTTCCTCCTCCTTGTTCTCAATCTGTTCCTTCAGCGTATTGAAGTGTTCCTGCACTGCATTCTTCAGTTCATTGAGCTTTACTCCTACCTCTCTCTTCTGTTCGGCAGGCACCTCGCGGAATTGTGCCATGAGCCCGTTTATCAAGCCCTTCTTGCTAAGGTATTTAAGGCGCAAGGCCTCAAGTTCTTCGGCATTAGCAGCTGTAGTGCCTTTGATTTCCTCGAATAATAGGTTAATCTGTTCTAACATATCTTAATCTTTTATCTGTTTGCAAATAAGTCTCTTATCTTTGTTTGGCTATGCATTGGTGCAGGCATGGCCGAATATCTTGCAAAATTAAGCAATTATGGCGATATCTCGAACTTTTAGCCATAAATTCTATCACTTCAGATATAACTTTTTATATTTTTTGATAATGTCTGTTATCTATGAAATATTTCATGTTTTTTGTTTGAGTTTTGAAGATTTTTTTACCAAATTTGCGGTTTATTATTCATCTTGTGCCAAAGGTTAATTCAAGTAGTCTATGGAGTATAAAATTATTGACAATGAGGTCGAGGAACTGTTGTCTCGTCTGGCACGCCGTCTCTCGGCAAATGATATAAGCCGGGTGTCCGATGCGTATCTGCTTGCACGCGAAGCACATATGGAACAGCGTCGCAAGTCGGGTGAGCCATATATAATGCATCCTGTGGCGGTAGCAAAGATCGTTGCCGAAGAGTTGCGTTTGGGTGCAAATCCAATTATTGCGGCTTTTCTGCACGATGTTGTAGAGGATACTCCATACACCATTGAAGATATACGTGAGCGTTTCGGCGATGATGTGGCATTCCTTGTTGATGTAGTCACAAAGAAGAAAAAGAAGAGCACGGCATCGCATTCGAGCCAGATTGACAACTACAAGCAGATGCTCAATTCGCTGCATTACGATATCCGTGCCCTGCTCATAAAACTTTCGGACCGTCTGCATAACATGCGCACATTGAGCAGCATGCGTCCCGACAAGCAGATGAAGATTGCCGGTGAAACCGATTACTTCTATGCACCTCTGGCACACCGTTTGGGACTCTACTACATAAAGCGCGAGATGGAGAATCTCTCCTTCCGTTACCGTTGCCCGCGCGACTATGCATATATTGATGAACAGCTTACCAAGGAACTGAAGGAACGTGAGCAGGGACTAAAGTCATTCATGTTCGAGATTGAACGTCTGTTGGAGAACAACGACATCCTCATGGCGCGTACCGAGATTTATTCGCGCGGTCCGTACAGTGCCTGGCGCAAAATGCACACCAAAGGGTGCGACTTCAAGCATGTTGAAGGAAAGTATTACATACGTATCATATATCCCAATACTCATGAGTACTCCGAGAAGGATATGAGCCTGAAGATATACTCAATACTCACCGACCGCTTCAAGGAGAAACCGGGCAGTGTCGCCAACTTCATCGACTCGCCCAAGGAGAACGGCTATCAGAGCTACCATGTGAAGCTCTTGACACAGCAGGGTACATGGGAAGAGGTGCATATCTCGTCGGAGCGTATGATACGCAAGTCACAGTTCGGGTGTATTGCCGACAGCACAGAGACAAACATAACCAATTGGCTGGAGAAATTCAAGCATGTGCTCAAAGAGATGGCTACACGCGGTAAGGAGGTTGAGTATATGGATGGTGTCACGTCATCTTTCTACAACGACGATATAATAGCATATACACCCGATGGTAAAGGCATAATACTTCCCAAGGGTGCTACTGCACTCGATTTTGCCTTTGAGATACATAGTGAGCTGGGAGTACATGCACAGTATGCGCGGATAAACGGCCAGTTGGCATCGGTAAAGACCGAATTGGAACGTGGCGATGTTGTGGAGATAGGTTCAAATGCCTCCGTTGTACCCAAACGGGACTGGCTCGATTCTGTTTCTACCTTCAAGGCAAAGTCGCATATAAACAACTTCCTTAACAAGCAGCGCAGGCTTGAGTTTGAACGTTGCGAGATTTGTCGTCCGTTGCCCGGTGACGAGGTCATCGGTTTCAAGGAACCCGACGGCACTGTAACAATCCACCGTCGCGACTGCAAGGCTGCTATTCGTCTGGCTTCACAACGTGGCGATGATATTGTAGCGGTTAACTTTGAGGAGGATCGGGAATTCCTCTATCCCGTGAAGGTCAATGTGGTGGCTGTCGATCGCTATCATCTGCTGGTAGATTTGGTCGATTGTATCACCAACAGGCTGCAGCTCTCCCTAACAAATATATCATCAAAGACTATCGACGAAATTGTATATTGTATGTTGGAGTTCCGTGTACATTCATCGGGCGAACTTCAGGAGGTACTCAATCATATATCGCAAATCGATGGTGTTGACGAAGTGCAGCAAAGTATAGAATAATAACATTATTAATATTAAACAACTTCTTATTGACGATTATGAAAAAGAAATTTCTATTGTTGCCGGTGTTGGCTGTGGCATTCTCTTTTGCTGCATGCAGCGAAGACGAGTCTATTTTCAATACCCCGGTTGTTGAACAGCCTGTCGGCGGTGACGTAACACGTGCCCAGTTTGCCGAAGATGACGGCAAGAAACCTTTGAGCGGCTTGCCTCATATTCAGGCAAAGATTCTTATAGGTAAAGTGCCAACTGATTATATTGCCGAAATGACAGACACTCTTGGCCGTGCAAATATTACTCCAGAACAATATGCCGAAATTCAGGCCTTTACCGAGGACCTTGTTGCCGGGCTCACTACAGACAAGGAAAAATATACAAAATGTTTCAATTGGGTGGTGCAGAACATAAAATATGAATATGCGGATAATGACCCGTATGCAGTATTCAAGAACCGCATAGGTATATGCCAAGGATATGCCAACCTGCTTTTTATAATGATGCATAGTCTTGATATACCGGCATTTGTATGCAACGGTATCTTGAATCCTATTGGCGGTCACGCATGGAACTATGTATATTGCGACGGCAAATGGTATGTAAGTGATCCAACAAATGGCGGTTCATGGATTATTGCTGCAACAGCAAGCTATTCAAACTTGCTTCCATCTTCATTTGACGTAGTTTTGGCTAAGGAAAATGGCGTGTGGATTAACTATAACGATTACCACCTGAATGTTTGCGCAGTAGAAAGCAGTGACGATATATTTATAGTTCCTTTCAGTGCAATGGGTTATCAGGTGACTTCATTCAGTCCCACAGTGCCACTCCCGGCAAACATCAAGCAGATTAACATCGGTAAGAACATCAAGAGTATCGGCGAGAATTATGTAGGTCTTTCATACAATGCTTCTAATGTGGAGTACATTGAGGTTGACC
>JAFXHQ010000100.1 GCA_017536325.1 Bacteroidaceae bacterium
AATGCGCGGACAAGTGCCTCGTAGTGGCGGACATTGGTAACGACTACATCTCCGGCTGCTATTGCAGGCATTGCCGAGCTGCGCACAAGGAACTCTTCGAGCCTGTCCATATTCGTTCCCTGACGGGCCGAAATTGCCCACAAGTCACGCTCTTCCCACTCTACACCTTCGCCATGCTTGCCAACCATCTTCATGCCCCACTCCATAGCTTTTGAAAGGGTGATAGGGTCAACGACATCACATTTGTTCACAAGCACTGCAAGTTTCTTTCCTTTGCATATCGGGAGCAGCTTCCTTGCAATCTCTTCTATCTGTTCCGTATCGGCTGTAGGGTCTATGAGCCACAATGCGATGGACGACTTAGCAAGCTGTTCCAGAGTACGCTCTATACCCATGCGCTCTACAACATCGTGCGTCTCGCGCACTCCTGCTGTATCGATAAAGCGGAACGATACACCGCTGAGGGTCATAAGCCCCTCTACCGTGTCGCGGGTAGTGCCGCAAACATCGCTTACAATAGCCCTATCCTCGTGCAATAAAGCATTGAGTAATGTACTCTTACCTGTATTTGTTTCACCTACTATCGCAACAGGAACACCGTTCTTAACTGCATTACCCACACTGAACGAAGCTGCAAGGCGCGATATCACCTCATCTACCTCCTCGCATAGCTGCATGAGTTCGGCACGGTCGGCAAAGGTAACATCCTCTTCGCTGAAATCAAGCTCCAGCTCCATAAGCGAAGTGAGTTTAAGCAACTTGTTACGCAGGTTACCTAATTCATGGCTGAAGCCACCTTTAAGCTGATTGATTGCCAGGCGGTGTGCAGCACGCGAAGTAGAGGCAACAAGGTCAGCCACAGCCTCGGCACGGCTCAGGTCCATCTTGCCGTTCAGAAAAGCGCGCATAGTGAATTCACCGGGTTCGGCCTGACGTGCACCAGCTTCGAAGAGATTAAGAAGAATCTGTTGAGTTATGTATGCCGATGCATGACAGTTTATCTCCACTACGTCCTCACCCGTATAGCTATGAGGAGCACGCATAACCGTAACAAGGACCTCATCGAGTACCTCTACACAATTGACACATAAATCACCGAAAATCACCGAGTGAGACCGCCTTTGTTCAAGTGGTTCACCACCCTTTGGAATAAAAATGCGCGACACTGTTTCAATAGCTTTTTCACCCGAAACCCTAATTACGTTTATAGCTCCGCCCTGGGCTGTAGCCAGCGCACAGATAGTCTCACTCATCAGCCTACATTTTAGTTAAAGTAAAATACAATTAAATTTTATCACACAACAAATTATAGAAAAGAGAGCAGGGGTTCCCCTGCCCTCTTTGTACTCAACGGAATCAGATACGTTCAAGAACTGTCTGTATAAGTTCCTTCATCTTTGTATTATAATCGACATTAGCCTCCTTTGCACGGCGATTGGCAATCACAAGACATACGGTAACAGCCTGGTGTCCCATAAGCCTTGCAAGGCCTGCAAGAGCCGAACTCTCCATCTCGAAGTTCGTTATCTGTTGCCCTTGATAAAGGAACGACTCTATCTTCTCGTTCTGGTGAGGGTCGGCAAGCGGCACACGCAGGCGACGTCCCTGAGGCCCGAAAAATCCGCCGCAGGCGATTGTAACGCCGCGCACCATATCGTCCTTTGCGATGCGCTCTACAAGTTCCTCATCGGCAGCTATAACATAAGGTGCTGGCTGACACATGTTACCGCTCCATCCAAGATGATTGAGCAATGCACGCTCCATCGGCAGGTCACATACCTCGTTACGGCCGGCATAGAAGTTAAGCAAGCCATCGAAGCCAACCGACTTTGCCGAACAGATGTATGTACCCACAGGTGTATGAGGCTGGAGTCCGCCACAAGTACCTATACGCACCATCTGCAGCTTACGCAATTCGTCCTTCTCATAGCGTGTGGCAAAGTCGATATTCGCAAGAGCATCTATTTCGTTAACCACGATATCGACATTATCGCAACCAATGCCGGTTGAAACTACCGTAATGCGCTTGCCTTTGTACGTACCTGTTATGGTACGGAATTCGCGATGCTGTATATCGCACTCCTGCTCACTGAAATACGATGCCACCAATGGTACACGGCCCGGGTCGCCAACAAGCACAATCTTATCGGCCAGCTGTTCCGGCTTAACGCCTAAGTGATAGACTGCTCCATTGGGTTCAATTAGCAGCTCCGAAGGTGCAAAATAACGTTTCATAATTCTTCTCTTTTAATTCAACATCTACAATTCAACTCTCTATGTTTAAGACTGCTATCAATCTTTCGCAATATTGTCACGCATTGCTGTATCGGCCTGGATATTCTTCATGCGGTAGTAGTCCATAATACCGAGATTGCCGTTACGGAAAGCCTCGGCCATAGCCTTAGGCACTTCTGCCTCGGCCTCAATAACGTGAGCACGTGCCTCCTGTGCACGAGCTTTATTCTCCTGCTCAAGAGCGACAGCCATAGCACGACGTTCCTCAGCCTTGGCCTGAGCTATATTCTTGTCGGCATTAGCCTGGTCAATCTGAAGGGCAGCACCGATGTTCTTGCCTATATCGATATCGGCAATGTCAATAGAGAGAATCTCGAATGCCGTACCGGCATCGAGTCCCTTACTGAGCACAAGCTTTGAAATGGAATCGGGGTTCTCAAGCACAGCCTTGTGATTCTCCGAAGAACCGATGGAAGAGACAATACCCTCACCTACACGTGCAAGCACAGTATCCTCACCGGCACCACCTACAAGACGTTTTATGTTGGCACGAACTGTAACACGAGCAATTGCAATGAGCTGGATACCATCCTTGGCCACAGCAGTAACATGCGGAGTATCAATAACCTTAGGGTTAACAGACATCTGCACCGCCTCGAATACGTCACGTCCTGCAAGGTCAATCGCTGTTGCCATCTGGAAAGAGAGCTCGATATTAGCCTTTGAAGCCGAAACAAGAGCATGCACCACCCTCTCGACATTACCTCCGGCAAGATAGTGTGCCTCAAGGCTATCACGAGTGATATTCTCGAGACCAGCCTTGTGGGCCTCGATCATCGCCTGAACAATCACACCCGGCGGAACATTACGGATACGCATGAGGAATAGCTGCATGAGCGAAATCTTTACGCCCGATACCTTTGCCGACAGCCACAACACGAACGGCACATAATGGAAAAAGATGAAAAGCAGAACTATGGCACCCAATGCCACTCCACCAATGAAATAAATGTTATCGTCCATAACTCAATTATTTTTAGTTAGTTATTCTCTTTACAAAAACCGAATCGCCGGCAATTCGTATAATCTCGACCTTCTCGCCCTCCTTAATGAAACCCATTTCGGACTTCACCTCAACAGTCTCTCCATTGAACTCAGCCTCACCTATAAGCGCAAGACGTGTCTTTGCCACCCCCACATCGCCCACAGACAACTTGCTCAAGTCAACAACTTCGAGTTTGGAGTCAATATTCTTCTTCAAGTCAACCTTATCAAGCGACTTGCCGTACAACGCCCACATAAAGAGAGCTATACAAATAAGCACTGCAACCAACAACGTTATCCATCCGGCAAGGTTACCTACCTCAAAGAAGGCATACAGCACAGCACCCACCATAGAGAGGCCGCCAACAATGCCCGAAATGCCCAACCCCGGCACAAACACCACCTCAACTATCATCAGCACCGTAGCCAGGACAACAAGAAATACAACAATTCCTATTTCCATAGATATTTAATTTATTCATTTATACAATTCGGCCTGTTCAAGCCGTCTCACCTCATTAATCATACGCACAAGAGCAGCCTCCTCGGTCTCCACCTTCTTTTCAAGGGGCAATATACTGTTTTTCAATACATTCTTGCGCTGTTTGGTTGCCGAAGCATACTCATTGCGCAACTCATCGAGTGCCGCCACATCGCTACGATAGTTCTCTTCACACGCCTGCCACTCCTTGTAAAGTTTACGCGCAGCCTCGCTCTTGAAGTCAGAAACCGCCTTGTATTCGTGCAGGTCATCAACTACAAAATGGAAATCGCCCTTAGAATCCTCTCCGTTGGCATAAAGCAACATGGCAAATTGCTGACGCGCTCTTCTTACCACATCCTCATCGGTCTGAGTGTCAGCAATGGATGATATCCTCGCATAGGAAAGCACCGTTTCGTACCCCAAGGCCTCAATATCGTATTTCTGCTTCTTCGCGTTCGGTACAAACACATAGACACACACCTTACCCTCGGGCTGGTTGCGGTCACTGGCAAACCATCCTATATTAGCAACCTCATTTATGGCCAGCATATAATCGTTTGCCGTTGAGTTGAAAGGCATTCCCAACTGGTCGGGGCGATAGAACTCACCGCTCTCCTCGTCGAACGAGGTGACAAAAAGGTCGTATCCACCTATCGACCCGTCGCCGTCACTGGCAAAATACAGCGTTATACCGTCGGCAAGCATAAAAGGAAAGTCGTCGTTACCTCCTGTATCAAAGCCGGCAAGAGGCTTGGGAGATGCCCAGTCGTCACCCACCTTCGTATTGTAGTAGAGTTTGAGCCTAGGAATAGAGTCCTCATTCTCATCGGAGAAATATATATCCATGCCACGTTCGCTCTCATACAGCACACCCGGCAACGATGGGTCATCGAAATAATCGGAACAGAAAGCAACCTGCCCCACATCATTACCCATACGATAAACTTCGAGGAAGTCACTCTTATCAACTACAAAGCTGTCTATGAAACACACATCCTCGGTATTGCGTACCATACGAGAGAGGCGATTGGCATAATCGAGCCTGTCGTAACCGAGTTCCAGCATATCATCACCCTTTGCCCTGTCTATGAAGTCATCGAACCATTTGGCAGCATTGGGATAATCGCACTCCTTGAGGCAATACTCACCCATATAACGATACGCATTTGTTATCTTGCGCGATACGGCAATCTCAAGCATCGGATACACATCAACCGAATCCTCGCCTGTCTCAATGCAGCACGCAGCATACCAAAAATTATATTCGGCATTCTTGGGACTGCCTTTCAGCAACTTCTCGAACATTGGTTTAGCCTCGGCAAACCTACCCTCGTTGAACAGATTGCGTGCAGTATTCTTGTTCTGCGCCCGAAGTCCGGCAACAGAAATCATCAACAACAGAAATGTATAATAGAAGTATCTCATTTTCCATCTGTTTAAAGCATGATGTGCATAAGTTAGAACAACAGCAATGCCACACCTGCAATATTCCAAATTCAAAAATATGCAAATAAATTGTAAAACAGCAATCGCACCGCTTTTTTTTTAATAATTTAAGAGATTGCCCCACACAGGAAGCAGGTGCGATGGCCAACAAAAAGCAAAAAGCCCGGCAGCAAAAACCGCTTTTCTGACCGTTATATGCGAAAATAAATTCCCGACTGCATCTGAATTTACAGAGTAAATCATTAACTTCGCGCCGCAAAACAAATAAAGGGAAACACAATGCCAAAACTGACAGAACAGCAGAGAGTTTACAGGCAGATCGCCCGACAGTTCGGTCGCGCCACAAAGGGCTACGACATGCTTCAGGACGACGACAAGATACTCATCGGGTTATCAGGCGGCAAGGACTCCCTTACGCTGCTGCGACTTATGGCAGAACGCAGCAGAATTTTAAAACCCAGAATAGAGATAATTGCCGCACATGTGACAATGTCGAACATCCCCTACAAGAGCGACGTCACATTTCTCAAAGAGTTCTGCAACGGATTAGGCGTAGAACTGCACATACTGGACTGCAGTTTCGATTCCTGCACCGACACACGCAAGTCGCCCTGTTTCCTTTGTTCCTGGAACAGGCGAAAAGCACTCTTCACCCTTGCCCAAGAGAGCGGATGCAACAAGATTGCACTTGGGCACAATCAGGACGACTTCATTGAGACAATGCTCATGAACATGACCTTCCAGGGAGCATTCAGCGCAATGGCACCGGTAATGACTATGGACAAATTCCCCATAACTGTGATAAGGCCACTATGCCTTGTAAAGGAGATGGATGTAGAAGCATATGCCAAGGCAAGCGGTTTTCCGCAGCAGATAAAGGACTGTCCACACGAGAACAGTTCAAACCGCAAGTCCATGAAGGATCTGCTGGAACAGCTCGAAGCCCTGAACCCAGAGGCACGCTACAACCTATGGGGAGCAATGAGCAATATACAGCCATCACTGCTGCCACCCAGGATGGAGAAAAGAGACGGCACCGCGAGACCGGGAAATTCCGAAGCGGCCAAAGAGTGAACCAAAAACACCGTTGCCGGAAAACCTATGATAGAAAAAGAGAAACAAAATAGTAAAAATTCACAACAATGTCAAAAGCACTTCTAACAATTGTACTGTTGGTGGTATCCAACTGTTTCATGACACTTGCCTGGTATGGCAACCTAAAACTGCAGGACATGAAAGTCATATCGCAGAACACATCAATCGTACTCATCGTACTCATAAGCTGGTGTGTGGCACTGCTTGAGTATTCATTCCTTATTCCGGCCAACAGGATAGGTTCCGAAATAAACGGCGGACCGTTCTCGCTCGTGCAGCTCAAGGTCATCCAGGAAGTTATATCATGCGTGGTTTTCGGCGTACTCGTATCGGTACTTTTCAAGGGTGAAAGCCTGCAATGGAACCATCTTGTGGCAGTCTTCTTCCTTGTACTTGCAGTCTATTTCGTATTTATGAAATAAAGGAGAAATGGAAAAAGAAGAAAAGCGCGCCGGGTGTATCACTACAGCCGGCGCGCACCATTTACAAACACTATTCATTTACTAAAACAATATCATTTATGGTCTATCACTTACAAGTCTTTTCTTTATTGTTCTTTCTTTCCTGTTTTTTCTAGTTGCAGTAAATTATCGGAAGTTTTATAATCATTCAAAATCATTTACATCAGTAACCTTGTTCAATGTCCGCAGGGTCGGTTGCCCTCCCCTGCCGGACAACATTTAAAACATCAATTACTACGAAAAAGATTTTTACTTGAAATATCTGTTGTAAAGCCCTTCGAAGCCCTTTCCATGGCGTGCCTCATCCTTCGCCATCTCATGAACAGTATCGTGGATAGCATCGAGATTCAACTCCTTCGCACGCTTTGCAATGCGATACTTGTCACTGTTTGCCTCTGCCTCGGCATTCATACGCTTATCGAGGTTAGTCTTTGTATCCCAAACCACATCGCCAAGCAGTTCTGCAAACCTGGCAGCATGCTCTGCCTCTTCCCATGCGTAACGCTTGAAAGCCTCTGCAATTTCGGGATAACCCTCACGGTCGGCTTGGCGGCTCATTGCCAAGTACATACCAACCTCAGTACACTCACCGATGAAGTGGTTGTTGAGGTCCTTTATCATCTCATCGTCACAACCTTTTGCAACACCTATTACATGTTCCTGAACAAATTCGAGCTTTGCGTTCTCATCCAACTCTTTGAACTTCTCTGCCGGAACCTTACAAGCCGGACACTTCTCTGGAGCTGAATCACCTTCGTGTATATAACCGCATACTGAACAAATGTACTTTTTCATAGTCGTAAAAATTTTAAAATTAGCCGTTAATTTTTTATGTATATTCTCGTTTTGTTTAATTCATTTCTGAAATCATTGCAAATATAAAACCTTTTCATATTACCATCCAAATTTTCTGGTACTTTTTTTAAAAAAAGTGATGGTTAAAATTTATTAACAGAATTTTTCGATTAATAAAATATAGCTCCAGAGCAGCTGCAGGCACGTTTTTATCAGTTCAAACATGAAGACAGAAGGAAAAATAATCTCTGTTACATGTCAAACACAAATATAAATGTGAACAAGTATTTTTTTTCGCGAAACCAGAAGCGCGCCACATTCCACGGCAACATTACGTGCGGGTCGAAATGAGAACCGCTATAAAAACACAAAAATGGACAATTCCTTAAAAAATATTACCGTTTTACTTTGATATTTCATTTATAACGTGTAAATTTGAGGAATTAATAATATAATTATTAAAGAACAACCCGTATTTACTTAAAATTAATTAATAATATGATGAAGACCTTTGGTATGAGAATGAAAGGATTGGCCATCGGAGCCATCGCGGTCATCTCGGCAACGTCGTTTGTTGGTTGTAACGACGAAGTGAACGAGGAGAACCGTTTTACTTTCGAGAGCGAGCACATCGCAGACTATCTTAAAAACAATCCTGAAAGGTTCAGCAGTTTCTGCGAAATCCTTTCAAAAGCCGAAATCGGAAAGAAATCTTCAGGCAATGTACTTATGACACTATCGACATACGGTTCATACACCTGTTTCGCACCGACAAACGCAGCCATCGACACATTCCTAGTACAGGAATACAACCGCTACATCGAGAGCGTTGAACAAAACAAGATAGATCCGCTTATCCCAATCGTAAATACCGGAATCACATCGCCCTATCTCGAGGACCTCTCCGACAGTATGGCAACCGTAATTGCCAAGAACCACATCATAGAGATGGGATACCTGACAACAGATATCAGTGAGGGAGCCTTCCCAATGAATACAATGAACGGGCGATTCACCACCGTAGAATGGGTAACAGACGCGTCGGGCCGTACATACGCATTCCTCAACAATAAGTCACACATCATAGAACAGGACCTCAAGAAGGAGAATGGCGTAGTACAGGTCGTAGATGCAGTGCTCTCACCATCGAGCCTCAAGACATCGGAGCTCCTGTCGGCACACACAAGCTTCAGCCTGTTCAACAACGCACTCAAGGCTACAGGATTGGATGAGGTGCTCACAGAGTACGAGATAGACCCCGACTACGACGGAACTCTCTACGGTCCACAATTCGAGACACAGAACAAACAGAAGCCTCCTTACCCCGAGGAGAAGTTCAGCCGTTTCACTCTGCTTGTAGAGAGCAACGACCTCCTTGCCGATCCTACAAAGAACTCGCTCAACATGTCTATTGCATCGTTTGACGACCTTGTACACTTTGCAGAATATTGGTATGGCACAGAAGCACGCGGCGACTACAAGAATCCCAAGAACGCATTGTACAAATTCGTCGCATACCACATTATAGACCGTCAGCTGCTCTATAACTCTTCAACAGGTTGCGGCGGTTTCATCATGGAAAACTACAACCATAAGGACTTCGACTCCGAAATAAACCTCCCAAGAACATTCGACCGCTACGATTACTTCGAGACAAAGTTGCCTTACACCATGATTAAGGTTACAAGACCGTTCACCAACGAATCACTCAAGGAAGAGGTTGTGATAAACTACGCACAGGAAGGCGGTACAGTTGTAAAGAATCCCGAAATGGCATACCACATAAACGTTGTTGTAGAGCGTGCCGGAACAACAAAGAAACGTCCGGGCCTTGCCGACTTCAACCAGAATGCCCTTAACGGTATCATCCACACCATCGACCGTATCCTCATCTACAACGAGGACGAAATGGTAGGAAACGTGCTCAACGAGCGCATGCGTTGGGATGCCTCTTCAATCTTCCCCGAATTGACAAACAACGGCGTACGTTGGCAGCCGCAGGACAACTACACATTGACATACATCCCCGACGGCTACAGCAAACGTTTGAGAATCAACAGCTCCGACACACATGTATATTACTTGCGTCCACACGCAACAGGCCTCGGCGGTTACGTTAACTACCAGGGCGACGAGTTGCTCGTTACCGGCAAGTACGACTTCGAGTACCGCTTGCCACACGTACCTGCAGGCAACTACGAAATACGTTTCGGTTTCGGCCAGTCCAACGCACGTGGTGTGGCACAGTTCTACCTCGACGGCAAGATTTGCGGTATTCCTGTAGATATGCGCAACACCACAAGCAACCAGACGGTCATCGGCTGGTTCGACGAGGAGGGCATGAGTGAAGAAGAGATAAGAGAGAACGACAAGGCCATGCGTAACCGTGGCTTCATGAAAGCACCGGCAAGCTGTCACCTTACAAAAGAAAAGAACAGCATGCGTGAGTCGGTACTCGCCATCAGAAAGATTGTAGGCACATTCCGTCTCGACCAGGGCGATCACTGGTTGCGTTTCAAAGATGTAACAGAAAATGCAACAGGAAAGCTCAACGAGTTCAACCAGGACTACCTCGAACTCGTACCGACAATGGTAATCTCGAACCCCGCAAAACCAGAGGATCAATATTAATACACAACAACCAAAAAAAACATCAGGCTCAGATCTGGGCCTGATGTTTTTTTGTACACCTTATTAATAAATAATACCGTAATATTATTGCCATAAATAAATATTCATTATTTTTGCAGATAGTATAAATACACTTCCTCTGCCAACATGAAATACGGATTCGTCAAGGCAGCTGTAGCCGTACCGACAATATCGGTCGCAGACTGCAAAGGTAATTCTGAGAATATCATCGCCATTATCGGTGATGCCTGCAGCAAAGATGTAGAGATTCTATTGCTGCCCGAACTCTGTACCACATCATGCAGTAGCGGCGATCTGTTCAGGCAGCCACACTTGCTTAACGGAGCGATAAAGGCATTGACAGACATTGCAAGCGCAACAGAAAAGAAAAATATGATTGTTGTAGCCGGCACACCTGTTGCACACCGCAACTCAATATACAATTGTGCAGCTATAATATTCAACGGCGAAATAGTCGCACTCGTACCACAGATCAATGCCAGCGCACCATTCACAAGCGGCAATGCCCTACAACCCGGTTCCCATGCAACAATTGGCGACAGAAGAGTACCCATGGTCACCGACACCATCTTCACTACCCCTGCATACACTTTCGGCATCGAAGTCGGTGACGATGCCGTACAACCTTTGAACCCAGGAGCCATGTATGCAGCAGCCGGCGCACAGATAATACTCAATCCGGCTGACGGCAAGGAGTGTGCCGGAACGAATGACAATACCAGGAGAAGGATTGAGCAGATGAGCGAGCGATGCAAATGTTGCTATCTGCACTCTTCAGCCGGTTGGGGAGAGTCAACAAGCAATGCAGTACACTCGGGATACTGTTCAATAGCAGAAGAGGGAAAGGTTATTGCAGAGGGAACACGTTTCCTGCAGAAAGAACAACTCGTAATCACCGAAACAGACATAGAAAAGACCACCGTAATACGACGTGGCAACAATGGTTTCGCCTATAGCGGCATAGCAGAAATATACATACCCCAGACCGTCAACAGCAATGCCGCCTTTACAAGAAAATTCAACTCAACCCCTTTTACCCCATACACAAAGGAGAAGAATGAAAGACTCTTTGAAGAGATATTCACGATACAGGCCAACGCCCTTGCGCGCAGAATAAACCACACACACAGCAAGAGTTGTGTCATAGGCATATCGGGTGGTCTGGACTCAACGCTGGCACTCCTCGTCACAGCACGTGCATGCGAGATTGCCGGAATGGACAAAAGCAGTATCATCGCCATTACAATGCCCGGATTCGGCACAAGTGACCGTACATACAGGAATGCAATTGCACTGATGCAGAACATAGGAGCTACCATAAAGGAGATATCGATAAAGGATGCCTGCATACAACACTTCAAAGATATTCATCACGATATAGAGAATCACGATATAACCTACGAGAACTCCCAAGCACGTGAACGCACACAGATTCTCATGGACATAGCCAACCAACAGAACGGTCTGGTTGTAGGCACAGGCGACCTCTCGGAACTTGCACTCGGATGGGCCACATATAACGGCGACCACATGAGCATGTATAGTGTAAACTCAACTGTCCCCAAGACACTCATGCAGCACATTGTAAAGTGGGCTGCGCACAATATATGCGGCAAAGAGGTGCGCGACACCCTGCTTGACATTATCGACACACCGATATCACCAGAGCTTACTCCCGCCGATGACAACGGAAACATAAAGCAGAAGACCGAAGATCTGGTAGGACCGTACATCCTGCACGATTTCTTCATTTACCACTTCCTGCGCTACGGATTCTCACCCGAGAAGATACACTTCATGGCATGCAATGCATTTGAAGGCACATACGATGCCGCGACTATAAAGAAATGGCTTACCACGTTCCTCCGCAGATTCTTTACACAGCAGTTCAAACGCTCCTGTATGCCAGACGGGCCGGATACAGGATTCTGCAGCCTTAATCCGCAGAGCGGTTGGCGAATGACTGCTGACACGAATGGAACAGCTTGGACATCGGCAAGCCAAGAAATAGAATAGACCATTACAATACAAGAATAAAACCACTAAATAAAAAAATATGAAAAAAAGAACCAGACTAACATCTTTGGCAGCGATAGCATTGCTATCCATCTGCTGCCTGTTCACAAGTTGTGACGACGAGATTGACGGCTCAAGCCGCTTTACTTTTAAAGGCGAGCTCATCTCTACTCACCTGGAGAACAATCCGGAAAAGTTCAGTAATTTCATAACCATTCTTGAAAAGGCAAAAATCGGCAAGAAATCATCCGGCAGCGTACTTAAGACACTATCTACCTATGGTTCATACACCTGTTTTGCCCCAACAAACGAAGCCGTGGAGAGATTCCTTGAAGAGGAATATGCACGCCACCTCGAGGGAGAGAGAACCGGTATCACTTCGCCTTACGTTGAGGAATTGAGCGACAGTATGGCAACAGTCATCGCAAAGAACCATATCATAGAAATGGGTTACCTTACAACGGAGATAAACGAAGGCGCCTTCCCAATGAGTACCATGAACCGCCGATTCACGACAGTCGAATGGATTGCCGACGAGAATGGTCGCGTCTTTGCATTCCTCAACAACAGCGCACGCATCATCGATCAGGACCTCAAGATGGAGAACGGTGTCATTCAAGTGGTAGATGCAGTGCTCAACCCATCAAACAAACTCATCCCTGAGCTCCTGAAGGCACAGAAGCCATTCAGCCTTTTCCACGAGGCCATTGAGCTTACCGGGCTCGACAAGCTGTTGAGCACCTATGAAATCGACCCCAACTACGACGGTACAATAGAGGCCAATGCAAAACTTGACTCAGAGACATCCACATCGCCCTACCCCAAGGACAAGAAGCAGAGATACACTCTTCTCGTTGAAACAAATGAACTCTTCAGCGAGAACGGCATCGACAACATCGACGACCTTATCGCATTTGCTGAGGAGTGGTACGGCACAGATGCTAAGGGCGACTACTCAAACCCCGAGAACGCCCTGTACAAGTTCGTAGCCTACCACATCATTGACCGCCAGTTGCTCTACAGTTCGTCAACAGGTCCTGGCGGATTCATAATGGAAAACTATGTGAATGCAGAATTCTCGTCACTCGTTAACCTGAACCAGAAATTCGACAGCTACGAGTACTACGAGACAATGATGCCATACACAATGGTCAAGGTCACAAAACCATACACCAACCAGGAGCTGAAGAACGAAATCATCATCAACTACTCTCAGGAAGGCGGTACAGTAGTGAGGAATCCCAAGATGGAGAAACACATAAACGTGATTGTCGAAAAGGCTACAGTATCAAAGAAACGCCCGGGCCTTGCCGACTTCAACCAGAATGCCCTCAACGGTATCATCCACACCATCGACCGCATACTAATCTATAACGATGACGAGATGGCCGGCAACATCCTCAACGAGAGAATACGTATGGACGTATCGGCAATATTCCCGGAACTCACGAATAACGGAGTACGTTGGGACCTGTCAAGCCCAGGCAACGTTGTTACATACATCCCCAACGAATACTGCAAAGGATTCATAATAAACAACGAGGATACCGAAGTATTCTACTTCCGCCCGCACAAGACATATCTTGGTTCATATGCAAACTATCAGGGAGACGAATTCATTGTAGAGGGCAAGTACGACTTCCAGTACCGCATTCCGCATGTACCCGAAGGAAACTACGAGATACGCTTCGGATATCCAAGAGGTTACTACCGCGGTGTATGCCAGTTCTATGTTGACGGCAAAATAGCAGGTATCCCTGTTGACCTCCGCTGGAACGACAACACAACAGCAATAGTAGGCTGGGAGTCTATCGACGGGATGAGCGAAGAGGAGCAGAAGGAGAGCGACAAGGCCATGCGCAACAGAGGATACATGAGAGGACCAGCCAGCATCGTCGTAGGCGAGGACAAGGTAGGAACAATGCGCCAGAGCGAGCAGAGTATCCGCAAAATCATCGGTACATACCGCCTGAGCAAGGGCGACCACTGGCTACGATTCAAGGATGTGAGCGAGAACAGCACCGGAAAACTAAAGCAGTTCGACCAGGACTACCTTGAACTTGTTCCAACAAGCGTATTGACAAACCCACAAAAGCCCGAAGATATCTATTGATATATAATAAAAGAGCATAGCCTCTTGCACATTAAACTCCAATGCCCGGCCGCGGCCGGGCATTGGAGTTTAATTATCTTATCATACAACACTCCATGGCAAAGCTGCGTATGTCATTAAGGCACACAAATTGTCAAAATGTCACACAAAACCGGTTTGGTCACGAATTTGTTCTATTACCTGATGAAAGGAGAACTTAATTATGAACATCAACAAATTCACAATCAAGGCCCAAGAGGCCATTCAGGAAGCTGTTAACCTGGCACAGTCATTACAGCATCAGGCAATAGAGCCTGCCCACATAATGGAGGGAACCTTCAAGAGCAATGAACAGATAGTATCCTTCCTTCTGCAGAAAGCAGGCGCAAACGTAAACAGCATAAGAAACGAAGTAGAGAGACAATTGCGCTCCTTCCCGAAGGTAAGCGGCGGCGAACCATACCTCAGCCGCGACAGCAGCAACGTCATCAACAAAGCCGAAGAGAACGCAAAGAAGCTGGGCGACGAATTCGTCTCTGTCGAATCACTCATTACAGCATTGGTAGAGAGCGGTACCACCCTATCGGCCATCCTAAAGAACAACGGTGTGGATAGCAGTGTACTAAGCAAAGCCATCGCAGAGCTCCGCCAAGGAAGCAAAGTCACATCGCAGAGTGCCGAGGAGAGTTACCAAGCACTGGAGAAATATGCTATAAATCTCAACGATGCCGCCAGAAGCGGAAAACTGGACCCGGTAATAGGACGCGACGACGAGATACGACGCATACTGCAGATATTGAGCCGCCGCACAAAGAACAACCCTATCCTCATAGGAGAACCAGGTACGGGAAAGACTGCAATCGTAGAAGGTCTGGCACACCGTATAATACGCGGTGATGTACCCGACAATCTTCGCGACAAGCAAATCTACTCACTCGACATGGGAGCACTCGTGGCAGGAGCGAAGTATAAAGGCGAGTTCGAAGAGCGTTTGAAAGCCGTAATAAACGAGGTAACCAAAGCCAAAGGCCGCATCGTACTCTTCATTGACGAGATACACACCTTGGTCGGTGCCGGCAAGGGAGAAGGTGCAATGGATGCCGCAAACATATTGAAGCCGGCACTTGCACGTGGAGAGTTGCGCTCTATCGGAGCAACCACCCTCGACGAGTACCAGAAATATTTCGAGAAGGACAAGGCACTGGAACGCCGTTTCCAGAGCGTAATGGTCAACGAGCCCGACAAGATGAGCAGCATATCCATACTCCGTGGCCTAAAGGAACGTTACGAGAGCCATCACAAAGTGCGCATACAGGACGATGCCATAATTGCCGCAGTAACACTCAGTGACCGTTACATCACCGAACGTTTCCTGCCCGACAAGGCAATAGACCTCATAGACGAGGCTGCAGCCAAACTGCGCATGGAACGCGACTCCCTACCCGAAGAGCTGGATGAAATTTCACGCCACATCAAACAGTTGGAGATTGAACGCGAAGCTATAAAACGCGAAAAGGACGAGCCAAAACTTGCAATGCTCGGCAAAGAGATATCGTCTCTAAAGGAAGAGGAGAAGAGCAAACGTGCAAAATGGCAACAGGAGAAAGAGCTTGCCGACCAAATACAGAATGCAAAACAAAGCATAGAGGAATTGAAGCATGAAGCCGAAAAAGCCGAACGCGAAGGAGACTACGGACGCGTTGCAGAAATAAGATACGGCAAGATAAAGTCGCTCGAAAGCAAGATTGTTTCCCTTCAACAGGAACTGCGTACGACACAAGGCAGTGAAGCAATGATCAAAGAGGAGGTTACCGCCGAGGACATTGCCGATATTGTTTCGCGCTGGACAGGAATACCTGTGAGCAAGATGCTTCAGAGCGAACGCGAAAAGCTTCTAACACTTGAAGAAGAACTCCACAAGAGAGTCATTGGACAGGAAGAGGCCATCCAAGCTGTCAGCGATGCCGTTCGTCGCAGCAGAGCTGGACTGCAGGACCCCAAACGCCCTATAGGCTCATTCATATTCCTGGGTACTACCGGTGTAGGAAAGACAGAACTTGCAAAGGCACTTGCAGGTTATCTCTTCAACGACGACACAATGATAACCCGCATAGACATGAGCGAATACCAGGAAAAGTTCTCTGTATCGCGCCTTATCGGTGCCCCTCCGGGATATGTGGGATACGACGAAGGTGGACAACTTACCGAGGCTGTGCGCCGCAAGCCCTACTCGGTTGTACTTTTCGACGAGATTGAGAAGGCACACCCCGACGTGTTCAACATATTGCTGCAGGTACTCGACGACGGACGGCTCACCGACAACAAGGGACGTGTGGTAAACTTCAAGAATACCATAATAATAATGACCAGCAACCTCGGAAGCAACTACATACAGGAGCAGTTCTCAAGAATCAACAATGGGAACAGGGAGAATGTCATCGAAGAGACCAAGGAGGAGATTATGGAGATGCTGAAGAAGACAATTCGTCCGGAATTTCTGAACCGCATAGACGAGACAATAATGTTCACCCCACTCAACGAGAATGAGATTGAACAGATAGTACGTCTGCAGGCAACCGGAATAACAGCCCTCCTGCGTGAGAGCGAAATAGAGCTGAACATTACCGACAATGCAATACACTTTATTGCCGGTGCCGGTTTCGACCCCGAGTTCGGTGCCCGACCGATAAAACGTGCCTTGCAACGTTACCTGCTGAACGACCTGTCCAAGCAGCTTCTTGCCGGAGCTATCGACAAGAGCAGGCCGGTCACGGTAGATTCCGACGGCAACAGCCTGACATTCAGCAACAGATAAAAAACAGATGAGAGAAACAAACTTTTGTTTCTCTCATCTGTTATAATTAATATACGCGCAATCAGAAACCGAAGAGTTTCTTCAGAAGACCGCCGCTCCTTGGCTGACTGTTTTCTTTTTTAGGTTCATCCACCTTCTGTTCAGCAGCAGGAGCCGACACCTCAGGAGCCGCACCATTCCTTTTCAGCTTTATACCAAGCATCATTCCATCATATGCGCCTAGAACGGAATTGGCAAGACTCAAGCCCGCTGAAAGAGAGTTCTCGCCCGAATTGCCTGCAGGAACAGACGAAGAGACCGTCTTCAAGAGTTCCAGCAGTTTGTCTGCCTCGAACACCACATTCACATCAGGAAGAGAATAGGCAAGATAGGCACCGATATTGAGTTTTCCTAAAAGGAAACTGAAATTAACACGTTTCTCTTCGGGAACTATATCATAAGTACCCATAACAGTTTTTCCAGCAACCACAAACGTACAGCTTTTATCCTTGTTGAATGTAAATTCACAACTGCCGGGGACAACACCGAACTTTGCTACAGCACCGTCAATACTCTCTTCTATTTTAGAAGTAATAAACGTTCCGCCAATAGAAGACAACGCATTCTCGCTTTCAAGCACACATGCAATACCATTGTACTGCCACTGTCCTTCGAGCGTCTCTTCCGATAACCCCATTGAATTACCCAAGATACCTCCAAGCACATTGCCCAGAATGCCTGTATCGTTAGAACTGCCATCTTCATCACCGGCAACAACCTGCACAACTTTGCCTAACAGATTCTTCAAATCCTGCGCTGTAGCCTGGCCTGCCGAAAGAGCAAAGACCATAGCCAGTACCAAAACAATTCTTTTCATAGTAACAGAAATTTTATTCAGTTGTAGCCTCTGCAGCACCCTGCTCGCCCTCTTCGCTCTTGAAGTCAACGACACCATTCTCTACAAGGATGTTGTACCATGCAAACATTTTCTTGATATGTGTAAGATAAACACGCTCACGATCATAGTCGGGCATTATACCGGCGAAATACTCCACCAGTTCCTCAGGAGTTGACATCTTCAGGTCGAATGGCAACACAGCATTCTCCTTTTCATATATCTTTGCAAATATATCGCGAAGAGGGACCTCTTCGGTATCGGTATATATTGCAACATCATCGAGCATAACCACCTGACTGCTGCTATGCACCGGCATACGTTTCTTTGTCGCGTCAACAGTCTCTACAATAAACATATTACGCCCGTTGGATACAAGGCGATAAAGACCTGGTTTACCAGAAATTGTCAAAATTCTCTCAAACATAAGAATGATCTTTATTAGATTCTATACTTTATATTAATTAAAGAAGTGTGTGTTCTGTAAATTCCCCAAAATGAAAATCGACGGCTAAGATAAAAAAAAGAGAGTTGCCATACAAAAATTAAGGGTCTATTTTGGATTTTTTAGCAACGAGCAAGAGTATCATATGCACACAGCCACTCACCGCTCTTCATCTTAAGCATGCTGCAACTGATTCAGCAAATCAGCGATCTCGGGAAGCAAAGGCTTGTCCTCATCATTATATACCGAGAAATCGGACAAAAGCAGGAGTTCATCCACACCCATCTGCTTCGCAAGCCTATCCTCAACCTGCCTACGGTTCATTCCACTCCTCTTCATAGTACGTTTTATCGCCGTTTCTCTACCCGACCACACCACCAGCACCTTATCGACACAATCAATCATACCCGACTCATACAGGATAGCCGTCTCCACAGCCACCACAGGTACATCCTGCCTCAATGCCCAACTTTCAAAATCGCGGCAGACCACCGGGTGCACAAGCGAATTAACACGCTTAATGTTATCACTGTCGGTAAAAATGCACGAAGCTATATATCGGCTGTCGAGGCTTCCGTCCTCACGATAACATTCACTGCCGAACATCCTTTTCAGCTCCTTAACCACCGCCTGGTCACCAACCATAATCTCCTTGGCCCGCCTGTCGCAGTCATACACCGGCACACCCATAATCTCCATTATACGGGAAACGACAGACTTACCACTGCCGATACAACCGGTAATTGCAAGTTTCAAAGGAACATCCATAGACATCTTGGGTAATTGTTGATAATATCCATAATTTGGCACTCACGAATGCCGAAACATCTCAAAGTCAAAGAGTGTCATCGTATAAAATCCATGAACCATCCGCTACCGGGTTTCGTCTCCACTTTCTTCACACGCATAGGGGAAAACGACACATCCTCGACATAAGGAGAAGAAGTAACGACAGAGAGAGCAACGCTATCCCCCGTCGCATTCTCATAGTCGTAATAATTGAGTTCAACGACAAAATCGCTGGGTTTCACATTATCTATGTGCGCCTTTGCCACACGGTACGAAACATCCACGAAATCGGGAAGGCCGAGAACGAAAGCATTTTCAGGAAAGCCTACGAGGTTGAGAGGAACAAGCACATCTCTTTCCAATTTCTGCGACACTGAAAAATTCACGGTCACTGTTTGAGGATCAATCTTCACATTCTTGCCGGCAACCAATGCAACAGAAACACTCTTGTTCTCATCCAGCACTATACCCGACAATAGTTCCGTATCGATAGAATCAATCTCATTGAGCACATCGGCTATTGCAGCCACCGTGACTGTTTTAGGCTCATAATCGACATGATCGAGCGAGAACTTGGCCGGCACCTGAACATCGAGATTCAGTCTCACCGGAACATCCTTTGCGTTTTTCATTATATTGAAAGATACAGTCTCGCTAAGGAATTGCACAATCTCTGTCGTAGGTTCAAGCATAGCCGCCACCTTGTTCTTGAATACTGCTGTAGGTATTGACAGATGCCCGTCGGCATCCCTCAACTCGCTATAATCTACAACAAGTTCAGGCTTCTCACCCAATTCATATTGCATCAGCACTATGCCCTCATCACGTACCAGCACACGGAATTCAGCCAAATCCCCCTCCTCAAACTTTATTCCGCGCGGTATATTCTCCACACGTACAGACACAGGAATATCTGTCTCGAATTGCTCATTCATGACCTGTAACAGCCACAAGCAACACGAAACAAACAAAAAGAACAAGAAGGGCAACAGATTGTTGCCCTTTACATTTTTTCCCTGCGCCCTTTTCAAAGCCGAAAACGGTTTACAGAATTAATATTACTGTTGCTGCATTGCGCTTGGGTTGGCAAATACCACAGAGATATCAACGCGAATCTCTACACCCTTTGCAACCTCAAGAAGAACAACACCGTTGTTAACCTCCTTTATCTTGCCATATATACCTCCGCTAGTCACAACATCCTGACCCGGCTGCAAGCCATTACGGAAGTTCTCGATTTCCTTCTGGCGTTTACGCTGTGGACGAATCATCATGAAATACATTATCGCAATGATAATCACAAACATAAACAAAGGTGATGCGATAAGTGACTTGATACTGAATGCAGTAATTGTTGAAAATGTCATAATTCCTAATTTTAAATTAATATTGCAATTTATTATTTATCTATTTTACCGTCTTGACGCAACTTTTTTGTAATATTATCGAGCAGACCATTGACGAAAGAGCCGCTCTTTGCCGTGCTGTAGTGCTTGGCAATCTCCACATACTCATTGAGCGTAACCGACAGCGGTATGTCATCGAATGTCATCACCTCGGCAAGTGCCGCCTGCATTATCACCACATCCATAAATGCAAGACGCGACATATCCCAATTCTTTGAGCTCTCGCTCATTAGCGCACGGTACTCTTCGGCATTTGCAATCGTATTCTTGAGAAGACGACGGGCAAAATCCCTGTCAGCCTCGTCCTTATATTCGGGCAAAAGCACAGCATCATTACCCATGCCATAACGTTTGATTGTCTTCAGCACGAATGTATCGACTATAGACTTGTCATCGTTCCAATAAAGGCTTTGTTCCTCAAGCATAGAGTCTATCTCTTCGTTGTCGAATACGAAAGCCTTGTATAGTTTCCTCCACAGTTCCCTATCCTCTTCAAAGGAAGAGGTCTCCGCAGACATATACTCCTTGTAGATTTCGCTATCCTGTATGCTGTCGAGCAATCGGCGCAACAGATCCGAATTATCCACCCAATTGAGTTTGCTTTTCTCGGCAAATTTAACAAGCTGTCCATTCTTTTCGAGTTCCTTGACGAAACGGTTCTCGACAAACTTCATGTTCGGATTCATATCGCTCTCCGTAGGCCGTACCTTCATTCCAAGGAACGAGATCCTGTCGGCAGCATAATGTGTTATGCCGGGCATAATCAAGAGCATATAGTTGTAAAGATCGTATGCCTTTGAAAGGCTGAAAAACATTTCGTCCTCGGCAGCCTTCAGGCTTTTGCCGCTATTCTTGTAATAAGCATATACAATCTGTATTACTTTAAGACGAATAAGAACTCTATTTATCATAAAACGCTTTTTCTGATGTTTTGCAAAGGTCGCATTTTATTGCGACACAAACAAGCAAAAGAGTATTTATTTTAAAAAAACAAGAAAACGCTGCTGCAGAAGATTTCATAGCAGACAACAGCTGTTGCATCAGCATTGTTCACAGATAGGATTGCATAATTATGCAAAAACATATCATTAGCGAAAGCATTTTGCCAAAAATGTCACCCGACTATAAAAAAAACGGGCAAAAAAAATTGATTTCTGAAAAAAAAAAGCCATATTTGAAGCATTAACATAATTTGATATCTATTACTTATGGAAGAAAACAGAAAGAGCGGCATGATTGAGAGTGAGAAGGAGATTGTATATTCACAGACTATCAAGGCGGGAAAGAGAATCTATTACATCGATGTAAAGAAGAACCGCAAAGACGAGATGTACATATCAATCACCGAGAGCAAAAAGATAGTAC
>JAFXHQ010000101.1 GCA_017536325.1 Bacteroidaceae bacterium
GCCTCATTCCATTGGATATCCTCTCCGTGGTGAATGGCCCATACGAAATCGACCTTGTTGGCTTTTGCTGCATTTACATATTCGGTAATCTGTGCGGCCTGTGATGCAGGGTACTCCTCCCGCCCTTTGCTTTTGTGATAGGCATCGTCCTTCGGCCCGTAGATATATACGTTCATCTTCTGGCGTCCGAACATCTCGAAAAGCCCCATACGGTTCTCCTTGCTGTAGGGATTGCCGTAGTATCCTTCTACAAGCCCGCGTTGCGGAACACTCGGATAGTCGGTTACGGTAACATTCATCACTTCGGGCTGCGATGCAATCTGTATGAAAGTCTGCACGCCGTAGAATGTTCCCGAACCGTCGTTTCCGGCAATGACGACTTTGTTCCCGTTTACTGCAAGGTAGTATCCTTCTGCTTTTTCGGGAATGAGACTTTCATATCCGGCAACGGCCTTGTCGCCACGTTCGCCGATGATTACCTCTACGCTTCCATTGTTGGTGCTGAAATTCTTCTTGAAAAGGTTTACAGCATCGGTGTCGGCAGTTTCGCTTCCGGTGAGCGTGTATGACGCATTGTTGTTGAATGCAATATTTCCATTCCATTGCAGTGTCTGGGGCTGCGGATGTATTTCAACTCTTTGTGCCTTAGCTTCGTGCAAAGCCCAAATGCCAATCAATAGGAATAGTGTGGTAAAAGTCCTTTTCATAATTCTTTAGGAATATTATTATTGATGCAAAGATAATTAATGGTGATTGATTTGACAAATTTTACTATCTTCGCATCGTGAAAGTCAAAATTATACTATTATGAATGAAAGGCCGCTTATATTGGTTTCTAATGATGACGGTTACCGCGCCAAGGGGATAAATTCTCTTGCTCGTGTGTTGATGGAGTTTGGCGATGTTGTGGTTGTTGCGCCACATATTGGCCGCTCGGGTAAAGGGTGTGCGATAACCAGTGAAGTGCCTGTTAAGGTGGAGAAAGTGCATTCGGAGCCGGGGCTTGAGATATACTCCTGCACGGGTACTCCTTGCGATTGTGTGAAACTGGCTTGCCACGCTGTCGTATCCCGTCCGCCGACACTGGTAGTCGGCGGTATAAATCATGGCGACAATTCATCCGTGAATGCTCACTATTCGGGGACTATGGGGGTGGTGCTCGAGGGTTGTATGAAAGGGATTCCTTCTGTTGCATTCTCGCTATGTTCGCATGACCCTGATGCCGATTTCACTCCAACATATGATGTCATCCGCAAAGTCGTCTCTGCTGTTCTTGAGCACGGCTTGCCGAAAGGCAGTTGCCTGAATGTGAATTTTCCCGATTCACCTTCTTATTCAGGTGTAAGGATTTGTCGTCAGGCAGTTGGCTCATGGGTGAACGAATGGGAGGCTCACAGGCATCCCAGAGGCGGTGAGTGGTGGTGGCTCACCGGTGAATATGTCGTTGAGGATGATGATGAGGCTGCTGATCGGGTAGCACTCGGCAATAATTTTGTGGCGATAACCCCAACTAAAATCGATTTTACCGATTATACACTTCTCGAATCCATGAAGGGATGGGAGTTGTGATGCAGGCAATGCCATTTTTGTAAAAATAGTAAATTATAGCAGAATGAAATACTATCTCATAGTCGGTGAAGCATCGGGTGACCTGCATGCGTCGAACTTGATGAAGGCGATAAAGGATGTCGATAATGATGCACAGTTCCGTTTCTTCGGCGGTGACCTGATGTCGGCTCTTGGCGGTACGCGTGTAAAGCATTATCGTGAGCTTGCATATATGGGCTTTATACCGGTGCTGATGCATTTGAGGACTATACTTTCAAATATGAGCTCATGTAAGAAGGATGTTGTTGAATGGAAACCGGATGCACTGATCCTGGTAGATTATCCCGGTTTCAATCTCTCCATTGCAAAGTATATACACAAGAATACGGATATTCCGGTGTATTACTATATTTCACCGAAAATATGGGCATGGAAGGAGCACCGCATCAAGAATATCAAACGCGATGTCGATGAGCTCTTCTCGATATTGCCGTTCGAGATAGATTTCTTTGAAAAAAAACATGGCTACAAAATAAACTATGTAGGTAACCCATGTGTGGATGCTGTGGATTGCTTCCTGAAGAATAAGGCCTTGTCGCGAGAAGCATTCCTTGTCGAGAACAGCATCCCCGACAAGCCTCTTGTGGCATTGTTGGCCGGCAGCAGGAAACAGGAGATAAGGGCCAATCTTCCTATGATGCTGGAGGCAGTGAAGGAATTCCCGGCTTATCATCCCGTCATAGCAGGTGCGCCAGGTATCGACAAGGAGTTCTACGAACCATATCTGAAAGAGGGGGCCTGCATTGTGTTCGGTCAGACATACAACATATTGAACAACTCGCATGCTGCGTTGGTCACTTCGGGTACGGCAACTCTTGAGGCGGCTCTTTTCCGTGTGCCGCAGGTGGTTTGCTATGCAACTCCTATGGCCAGACTCTATTCATGGTTGAAGAAGCATTTCCTTAAGGTGAAATATGTATCGCTTGTCAATCTCATAGCCGACAGAGAGGTGGTGCGTGAACTTGTTGCGGCCGACATGAGACTGGCCAATGTCAAGAGTGAACTCGGCAAGTTGTTGCCTGCCGGCAGTAAAGAAAGAACGGCTATGCTCAGTGAGTATAGCCGTATGATAGATATTCTGGGTGAACCAGGCGCATCGGAGCGCACCGCAGAGAAAATATATTCTCTATTAAAGAATCCCGATAAAACTTAAATAGACAAGTACTGCAGGAACTGCAAGCAGGGTGCTGTCGAAACGGTCAAGTATTCCACCATGTCCGGGCAGCATCTTGCCGGAATCCTTTATCTGCATTTCGCGTTTCATGCTCGATTCTATGAGGTCGCCCAGAGTCGCACTTCCTACAACGACTGCAGCCATCGCCATCCACTCCCACATTGTCATCACATCGAAGAATATTGACATGACAGCACCTGCGCCCATAGCTACTATTGCACCGCCGGCAAAACCTTCCCATGTCTTTTTAGGTGATATTCTTTCGAACATCTTGTGGCGGCCAAGCATGCATCCGAAACAGAATGCACCGGTATCGTTGCTCCATATGAAGATGAATATCGAGAGCGGCAATACGAAACTGTATGTATCGCCATTGTATGCGCCACCTGTTGACAATAGGTTGAGCAATGCAAATGGCAGTGCTGCATAAACCTGACTCAGTACAAAATATGCAAAATTATCCAATGGTTTGCTCTTGGTGTCGAACAGTTGGCGTATGAATGCGTAGAGGAGTACTGCCATGTAGGGTGCGAATATCTGCAGGATGTTTACATCCTTTAAGTGCGAGGCCATGAAGAATGCTACGAAAAGGTATGCGCCGCCACAGATTGCCAACAGGTTGCTGAAGGTGACTTTTTTATATTGCCTTATGAGGCTGCAGAACTCGTTTACCGAGAGTATTGTTATTGCGAAGAACAATATCCCGAACGATAATTTGCCATAGAGTATTCCTCCTATGAGCGCAGCAACAAACAGTGCGCCTGTAACTGTGCGGATAATGAAATTTTTCATAGCTTTATTGTTTTAATGTGCTTATGCTTCTTCTTTCTTCTCTTCCTTTATCTTTTCTGTACTTTCTTCTAGGGCTGTTGCGGTCTCTTCAACTCCTACAGCATCACCTTCCTCCTTGCCGAACAATTCCTCACTGCGTGAAGCCCATGGCCTTTTGCCGAATATCTTCTCGACATCTTCGGCAAAGATGACTTCACGTTCGATAAGCAGCTGTGCGAGTTTTGCGTGACCTTCCTTGTGCTCGCAAAGAATTTCCTTTGCTCTCTCATACTGGCTGTTTATCATGGTATGGACCTCGTTGTCGATGGTCTCAGCGGTCTTTTCGCTGTATGGCTTGCTGAACGAGTATTCATCGTTGTTGTAGTAGCAGAGGTTCGACAGTTTTTCGCTCATTCCTGCATATGCAATCATGCCATATGCCTGTTTCGTGACGCGTTCAAGGTCGTTCATGGCACCTGTAGATATATGCCCCAATACTGTCTCTTCGGCAGCACGGCCTCCCAATATCGAGCACATCTCGTCGAGCATCTGTTCCTTTGTAGTAATCTGACGCTCTTCGGGCATATACCATGCTGCGCCCAATGCTCTTCCGCGTGGGACTATGGTCACCTTGATTAGCGGATTGGCATGTTCAAGGAACCAAGAGATGGTCGCGTGGCCGGCTTCGTGTATAGCGATAGTCTCTTTCTCTTTCTGTGTCATTACCTTGGTCTTCTTTTCAAGACCACCGATAATGCGGTCGATGGCATCGAGGAAATCCTGCTTGTCTATAGCCTTCTTCTTGTTTCGTGCCGCTATCAGGGCAGCCTCGTTACATACATTTGCTATGTCGGCACCAGAGAATCCCGGTGTCTGTCTTGCGAGAGTCTCCACATTTACCGACTCGTCGAGTTTCAGCGGCTTCATGTGTACTCCGAATACCTCTTTGCGCTCGTTAAGGTCAGGCAGGTCAACATGAATCTGTCTGTCGAAACGTCCTGCACGCAACAAGGCCTTGTCAAGAATGTCGGCACGGTTGGTTGCGGCTATTATGATGATTCCGCTATTGGTGCCGAAACCGTCCATCTCTGTGAGCAACTGGTTCAATGTGTTCTCGCGTTCGTCGTTACCGCCCATCGAGGGGTTCTTTCCACGGGCACGACCCACGGCATCAATCTCGTCAATGAACACGATGCATGGTGCTTTCTCTTTAGCCTGGCGGAAAAGGTCGCGTACGCGTGATGCACCCACACCTACGAACATCTCTACGAAGTCGGAACCCGACATGGAGAAGAACGGTACGTTTGCTTCTCCGGCTACAGCCTTTGCCAACAGAGTCTTTCCGGTGCCCGGAGGGCCTACAAGCAATGCTCCTTTAGGAATCTTTCCGCCAAGCTCCGTATATACTTGCGGATTCTTGAGGAAATCGACGATCTCCTTTACCTCTTGCTTCGCGCCTTCCTGTCCTGCAACATCCTTGAATGTTATTCGGGTACCGTTGTTCTTGTCAAAGAGCTTTGCCTGAGACTTCCCGACGCTGAACACACCGCCTTGTCCGCCTCCTCCACCACTCATGCGACGCATGAGGAATATCCATACTCCAATGATAATGATGAATGGGAGTATGTTCCAGAACAATCCGCCAAGGTAGTCTGGCTTCTTGTCGTACTGCAGCGTTCCATCGAACTTGCCGCCTGTGCCGTCGGGATTCTTCTTCTGCTCATTTATGAAATTCTCGAAATTGTCTCTGGAGCCTAATGTCGATACGACAAGCGGGCGTGCATCATTCTTCAGCTCTTTTTCTTCGAATATGTATTTTGCGGAATCTTTCTTTACATATGCTTCAATTTCGTCGGTATCATATACAATGATTTCACCTATATAACCCTTTGAAATATACTCTTTGAGTTCGGAATACTTCTTCTCCCTTATGGCATCGTTATTGCCTTCGCCGAAAAGGTTGATGAAAAGCAGTACTCCACCTACTATCATATAGAACCAGGTGAAATTGAATTTAGGTTTGTTTATGTTATTTGCCATTTTTCTTGATATCTGTTTGGATTATGATGAAGTGTATTAATGACTGTCTGGTTGTCAGTCCAGATCGGGTACGGATGTGATTGTAGCATCGGCCCACAGGTGCTCAATGTCATAGAAGGTGCGTACATCGGGCAGGAATATGTGTACCAATATGTCGCCATAATCCATTGCTACCCATTGCGAGTTCTTCAAACCGTCAACGGCATATGGCTTTTTGCCGCAGTTGATTCGTACCATATCTTCTATTGAGCCGGTAATTGCACTCACTTGCGTGGGGGAGTTGCCCTCGCATATGACAAAATAGTCGCATATGCTGTTGCCGAGCTTTAGCATATCAACTACTACAATACCTTTTCCTTTCTTGTCCTGTATTCCTTCTATAACCTGTTTGATAACCTCTTCGGCTGTCATGTTGTTTTGTTGCATATGTTTTTTGTGCTTTTTTACTTTATATAATGGTGTGTTGCAAAAAATGTACCACGGTACAGATTTCTATGGATTTACAAGAAATGTGACAAAATGTCTTGCTTTGTCCGATTTTTTGCTTTCACGTTTTATTATGCAAAGATATTCCTATTTTTGTCGTTTTAAAACAAAAACAGCCCATTTTTAGTATGCTGTATGCGTATTTGGATTTTTTTTTCGTTTTTTTAAGCAAAAAAAAGGGCAAAACATTTTTTTTACCGAAAAAAGTTGTACCTTTGCAACGCATTTAGGCATTGGGCTATGGTGTAATGGTAACACTACAGATTCTGGTCCTGTCATTCAAGGTTCGAGTCCTTGTAGCCCAACAAAGAGGTTCCGTTAACGGAATCTCTTCTTTTTTTGCTGCTGACATTATAAAAGTTCCAGGGCTGTACGCGTGCAGCCCTGGAACTTTTATAATGTCGGTATCTCTATGTCTATTTCAAAAGGCTCTCCTTGATAATCTTCTCAAGTTCTTCCTTTGTCATCATGCCGACTTCGGTCTTTGGCTCTCCCTGCATTGGGATGAACAGCAATGTAGGTATGGCTTTGATGCCAAAAGCATTCGCGATTTCTGCTGCCTCGTCAACATTTACCTTATATACATAAAGCTTGCCGTCGTACTCCTTGGCAATATCCTCCAATGTAGGAGCTATCTCTTTGCAGGGGCCGCACCAATCGGCATAGAAATCAACGATTGCAGGCTTGTCGCCAAGATATTTCCATTCAGCCTGGTTGAAGTCTGCAACCTTTTTTACAAACCCGTCAGTGTCAATCTTTATGCAACCGGCCTTAGTCTCATGGCTGTGACCCTCGCATCCTCCGCATCCTTCGTGGTTGCCATTGCAGTCGTCATGCTGGTGGGTACATTCTGCATGGTTGCCGCTACATTCATTGGTCTTTTCCTTGCTGCCGCCGCAGGATATCATCACTGCTGCGCATAGTAATGTAACAATAATCTTTTTCATTGTTTCTATAATTAAAATTGTCCTTTGCAAAGTTATCGAATTATACCGAATATGAAAGTCCAGATATGTTTTTAAAATATAAAATGTGTTATGGCCTGTTATTTGGAATATTCTGGTTAAATTTGCAATATTCAATGAATATTAACATTATCATTAATGAAAAAGAATTGTTTATTATTGTTCATGCTGATTGCTATATCTATTTCTGTAAGCGCGCAGATTACAGGAATAACCGATTTCTATGGCAAGTACAAGTTTAAAGCCGACGTGGAATTTACGGCTGCCGGCAATGGGTATAAGAATGTGCTCAAGTCAGAATCTGATGTGGAAATAAGGTCCGGCGAGAACTGTGTTGCCGAGATTATAGGTTTTGCCGGCTCTTCAAGGTCGCATAAGATAAGCAGTATTGATATATATGGTAATGTACTTACTGTCTCAAATCCGAACAACCCTTCTCTTTGGGACGAGTTGAGCCTTGCCAACATTGATGGTGACAATCCGTTTGGTGTCTATGATGCTAATCTGGACGGCTGGGCTGTTGAGTTTTATGGCTCGTTGGCATATAAGTATGACCCGGAAACACGAGTCATATCAGTTCCCGATTTCTCTGTAGTGAAAGTTACCGATTATAAGGCTGAGAAAGCTCATGTAATGGCAAAATATACAAACGTTACCATAACTCCGACCGATGGTGATGAGGGGAACGTTTACGGTTGGGACGGTGTATATAGCCTCTCGTCGAAGGTTACTTTTTATAGCGATGAGGTGTTTCCGTCTTCGTTTGACGTGAACATTGTATATGATGCAGCGAGTGGCCATTATCTCGTTACAGAGTTTATGGATAACGATATTGCAGGCTTGAACTATGGCGGCATACTTCTTACTCCAAAGGGTAACGGAAAGAGTGCAACATTGGTTGCAGGAGGCAATTTGCAAATGATTGTTGCCGGTTCGTCATATATAAGGATGATGGATATGAATGCCGGAACTTCGGATATTAATCTTGTTGTAAATGACAACGGAACTATCTCCGTAGATAACTTCTCTTTGGTACTCTCGGACAGTAACGGCGACAGGGCATTGGCTCTGTATGAGAATGTTGTTCTTCGCAAGGCTCTTCCCGAAGGTGTCAAATGCTATCGCTTGAAAGAGATTGTTAGCGGTAAATACATGCATATCGCTTCCTATAATGCCGATAACACAACCGGCCCGACCGGCTCTGTGATAATGACAGACGAAAAAGAATCCGATGACCAGATTTTTGTGGTTGAAGAGGCCGCTGGCGGTGCCTGCTATCTCCTTTCATTAAGTGGATACTACATTGTGTGCCGCCCATGGAATGTCGATGCATGCAACGATGGCAAGAGGAGTGAACTGAAGTTCAACTACATCAATGATGCAGAGTTCAATATAACTAATGCCAACGGATATTTCAAGATAGAGAATGTCGGTGGAGTCATCTATCCTTTCTGCGATGCCAAGGCTGCAGCTGCCGCCACATGGGTGCTCGAGGAGGTTGTAAAAGATACAAGTATCGAAAATGTTGATAACGATGATGTGGCGGATGGCATTTATGACCTTACAGGCCGCAGAGTAGATGCCATTGTTTCACCGGGTATCTACATTGTTGGTGGCAAGAAGATGCTGGTTAAGTGATGAGGCTCGGTTAGCCGGTGACGGTAGAGGGATGTGGCAACGAGGCAATTCATAGACTGGCTGTCGTGCTACATGAACATACCAGTATATTTATAGTGCAATTAGTAAATTTTAAGAAACAAATCTTTGCTTTGTTGTTTTTAATATCTACTTTCACTAATGCGAATGTATAACCTCTAAAGTTTACAGCTATGATTATCGGTGTTCCAAAAGAGATTAAGAACAATGAGAACCGTGTCGGAATGACACCCTCAGGCGTTCAGGAGATGACCAAGCATGGTCACGTTGTATATGTGCAGGCCTCTGCAGGTGTGAACAGCGGATTCTGCGACGAAGCATATACCGCCGCAGGAGCAAAAATCCTGCCCGCAATAGAGGATGTGTATTCCATTGCCGAAATGATTGTAAAGGTAAAGGAACCCATTGCAAGCGAGTACAAACTTGTGCGCAAGGGACAGTTGGTGTTTACCTATTTCCATTTTGCATCGAGCGAACCGCTTACAAAAGCAATGATTGAGAGCGGTGCAGTGTGCTGTGCCTATGAGACTGTAGAGCGCAAGGACCGTTCGCTGCCGCTGCTTGTCCCGATGTCCGAAGTAGCCGGCCGTATGGCAACGCAAGAGGGGTGTTACTTTCTTGAGCGTCCGCGCGGAGGCAAGGGCAAGCTTATGGGCGGCGTGCCGGGTGTAAAGCCAGCGAAGGTGTTTGTTATAGGAGGTGGAGTAGTAGGAACTGCTGCAGCGCGTACAGCAGCCGGTATGGGTGCCGACGTGACAATATGCGATGTTTCATTGCCTCGTCTAGCCTATCTTGCCGATGTGATGCCTCGGAATGTGAAGACGCTCATGTCATCGGAGTACAACATACGCGAAGAACTAAAGACCGCCGACCTTGTGGTGGGTTCTGTGCTTATCCCCGGGGCAAAGGCTCCAAAACTTGTTACACGCGATATGTTGGCACTCATGGAGCCCGGCAGCGTGCTTGTAGATGTCGCTATCGATCAGGGCGGTTGCTTCGAGACCTCACATCCTACAACTCATGAGGAACCCACATACTATGTCGACGGTATCCTGCATTATTGTGTAGCGAATATCCCCGGTGCAGTGCCTTATACC
>JAFXHQ010000011.1 GCA_017536325.1 Bacteroidaceae bacterium
AATGGAATAAAACTTATAAAAGAATATGTAGATATATGTGGCTTCAAGAATTTTGAACCAATTAGGGCTAGAATAGAACATGAAAGCCGCTTCGATAAATTCAAAGGTAAGGGACGTATGCACGATATGGTTATATGGGGAAATGGCGGAGGAATTCATTTAGCTATATGTATAGAAGCGAAAGTTGATGAACCTTTTGGTAGTCATGTGTCAGAAGCGTATCGTGAATCTGTAGAGTATGTAAATAAAAATCCCCGAAGTAAAAGATCACAAAGAATTAAAGATTTGTGTGAAAAATATTACAAAATAGATGAAAATGATATTACATCTTATACCAATATAAGATATCAGTTGCTTCATTACTTAGCTGGAGCAATTACAGAAGCTAAAAGTTGTAACGATGTCGTTTTTATGCCAATAATGGTTTTCAAAACTAAGAATTACAATAAAACAAATGACAATAAGGTTGATTTTAATGCATTTGTAAAATTAATGAATTTTGAGCTAGTTAATTCAGAGAAATGGGTTTACTATAAGAAGAACATAGATGGAGTTGATGTATACATGACTTATATTGAGATACCTTTGTAAAACACTGCTTATGCAAAGTTCTTGCACTTCTTTTCCTGTTCAATGCTCATAAACGCCGCCTCTTTTCGTACATATTATAGAGAACCTAAAATTTTGTAATATATGGAAAAGAGAGAAACGGAGCTGTGTGGGCAGGAGCAGTATTCTTCTATTGAAGATGAATTGCAACTTATAAAGGATATAAAATCGGGAGGGACTGAAAGGGAATTGGCTATTGAAAAACTTTCCCATTCAAAATTACGCTTTGTAACGGCTGTTGCGAAAATATTCAAAGGTTGTGGCTTGTCTATGCAAGAACTTATAAGTGCTGGAAACAGGGGATTGATATTGGCTGCCGAAAATTTTGACGAGACACGTGGTTTCAAGTTTATGAGTTATGCAGTGTGGTGGATAAGGCAAAGCATTATGCAAAAGATACAATGATAGAATAGTGCTGCACAAGCGATAATCACGCTATAACGCATTGATAATATGGTTATAGCGTGGCTTTTGTTTGTGATGTGTTAAACTCGTCGTTATGCATAGGCGGGTACTCTGCCTTATTGTGGTCATTCAATACCAGTGTTTCCATAATTGTTGGTTTTATTCACAATATTCATAGGCCTTGCGACCTTTCCATAGGCCTTGTGGCCCGTGCTGTATAATTTCACTCTTTCAGTGTCTGTCGGTTGTGTTTGTTTACTGTAGGTAATATGCAAAAATAATCCCGATTATCGGCATGTGCAAATTTTGCACAAATGATGTTGGCGATATTCTGTTATAGCAAATTTTGCGACAATTTAATTTGTTGCAATCGGTCTGATATAATATAATGAGGGTGACTCAAAAGTCATTTTACAAAGAATGCAATCCCCGTTAGTCTAACGGGGATTGCTCGTTCAAAAACAGGGCTTTTGGGTCACCCTCTTATGTTTAGCTTTTGTCTTTTTGGCTTATTCTTCGTCGAGGAAACGTTTTGCGAGTGCTCCGAATTCCTCAATACGTCTGTCGCGAAGGAATGGCCACCACTGACGTACTGTTTCGCTACGTTTGAGGCTTACCTCAACAACAGCGCACTGCTCTTCTTCGCCAAAATGTGCAAGGAACTCACCTTGTGGCCCGGCAACAAAGCTGTGTCCCCAGAATTTTATTCCGTTTGTCATTCCCGAAGGATCGGGCTCGTGTCCGCAACGGTTCACCGCAATTACAGGTAGCCCATTTGCTACGGCATGTCCGCGCTGTACGGTCTGCCATGCGCCAAGCTGTCTCTCCTTCTCTTCCTGGGTGTCGCTGCTCTCCCAACCGATGGCTGTTGGGTATATGAGCAGTTCTGCGCCACGCAGTGCCATGAGACGTGCTCCCTCGGGATACCACTGGTCCCAACATACCTGCACACCAAGTGTTCCTACAGATGTCTTTATAGGTCTGAAACCGATATCGCCGGGTGTGAAATAGAACTTCTCGTAATATGCCGGATCATCGGGTATGTGCATCTTGCGGTATTTGCCGGCAATGCTGCCGTCTTTCTCAAATACTACTGCCGTATTGTGGTATAGCCCTTTTGCACGTTCTTCAAAGAGTGATGTTACGAGAACGACATTGCACTCGGCCGCAATCTTTCCGTAGAAGTCGGTAGATGGTCCGGGTATGGGTTCGGCATAGGAGAAATTCTCTGTCGATTCTATTTGGCAGAAGTAAGGTGAATTGTGCAGTTCCTGAAGAACCACAAGCTCTGCTCCCTGTGCCGCAACATTTCGTATGCAATCTGCAAGTTTCTGCTTGTTGGCTTCAATGTCTGTACCTATGCTCTGCTGTACTATTCCTATCTTTATGGTTTCCATACTCTCTTCCTTTTATTTGTTTCTCAATATCTTCTTGTGTCGGGATATTGCATTGTAACACAATGCAGTGAACCGTGTTGCTTTATGAGTGCGCGGCAGTCTATCCCTACAATCTCACGGTCAGGGAATGCTCTCTTCAGCACCTCGGCTGCAGCTTTGTCGTTGTCGGGCTGTGCATATGTGGGGTAGAGTACTGTGCCGTTCATTATAAGGAAGTTTGCGTAGGTTGCCGGCAAACGTTCGCCGTCCTCGTCGTAGATGGCTGCCGGTGAAGGAAGAGCGTAGAGTGTGTATGGCTCTCCCTCGGTAGTGCGCAATGCCATTATCTGCTCTTCCATAGCTTTGAGGTCGGCATACTGCTCATCGTCACTGTCGGTACATTGCATATATACGATGGCATTGCCTGGGGCAAGGCGGGCTACGGTGTCAATATGCCCATCGGTGTCGTCACCTATAAGGTTCCCATGGTCGAGCCACAGGATGCGGTCGGCATGCAGTACAACCTTGATATATTTCTCAATCTCTTCCTTGCCCATCGGTTGGTTGCGGTGTGGAGCAAGCAGACATTGGCTTGTTGTGAGTATTGTGCCGCAGCCGTCACTCTCTATTGAGCCTCCCTCGAGTACAAAGCTGGTACAGTCCTCGTATTCGCCTTTTACTATTCCGGCATCGAACAGCTTGCCGTTTATGTCATTGTCGAGTGCGGCCTCGAACTTTCTTCCCCAACCGTTGAAGCAGAAGTCGATGTAATGCGGTACCGTATCTCCAATAAGGGTTATGAATGCATGATCCCTTGCCCATGTATCATTTGTGGCACATTCAAAGAGGGTGGTGCTGTTCATGTTCACTCCTGCAACCTCCAGTTTGCTGCGCAGCGTGGCTGTGTCTGGTGCTACAATGAGCAATTTTTCGCGACGGCTTATAGCCTTGGCGAGTTCGATGAAACATTTCTCCACCTCGTCGAGCATATAGCTCCAGTCGGTATCTTCGTGTGGCCATGTTAGCTGCACCATCTGCTGTTTGTGCCATTCTGCCGGCAACGATAGCTTGTATTTAGGCTGTTCCATTATTATACTTTACGTTTGCGATCGAAGAATGGGTTCTTTGAACTTGCACTCACCGGTATGCCTATTATGTAGTTACAGCCAGGCATCCAGCCGAGCTTTAGTGCTGCGTAGCCTACAGAGTACATTACACGTGTGTCGAGACGGAGATCGGCAGCCGTGGCTACAGCCGAACCTACAGCAATACCCACGTCTATGGTGTTCATTGCGCATGGAACACCTTCTGTACGCTCTCCGCAGGTGGGGAATCCGCAATATCCGCAGTTGAGACACATAGCCTCTTCGCGTGAGCCTATGAGCAACACTGCATCGGCCGAGAGTATATTGTCGGCATCGCGCATGAGACCGCCGCGGCCTATGTTCTCTCCAATCTGGTGAAGAGCATTGCTCAATGCTGCGATATCTTCGTTTGTTATCATCATTATTTCTATAATATCCACACCTTTTGCTTTCGGTGCTGTACGTGCGGCTGTCATCATCTGTTTTGCACATTCGACGACATGGTCATGACGTTCGTCTCTTTCGTTGTATATCATACCCGATTCATTAAATATTACTGCGAAGATAATCATTATTTGATAAATAGATGTAGCTAAGAGCTGTTTTTTTCTTCTTGCTGTACGGCACTTATGCCGGTTCACTCTTCCCGGTTTCTAAAATATGTAACCTTCATACATTTTTGGAAACTTGTATTTCGTCCGAATTGTCTATTTTTGCAGATTGAATGGCCGGTATGGTTCTAAATGTAAAAATTATGGAAAAAGAGATTAAGAATATTCTTGTCATACGTTTCAGGCGTGTGGGCGATTCAGTCCTTTCTATGGGACTGTGTCATACTCTGCGCAAGAGTTTTCCCGGTGCCGAGATAGATCTTGTGATAAACAAAGGTATAGATTCCTTGTACCGTTCTCACCCCGATGTTGACAACCTCATTGTATTTGACAAGGACGAGAATGATAATATTTTCAGACATATTGCAAAGATAAGGCATACAATGCGTGCGAAACGTTACGATATAATAGTAGATATGCGTTCAACGGTGAAGTCGCTGCTCTTTTCCCTTTTTTCTCTACGTACTCCTTATCGTCTCGGCCGAAAGAAATGGTATTCCCGTCTATTGCTTACGCATACAGCCGATAACCATGCCGCCGGCACCGGTACGCGACCTGAGCAGAACCTGTTGTTGCTGAAACCGCTTGAGAAAATTGCTGACATACACTATAGTACCGACTTCAGGCTATATGTGACCGGAGCCGAAAAGAGAGCTTTTGCCGAAAGGATGATGCAATGCGGAATAGATTTCTCGCACCCTGTAGCTGTAGTGGCTGTAGCTACGCGTGTCCGCTCCAAAGCATGGCCTATGGATGCGATGACTGAGACCCTGCACCGTATGATGGAACACTGCCCCGATATTCAATTGGTGTTCAACTATGCAGGCGACGAACGCGAGGTAGCAATGGAGCAGTACAAGGCTCTGGGAATGGATAGCCGCATATTCATGAATATTGAGGCATGCTCGTTGAGGGAATTGTGCGCAATGCTGTCGTGCAGTACATTCTTCTTCGGTAATGAGGGCGGTCCCCGTCACATGGCCCAGGCGTTGGGCATTCCCTCTTTTGCAATATTCCCTCCCGGGATAAGGAAGGCTACCTGGCTGTGCAACGAAAACAGCACCAATGCAGGTGTAAGCCCCGATGACTATCTCACGCCACAGGAACAGGATGCCCTTAACATGCAGTATGGCGAGCGTATGGGGCTTATTACAGTTGACAGGGTGTGGGAGCGTCTTGAGATATTCATGGACTCTCTGCCCAACCTCCGGCAATAGCTCTGCCGGTATCGTTATGTTCCGTTTTTTTACTTTTTTTGAAAAAAAATGAGGCTTGGAAGCTATTCTTCTATAGTTTTGTGTACTTTTGTAACCTTATTATATAAGAGTGCTCATGCAACAGAGTAGAGTGAAAGTACTTTTTTAATTACAAACAATATGAAAAGATTATTTATTACTATGGCGGTGGCTTTTGTCACCCTCTTCTCGTTCGCGCAGTCTCCGCTGCCGGTCGATGAGAACGTAAGGATAGGTAAACTCGAAAACGGTATGACCTATTACATCCGTCACAACGACAAGCCGGCCCAGCGTGCCGAGTTCTATCTTGCAACGAATGTCGGTGCTTTTCAGGAAGCCGATGACCAGGATGGTCTTGCACACTTCCTTGAGCATATGTGCTTCAACGGTACAAAGAACTTCCCAGGCAAGTCTTTGCTCGAATATCTCCAGAGCATAGGTGCCGAGTTCGGCCGTAACATCAATGCCTCTACAGGCTTTGAGCAGACACAGTACATGCTCAACAACATTCCTATTACACGTGAGGGCATCATTGACTCTTGTCTTCTTGTGTTGCACGACTATTCACACTATGTTACCTGCGACCCCAAGGAGATTGATGCCGAGCGTGGTGTAATCCTTGAGGAGCGTCGTTCACGCCGCGATGCCAACTGGCGTATGTTCGAGCGTGCATTGCCCTATTACTTCGGCGATACACCTATGGCACGCCGCACACTTATCGGTGGCGAAGAGCAGCTCAAGACATTCAAGCCCGAGAGCCTTGTAAACTTCTACCGCAAATGGTACAACCCCGATATGCAGGCAGTTGTTGTAATAGGTGATTTCGATGTAGATATGATGGAGCAGAAGATTAAGGCTACATTCAGCTCAATCCCTGCACCGGCCGAGCCTACAGTGAAGCCCATTATACCTATACCAGGCAACGAAGAGCCTATGGTTGCAGTGTTCACCGATCCCGAGGCTTCCTCTTCGTCAATTGAACTTATCTGGCGAGGCGAGGCTGTTCCGCGCGAGTTTGCCAATACCGATGCTGCTTTTATGATGAACTACATCAGATCTGTAATAAGCATAGTCTTCAGTGAGCGTATGGACGAAATAACAGCTGCGGTAGATGCTCCGTTCCTTGGCGGCAACCTTCATATAGGTGCTTTGTGCGAAGGTACTGATGCTGTCCAGTCAAGTGTGACATTCAAGGACGGCGAGTACAAGACAGCCCTCAAGGCCTTCTGTACCGAGATAGAACGCATCAAGCGTTACGGTATCACCGAGAGCGAGTATGAGCGTGCGAAGACAAAGATAATCAGCCGTGCCGAGAGGGCTGTGGAGGCTGCTCCCAGCCGCGAGAATGCCGATTTCGTATGGCCTATACTCGGACACTTCTTCCAGAACAAGTATCTTCTCACACCCGAGACAGAGCTTCAGTTGCTACAGCTCGTTACTGCACAGTGTCCGGCAGCGGTATTCCAGCAGTTTATAGCTTCCGTCATTACCGACCAGAACCTTGTTGTCATCTACAATGCCCCAGAGCGTGATGGTCTTTCTCACCCCTCAACAAACGATATCCTTGCAGTAATCGACGAGGTTAAAGCCGGTGAGGTCTCTGCGCCGTCCGAGGAGGGTGCTGACGAACCGCTTCTCGATGCCGAAGCAATAAAGCCCGGCAAGATAAAGAAGGAGAAGAAGGGTGAGTTCGGTTCTACTGTTTGGACATTGAAGAATGGTGTGAAGGTAGTTTATCTCCCCACTACATACAAGAACGACGAAGTACGCATAAGCCTTGTCATGGACGGTGGACGTTCACTTATCGAGACTGCCGAGCTTGCTTCTTTCGAGGATAATATATGGACACTCTTCCAGGGCAACCGCGGACTTTCAAAATTCAGCGGTGTGCAGTTGAAGAAGGTGCTTACCGGCAAGAATGTACGTTGCTCTACAGCCATAGCTCCGTTGAGCCACGGCATTGAGGCTGTTACAACTCCAAAGGATATCGAGACTGCAATGCAGATGCTCTACCTCAACATTGTTTCTCCACGTTACGACAACGATGAGTATATGAACGGTGTCAACCAGATTGTTGCAATGCTCCCTAATATCGAGAAGATGCCTCAGATGAGATTGCAGAAGGCTATCGTTGAGACCCTTTACGACACCGACCGTATGTTTGTCATCAACCAGGAAGTTGCCGGGAAGGCCAATATCGCCGTTGTAGAGAAGGTATGCAACAGGCTCTTCGGTGATGTTGCCGGTGCAACTGTATATGTTGTGGGTAACATTGATGCTGCCACACTCAAGCCTCTTGTTGAGAAGTATATCGCATCTCTCCCCGGTGGCAAGAAGGGCGACAAGTGGATCGACCGCAACGAGGATCTTGTCAAGGGCGAGGTTGTGAAGGAGGTAATTGTTCCTATGGAGACACCTAAGACCACAGTCCTTCAGGTATATTCGGCAAATATCCCTTACAGTGTAAAGAACGATGTTCTGCTCGAAGCTGCAAAGCTCTATCTCGATATGGTTTATGTAGAGACACTCCGTGAGAGCGAAGGCGGCACATATGGTGCAAGTGTGGCAGCACAGATGCGTCGCGAGCCCAAGCCGTTGGCTCTCGTTCAGGTTGCATTCGAAACAAACCCCGAAAGTGCCGAGAAACTATCCAGACTTGCTGTCGAGGGTGTGCAGAAGCTTATTGCCGAGGGTATTCCTGCCGACAAGCTTGAAATGATTGTCCTCAACATGAAGAAGAACATTCCTCAGGAGAGAATCAGCAATTCCTACTGGATGGGTGTTCTTAAGCAGGAGTTGGAGTTCGGCGAGAACTACGATGCCGAGTATGAGGCTGCTGTGAATTCCATCACTTCCGAGGCAATCGTTGAGATTGTAAAGCAGGTTGTAGGTTCTGGCAACTTTGTACAGATGACAATGTCACCTGAGAATTGATTCAAGGATATTCAGTATAGTTTGAGAGAGGCCGGGTCAAATTAATTTGACCCGGCCTCTCTTTTATCGGCTGAAATTTTTGTTACTTAATCTTTTTACCTGCATTTGCAATTGCCTCTTGGAGCTTTGCTGTCTTTTGTTCCAGTTTCTCCTTTAGTGCCAGAGCCTTCTTGTCACCGGCATTTATCTTCTCCTCGAGTGCTTTCTGCTCCTTTTCGAATTTCTTGTCAAGCTTCTTCAGGTCAGCCTCGAATGCAAACAACAATGCATAGAACTCATCCTTCTTGCTTACCTTATTGAAGAGTTTTTCGTATTTGTCCAATGTGGCAATAAACTCATTTATCATCTCTTCGTCCGAAATTGCAGCACTTGTGCATTCCTCAATCTCCGAAACTCTGCAGGCCGGTTCTGCTGAATATGAAACAGCAAATACCGAAGCCATAATCAATGTAATAAAAACCTTTTTCATAATATTCTGTTTAATTTGTTGATGATTTTGCAAATTAGAAGCTGATAGGGTGATGTCCCGATCTGTTTAAATCCGTTTTTCCAACATTTTCGCCAAAAATATATAATTTTTGCGAAATAACTCTCTTTATGAGATTTTTTTATACTAAGCTCTCTTTAACAACGACAAAACAAAGATGCAGCTTTTATCATCTTCTTGATTTCAAACAATGCTCTTAGGGGTGTACATTTGCTGTTATTTTGGGATTATTTTTATAACTTTGCGCAGATTTTTTGGATTTGTGGAGCTATATGGGTAGAAAAGGGATATTCCTGTTACTGTTTTTTGTTTCGGTACTCTTCTCGTCGTGCAGCAGCTTTGTGGCTATTGAACGATGCGATTGGGAGTGCTCCGACTCGGCACTGGTCGATTACATAAAGAAGGAGGGGATTCCATATACTCATAACAACGATGTCGTTATGCTCGACGGTGCACACGAGAAGTTTGACTCCATGTTCAATGACATACGCAACGCCAAGCATCATATCCATCTTGAATATTTCAATTTCCGCAACGACTCCATAAACAGTGTGCTCATAGAACTTCTGGCCCGGAAGGCGAAGGAGGGGGTAGAGGTGCGTGCGATGTTCGATGCATTCGGCAATATGTCCAATGACAGTCCCTTGAAAAAGAAGGACCTTGAAAAGATACGCGACTTAGGTATTGAGATAATAAAGTTCGACCCTGTAAATTTCCCATGGATAAACCATGCCTACTCTCGTGACCACCGCAAGATTGTTGTTATTGACGGCAAGATAGGCTACATAGGAGGCATTAATGTGGCCGACTATTACCTCAACGGAATCGAGGGGATAGGCAAATGGCGCGATATGCACTCAAGAGTCGAGGGAGAGGCTGTGAACGAGCTCCAGAAGATATTTCTCGATATGTGGGAAAAGGAGAGCGGCGTGCGTATAGAGGGCGAGGCCTATTATCCTCCTCATGACGAGAAAGGGAACTCAAGCATTGCCGTTGTTGACCGTTGGCCGCACAGGACACCTGAACGTATGCGCCGTACATATGCTAATGCCATCCATGCAGCAAAGGACAGCATAATACTGGTGAACCCCTATTTCATACCTATGCCCATTGTGCGCAAGGCATTGGAAAAGGCTATTGACGATGGTGTGAAGGTCTCTATCGTTTTGTCGGAGAAGGGCGACATCCCTATGATTCCCGATGGTGTATGGCGTGTAGGCTACCAGTTGATGAAGCGTGGTGCCGATGTATATATGTACACAGGCGGCTTCAATCACTCAAAAGTCATGTGTGTCGATGGTAAGTACTGTACCATAGGCTCGGCCAACCTCAATAGCCGCAGTCTCAATTACGATTATGAGACCAATCTTTTTATCTTCGGTGAGGAGGATACACAAGAACTCTACGAACTTATAGACGATGACAAAGGCAACACCTATCTACTTACCAAGGAGAAGTACAAGGAGAGGTCGTGGTGGCGACGTTTCTGCGGATGGCTCGTTACTCTTGTTACTCCTTTCATGTAGAGCCTGCCTTTATCCGACGCCAAGGTCTTCGTTGTTCAGCAGCACCTCAATGCCGTCGCACTCTTTTAGGGTGGGGTAAACCTCGTTGGTGAACCACTCGGCCAACGCATTGTCCCTTCTTATGCTCGTGGAGTTGTTGCAGAACAGGTTTACGCTGAAGTATTCGAATTTATCCTTGGCTATGGCAATGTCCTGCAGAATCCTCTCCTTGCTGTCGCCGTCGGTACAGCAAAGCAGACACACCCCCTTGAAGTACTTTGCGATATCGTCAGGGGTGACATTCTCCGCGATGCCTTTGTTCCATCTTCTGCGCATTCCGGCATCGAAGCTCTCTACACCGCAGCGGAATTTTACATCTGCCGGTGCGAACTGTGAGGCAAAATCTTTGAGACGGTTGCGGTACATATAATGTGCCTCGAACCACAGAGTGTGTATCTTGCATTCATACACAATCTTCTTTATGAGCTCTATGGTCCGCTCGTCGAGTTCCATTGCCGAACCCGAATTTATGATGTCGAGCGTGCCGTATATGCCAGTGACCTGTTCGAGTACTTTGCGGTTTGTCTCGAACGGATCGGCCGATGTATCGGTGTGGTAATCGCAGAACCTGCATCTCCCCCAACGGCATCCTTTCCCCTGCAGGAGCACGAATTCACGTGGCATCACGGTATCTATTACAGAATAGCGGTTCATCAGTGCAATCCTTTTTATATCCGTCCCGATATCCGCTTTAACCAATATATCGCTGCATATGCCATAGGAGTGCCGAACAGCACCTCAATGGTGAGCTTTGAGAAGTACTGGAACAGTATCATCATTATAAGGTCGTGTGTTGTCACCGTACCTGCAAATGCTATCAGCACGAATGGCAACGAATCGAATATGTAGGCTATTGCCGAGCTGCCTATCGTGCGTACCCACAGATGTCGGCCGTTCATCCTTCTCTTTATCTTCTCCATTATCCATGCGTTAGACAGTTCGCCGAGCAGGAAGCCGACAAGTGAGCCTATTACAATGCGCGGAACGTATGAGAATACGGCATTGTAGGCTTGTGCGCTGTCGGCAAGATAATCGGGTGACGGGAGCCACACGCCTATCTGTGTACAGATGACCAGTATAATGTTGCAGAGCAGTGTCAGCAGGATTACCTTACGCGTAGTGCGGAATCCCCATATCTCGGTCAGTACGTCGCCAAGCATGTAGGCGAACGGGAATGTTATTGTACCGGCGTCGAAGAAGAACAGTCCGAACAACCCTATGACCTTGACGGCCATTATGTTCGACACCAGATAGAGTGTTATGAACAGGGCAGTGACAATCATGAGCGCACTGTTGCCTGTCTTTCGGTTTTTGAAAGGGTTTTCCGATACCTTGTCCATGATGTCTTGTTTTTTTGTCGCCGGCAAAGATACAAAAAATATGGGCTCAGTAGAAATTTCGTGTGGACGAAATAACTCAAGTAAATAAAACTGTTATTCCTTGGTTTGTTTTACCCTTAATCTGTTGTCGTTTATTCTTCTTGTTGTCGTTCTATCACATACTTTTCATGACTGAAAAGTACGC
>JAFXHQ010000102.1 GCA_017536325.1 Bacteroidaceae bacterium
AGGAGAAAATCAAGTCTTACGGCGGTATCGACCTCTTCCTTGGCGGTATCGGCCCCGACGGTCACATCGCATTCAACGAACCGGGTTCTTCACTCGCTTCACGTACACGTATCAAGACCTTGACAACTGATACAATCATTGCCAACTCACGTTTTTTCGACAATGACATCAACAAGGTTCCAAAGACTGCTGTTACAGTAGGTGTAGGTACTGTTATGGATGCCAAAGAGGTTCTTATCCTCGTTAACGGCCACAACAAGGCTCAGGCTCTCTACCATGCAGTTGAAGGCAGTGTAACCCAGATGTGGACTATCAGTGTTCTTCAGATGCACCAGAGCGGTATCATCGTTTGCGACGATGCTGCAACAGCAGAGTTGAAGGTTGGTACTGTAAATTACTTCAAGGATATCGAGCGTAATAACATGACTCCTTGCTACTGCTCAAAGTAATTGCAGCCATATTTCCAATAGACAAACGGCAGCCATGGCTGCCGTTTGTCTGTTTTTAATATCTACTGAACTACACCAGTCTCCCTATAATCTTCGTTGTAAGTTCTATCCACTCTTCCTTGTATGGCTCAATCATATCCCTGTCAGGAGCACACTCCTTTATCTCCTTGATGCAGGCCGCATAATTCGTACTTAGAGGAAGTTCGTCGAGTATCTCTTTCCCATTTTCCTCAAAGAAGGCGATAATATCCTCCAGACACAGTGCCCTGAACAATGCATACTCGAAACGTGAGGCTTTGTGTGTGAGACTCTCCCTGCACATTCTGTAATTGTAGCCGATGTTGTCTATGTATGCGATTTTGTTTGCAAGGTAGAGTTGCGGAATTATTACAGGTGTGTCCTCAATGAAACGTCGGGTGCAATAGGGTACTGCTTCATGAAGCCTGCGGCGTATAAGCTTGTTGTTCATGAAAACTATCCTCTCCTTCCAGAACTCCGTAATCTTCTCTTTGCCGGTTACGATGCGCTCTCCATATGAAGTTGCATCCCAGGAACCGTCCTCATTTATAATCCTTATTCCTCCGCTGACGATGTCTGCATCATGTTCCTTAGCACAGTTGTATAGCCTCCCTACAAAATCGTCCTCTATCCAGTCGTCTCCGTCGAGCAGTAATATATATTCTCCCTCGGATGCTTCTATCCCCTTGCGGCGTGAAGCTCCTGCTCCAATATTGGTGTCGTTGTATATTGTCTTTATTTTCCGGTCCTTTATGTGCGAAAGAACCTCACGTGTACTGTCGGTCGAACAATCTTCTACAACAATAATCTCCAACTCCTTTAATGACTGCCTGCATGCCGATTCCACAGCCTTTGCAATCCACCTTTCTACATTGTATGCAGTAATTACGATACTTACCATATCACCTATTCACTCTTGAACCCCAATGCCTTTATGAATGCCTTGAACTTTACAGGGTCTATTCTGAACCCCAATGTATCAATGGATACGCCGCAATCCTCTACAGGAGGGTTTGCTCCCAGTGTTGCTGTTCCAATATTCAGGCATATCACATGCCCGTTTGTAATTCCTGTCCCGAGCTGAAGTCCATTGCCCAGTTCCGGCAGGATGTTATAGACAGAATTCCCGATTTTGATTTTGTTTATCTGCAACATACGTTATATATATTATTCGATTATCAATGTATCTTCATCTACTTTTATGTTCTCTGAATCTATACGCAGAGTATCATTCTCTACATCAATGCAGTCTGCAGTGTTCCCTTTCAGTTCCACACATCTGTCACTCATGAAAGTTTCTATCAGCAGAGGGGTTGTGCGGCATGTTGCCGCAATTCTTGCTGCAATGGTATCAATGTCGTTGCTTCCGAATGCGCTCATAATCCTGTTCAACAGAACCATAGCCGGGCTTCCTCCCGATGAACTGAAAACTATTTTTTTCTTTTTCATGTTTTTGGTGCAAATATATGCCGATTCAGCAAGCCATAAGTTGCTGAAATAACATAATTGCTCTTCTTGTGTATTGTGGACGGGATTGCATGTTGTTTTACAAATTTTATCCGAAAAATATATGGCATAATCCGAAAGGTTGTTATCTTCGCGCTGTAACCAATAACTGCAATGAATATGAGGCTTATTTCAATTTCTTTGTGTGCGGCATCGCTTATGTTTGCAGTGTCGTGCGGCAATTCGGACAACGCTAAAGAATGTAACCGATGCGATGACGACAATAAGGAGTGTGGTACAACCGCTTGTGTATCCAAAGGATGTGGTGAGTGTAACGGCAATGAAGTGGTAGATAATATCATGTCGCGCCGGAGCATAAGAAAGTATAAACAACAGCCCGTCCCACGTGAGGTTATGGATAAGATTGTTGAGTGCGGTATAAATGCGCCCAACGGAATGAACAAACAGTCATGGGAGGTGCGCGTCGTGGAGAATAAGGAATTTCAGGAGGAGATTAGCCAAGTGATGTCCGCTGTCGGAGGTGAGCGTGCTGCTGGCAGTTTCTATAGTGCACCTGTGTGGGTCTTTATAGCTCGTGATACAGAATATGACTTTTCAACTATAGATTGTGGCCTGCTTGCCGAGAATATGATGCTTGCAGCCAATTCCATGGGTGTAGGCTCTGTATGTCTCGGCGGTCCGGTACGCTTCATACTTGAGAGCTCCGGCAAAGAGAAGGTTCTTGACAGGCTTGATTTCAGCAATGGCTATGAACTCTGTATCTGTGTGGCATTCGGTTACCCCGATGAGTCACCCGCTGCAAAACCGCGTGACATCAATAAGATCAAATATATTGAATGAACAAATGATTGAAACCATATGAAAGTTCTTCTTATTAACGGAAGCCCACGCAAGGCGGGCAATACATTCCGTGCCTTGACTGAGGTTGCAGAAACCCTTGAATCGTTGGGCGTTGAAAGTGAAATCGTACATATTGGTCCTGTTGCAGTGCAGGGCTGTATCGCCTGTTTCCGTTGTAAAGGTCTTGGGCGTTGTGTCTTCAACGACACTCCGTATGTTACCGTCAGGGAAAAAATAGAGAGTGCGGACGGGCTCATAGTCGGTTCACCGGTTTATTATGCAGGCCCTAACGGCTCGTTGTGTGCCTTGCTCGACAGGCTCTTCTTTTCCAGCAAACAATATTTGCAATACAAACCGGCTGCAGCTGTAGCAGTTTGCCGTCGAGGTGGTGCCAGTGCTACTTTTGACCGTCTGAACAAGTATTTTACAATAAGCAATATGCCTGTTGTTCCTTCTCAGTATTGGAACAGCGTGCATGGCCTTATGCCTGGCGATGCCGAGCAGGATGCCGAAGGACTGCAGACAATGCGCACCCTTGCACGCAATATGGCATGGATGCTGAAGGCACTGAATGCCGAAGGTGTTGAACGTCCCGAGAGGGAAGATCCTGTATCGACTAGTTTTGTAAGGTAGCAGCAGGAAGTGGCTTAAGGCTACCTGTTGCATTATAAAGAATCCCCAATACCGCAGTTTGCAAAAGCAAACGAGGGTATTGGGGATTTAGGTTGTCTTTTATTCTTGGACAGTATCAGTTTATCTCAAGCTCATCCACAAAGATGAAGGCAGGATAACCCTTGCCGCCGTGCCATTCTGGCATGTCGCGGTCCGACAGAGCCTTGATTTTTACGTAGCGCGCCTTTACGGGAGCAAACTCTACCTTGTGCCCGTAAATCTTGTTTTCTGCCTCCTCTGTAAGGTCGGGGTAAGCCTGGTCGAATACCTGTGTGTATTCCTTGCCGTCATTCGACACCCACACTGTGATGCCGAGAACATCGAACACCCAGTCGCCCTTGTCAACACTGGTGTTGAACGATACGCTGCTTATTTCCTCCTCTTTCTTCAGGTCTATGACAGCTTCGAGGTCTGTCTCGCAGAATCCCAACCAGCGTCCTGTTCTGTAGTTGGGGCTTCCCTTCAAACCGTCAACAAGAGTGACGGGACCCTCGAAGGTGTAGTTCTTGTGTATCGGCTGCAACAGGGTGATGGGCTTTCCTGTTGCCTTGTTGAAGGTTACATTTTCGCTGAACATGCGTGTCTCGCCATTCTCTCTTATTCCTTTCGCCTTGACAGTGCAGCTACTGTTAATCTCTATCGGAGCTGTGTATAGTGCCGACTCCTTCGTTGGCTCGCTACCGTCGAGTGTGTAATATATCGGGCAGTTGTCAAGTGTCTTGAACTCAACTCTTATTACACCCTTCTCAAAGTCTGTTGTAAACTTCTCCTCCAGGTCGAGCATGTGCTTTGCATAGTTGTATCCGTACTTCTCATATATGCCTATGAGCTGCAGGAGACGCTGCTTGAACTCTTCGAAGTTCTTCTTTTCGGGCTTACACCATTGTACCTCGCACAATGCAGCCATTCGCGGAAGCTCCATGTACTCGACATGGCTGAATGTTGGTATGTATTCACTCCACAGGTTGGCCTGTACGCCAATGATGTGTTTCTGCTCGTCCGGCGTGAGCGACGGATCCATCGGCTCGAACGAATATACCTTCTCTACAGGTACATAGCCGCCTATCGCAAGAGGCTCTTCGTCGGTATATTTTGTCTGGTAATAGTCGAAGTACATGAATGTTGTGGGTGACATGATACAGTCGTGTCCCTGCTTTGCAGCCTCAATTCCGCCCTCGATTCCACGCCATGAGTGTACTGTGGCGTTCGGTGCGAGACCGCCTTCGAGAATCTCGTCCCAACCGATTATCTGGCGTCCCTTACTGTTGAGGAACTTTTCTGCATGGTTGATTACAAAGCTTTGCAGATACATCTCGGCACTGTGCTTGTCATCTCCCTTTATTCCCAATTCCTTGATACGCGCCTGGCACTTGGGACACTTCTCCCATTGTGTCTTGGGGCACTCGTCGCCACCAATGTGTATATATTCCGATGGAAAAACGTCTATGACCTCGGTAAGCACGTCCTCTATGAATGACAGAGTGGCATCGTTGCCGGCGCAAAGCACGTTGTCCGAAACTCCCCACATCTTCCATACCTCGTACGGGCCTCCTGTACAGCCATACTCGGGATATGCTGCAAGGGCTGCCTGCATATGGCCTGGAAGGTCAATCTCCGGTATTACTGTTATGTGTCGTTCTGCGGCATAAGCTACAATCTCGCGGCACTCCTCCTGGGTATAGAAGAAAGGACCGTAGTGCTGTCCGTCGTAGTTTCCGCTGTTGCGTCCAATTACAGTCTCGTCACGCTCTGCTGCCACGGTCGTGAGCTTTGGATATTTCTTTATCTCAACGCGCCATCCCTGGTCGTCGGTCAGGTGCCAGTGGAAACGGTTCAGATTGTGCAACGCAAGCATGTCTATGAAACGCTTGATTGAATCTGTAGTGAAGTAGTGACGTGACACGTCGAGGTGTGCGCCTCGGTATGAGAAACGCGGGCTGTCATTTATCGTTACAGCCGGGAGCAGTACTTCGCCTTCATTTGCAGGAATTGATTTGCGCAGTGTCTGTATTCCATAGAACACACCTGCAGCCGATGTACCGGTGATGTTGACACCCTCTTCGTCAACAGTGAGCTTATAAGCTTCGCTGTTGTCGCCTGTTTCGGCTATGGCAATTGTTATGGCATTATCTTTACCGCTGTCTGTGACTTCGAGCTCAAGGCCGGTCAAATCCTTTATATAGCCCGAAAGGAATTCGGCATTGCGTTTCATCACTTCATCGCCTTCATATACAATGCTTGTCTCATTGTTCAGTACGAAGCCTTCGCCTTCAACAATTTCCTGAGGATACGGGATTACATTGTAATTGCCAGTCGCTGCCGGCTTATTTCCTTGCTCCTTGCAAGAGAGTAGGGCAATACTCAACAGCATGGCTCCTAAAATTGTCTTTCTCATAGTTGTGGTCAATTATGTTTATACTCTTATTTTACTGTAACATCGAGCAACTCAATGTCGAAACGGAGTGCTTCGTTGGGGCCAATATGCTGTCCGGCACCACGCTCGCCATAAGCCAGTCCGGCAGGAATCCACAGAGTTATCTTGCCGCCTTTGCCTATGAGCTTCATGCCTTCTGTCCACCCCTTTATCACTCTGTCGAGCGGGAATTCAATAGGGCTGTCCTTCTTTGCTTTGTCCGGGTAGTTCTGTTCTATCATTGCCTTTCTCTCATCGGGCATGTCATCCCAACGGTTGCTGTCGAATACTTCACCTTTTCTTGTAGTTCCTGTATATATGACCTTAACGACATCCTGGTCCTTTACAGCCTTTGTATTCATGTCTCCATCAGCCTCTATCTTGTAGAGAATGCCCGATTCGGTTTTCTTCACACCCTCCTGTTTCTCTATTCCGGCAAGCCAAGCTTCAGAATCCTTTTTGTTCTTCTGGGGTACAATCACAGCAAAGTAATTGTTAAGGTAATCTGTTGATTCCTCGGCTGTAAACATCGCCTTTCCGTTGTGGTTCTCTTCCAATGCCTGCATAAATGAAGCCTTGTCAATGTCATATGGCATTGATTTCATATTGTATGCATAGTCGGCACCAATGAGCGCAGAGACTATTTTTTTCTCTTTAGGGTCTTTGAAAACCTCTGTTGTTCCTGTTGAGTCTTCCATTGCCGCAATGACCTTAGCCTGCAGCTCGTTGTTGAAATACTTGCCGGCAACCTCATTTATAGTCGCGGGAGATATGGTTGTTCCCTCAATATTTATGCTCTTGTCCGATGCAAGCAGTTTCTTTATTGTCTTCTGTATCACATCATAGTCGAGCTTCAACTGTGGCAGGATATTGTTTTCAATGTCGTTTGACACCTGCAAGCCTATCATGTAGGACAGAGTGTCGGTTTTCTCTTTTGCATTTGCCGAAAAGAAAGTACATAGTACAATAAGTACTGTGGATAAAATCTGTTTCATGTTCTATTGTATTTATTGGATTAATGATTTCGTTATTCTTGATTTCGACATAGCCCACACTATTGCCGCACTTATGGCAAAGGTCGTTATTGCTGCAAGGATAATGCGTACGATGTAGGGCAGTCCCGATATGTCGTACATGTCGTATGCCATGTGAATAAATTATAGTATAGTCCATAATTGCGTGTCCCCAAAATTCTTTTACAGACTTTGGGGACAGATCTGCTATTTACAATGTTCTCACTCAAACAACAGCTTGCCGAACTGTTCGGGGCGGTGGAAACTCGGCTCCTTCCATTCAATGGGGTTCCACGATAGGAAATGTGGAGTGGGGAGCTCATCGCCGCACTTGTAGAAGTTAGCAGTCATCTCCTTTCCGCAGAAGCATTCCACGCCGCTGCGGAACAGTGCTGTAGCAGGAATAATCTCAATCACGCTCCATGAGTGTTCGCCCTCACGCAACTCAAAAGGCTCTTTGCCCAATGACGGAATGCGCTCCACGCTATCAAGAACCTCTTTACCGGCAGCCTCCTTCGGTGCATCGGCAGGATGCCATGCAAGCAGCAACTTGCCTGTACATGTACACTCGAAGTTGTAGTAGTCGAGGTTACCCTCGGGCGATACGAAGAACTCCACGCACGGGTCGGTCCATGTGCGGCCCTGGTCCTCTGTAACGGCAGCCTTTATGTCATTCTCGG
>JAFXHQ010000103.1 GCA_017536325.1 Bacteroidaceae bacterium
ATGTACGGGCTGTGCATCTTGGAGGCTGCAAGTTCATGTAAACCGGCGTTTAAGGGTTGCTCGCCCGTGCCGGAGGGTAGAACGCTTTAGCACCTTGGTGACATTGTGCATAGATGAATGACAGACACCCCGCAAGGGGTACAGAACCCGGCTTACAGATTGGCTGTTACACAAATAGGGTGCCGCGCGCGGCACCCTATTTGTTATTGGAAATCAATAAAACACACAGTGACAAGCTAGTACAAAAGCTTGTACACATTCCTTCACAAAATTCAGTTTTCAATTTTCAGTTTTCAGTTTTCCGTTTTCAGTTTTCACATTTCACATTTCCGTTTTCAGTTTTCCGTTTCCAGTTTTCCGTTTCCATCCTCCACTTCCGAGCTTGCTATTGTAAGCAAATAATCACCTTCCTTCAACTCCATGGTTCCGTTCGGCACAAGGTACTTTTCGCCCCGCTTCACGAACACCACAAGTACTCCACGAGGCAATGCAAGTGAAACTATAGTACTCCCTTTCTCCTCGAGCAGTTCACGGGTTACCTCAATCTCTTTCTGTTCACCGGCCTCCTCGGGCAGTTCCACTTCAAACTGTTTTTTGGGAGCCGAAGGCAACAACAGTCCCAATTTCTTTGCCGAACCGACAATAGTACCGCCCTGAAGCACCAGCGACAAAAGTGTTATGAAGAATACAATATTGAAGATCGCATCACTGCCGGGGACATTCTCGACAACAGGATAAATGGCAAATATTATAGGTACAGCACCACGCAGTCCCACCCATGAGACAAACACCTTCGAGGGCATTGAAATATTCTTGAACGGCAGCAACGAAAGCATCACGCTCAACGGTCGCGCAATGAACATCATAAAAAGGCCTATCAGCAATGCAGTAAGAGCGGTTTTCCACATCTCGCTAGGATCTACAAGAAGACCGAGCAACAGGAACATGCCAATCTGTACAATCCAAGTCATTCCGTCGAAGAAGGCAACAACCTGTTTGCGATCCTTAATCTTATTATTACCCACAATTATTCCAGCAATATACACAGCCAGATAACCGTTGCCGCCAAGCATATCCGTTACCGAGAAAGTGAAGAAAACAATGCTCATCAGCATTATTGAATATAGAGGAATATTATTCAGGTTCACCTTCTTCATAACCCATACCGTAGCGAATCCGGCACCGGCTCCAATCATGGCACCGGCAGCAAACTGCTGCACCAGCACTTTGAGTGAATCGAGCAGCAACAACTTCATATCCGCACCGACCACTCCGGCATCACCCAACGAGAGGGAGAGCTGTATGAGCACTATTGTAAGGATATATGCCATAGGGTCATTGCTGCCGCTTTCAAGTTCCAGCATTGGCTGAATGTTACCCTTCAGGTTTATCTCCTTACCGCGAAGTATATTGAACACAGTTGCCGAATCGGTCGATGACATAGTGGCAGCCAAAAGAAAACAGGTAACAATAGGAAGTTCTATCGGCACGGCATCCCACATGGACAACACGAATATGAAACCACCCGTGAACAGTGTCGTCAGCAACACACCCACAGTAGATAGCGTAAGACCCGGCCCCAGCACAGGCTTTATGTCCGATATCTTCGTTTCCAGACCACCCGTAAACAGAATCACGCACAAAGCCACCATACCCACGAACTGCGCCTGCCCCACGTTATCGAAATGAATGCCCAGGCCGTCACATCCGAACATCATACCGGCAAGAAGAAAAAGCAACAATGTAGGCATTCCGAACCTACCGCCAGCCTTCGTTATAAGCGTACTGCAAAAGATAAGTATGGAGCCTATAAAAATAAGATTTTCCGAAGTAAAGAAAGTCATCAGCCAAACATTTATTATTCCCTGCAAAGATACAAACAAACGAGCGAGATATACAAAGCTTGCTTTGATATTTCAAAGCGAGTGCAGTGTATTTTCGAGGTTCACCTCAAAGTACAAACAAACGAGCGAGATATACAAAGCTTGCTTTGATATTTCAAAGCGAGTGCAGTGTATTTTCGAGTTTACCTCAAAGTACAAACAAACGAGCGAGATATACAAAGCTTGCTTTGATATTTCTCCCAAACCCGGCATCAATATATATTCATAAGCAGCAGACCCATACCGATAGCCACAAACGTAGCTATAAGTCCGGGCAGCATGAACGAATGGTTCAGTACCCATTTGCCAATCCGCGTAGTACCCGTACGGTCAAAGTTTATTGCAGCCACAATTGTAGGGTAATTCGGTATAAAGAAGTATCCGTTCACTGCCGGGAACAATGCTATGAGCAACATCGGCGGAAGTCCCAAATTAAGTCCCAGAGGCATTATGGCACGCACCGTTGCCGCCTGGCTATAAAGGAGTACCGACATCACGAACAGAGCAATTCCGAACAGCCACGGCATGTCGCTCACCACACCTTCAATGGAACTCTGCAACATCACGAGATTACCTTTTATAAAAGTATCTCCCATCCACGCGATACCGAATATCGCTACCACCGCCTGCATACCGGCAGCAAAGACCGAGCCCTGCGCAGCCTTTGCACCGCTCGTGCGTGTCAGCAACAGGATTATTGCAGCGGCAGAGAGCATAATCATCTCAATAATCAACGGCATGTCGAGCGACTCACCTCCAAAGCTAGGCCTCAATGAACCGAAAGAACCGAACAGCACAATGAGAGCTGTTGCAGCGATGAATATTATTACCGATGATATGGCATTGAAACGGTTTGCCACATCGGCAGTCTTCACATTGGAAGCTCCGAGTTCCCCACTCTTCAGCCTGCGCAGATATTCAGGATCCTTGGCAAGCGGCTTACCCACCTTCATTGAAAACAGTGCACCGACAAGAACACCGACAAACGTTGCCGGAATACTTATCTTAAGAATATCGAACATGCTTATATTCTCACCTGCAAGGATTCCCAACAGAGCCACTGTCGCCGCCGAAATAGGTGAAGCGGTAATTGCCTGTTGCGATGCAATGACCGCTATTCCAAGAGGCCTTTCAGGCCTTATCTTCGTCTCGCGTGCCACCTCCGCTATGACAGGCAACACAGAATACGCCACATGCCCTGTGCCGGCAAGGAATGTAAATACATAAGTGACCAGCGGAGCAAGCAGAGTCACATATTGCGGATGTTTTCGCAGAATCTTCTCGGCCAGTTTCACCAGAAAGTCAAGACCACCGGCAGCCTGCATACTGGCTGCAGCCGAAATCACAGCTGCAATCATCAGCATCACATCAATGGGCAGCTCACCCGGTTTAAGGCCGAAGACAAACACAAGCAACAGGGTACCCATACCACCGAACACACCAAGTCCGATACCCCCTTTTCTTGCACCAAGTATTATGCATACAAAAACCAGAACAAGCTGCAGCAGTACCACGTATGGCGATGACGAAGCCACATCCTGCTCTGCCCCGACAGCAATTTCTGCGGCAACATCCGTAGCAATGCTTGCGTTTATGGAGTCACCGTCCGGCACGACAACACAAACAGCAGCTTCCCCTGCAACACCATCACCGGGAACAACATCGGGTTGTGATACCGCAACCAAAGGCATAGCACACACAACAACGAACAACAAAAGCCTTACAAAACCCATAATGCGACTGATTTAATCACTTATATACAAAAGGGAGGCTACAACGGGACAAACCCTCATAGCCCCCCATAATCTTCTATAGTTTCCTGGGAACAGGAATCATGTCAGAACATCGGCAACTGATAAATGAATCCCAATGACAGACGCTGGGTACTATAGTTGCTCTGCCCATACATTTTTGCCTTCTCTGTAAAGAAGTTGCTCTGCCCCACGAATGCAAGATAGAAGTGCAGATTAGTATCCATCGGATAGAACTCCACGCCTGCGATATAACCCAGAGATGTACGGTAATTACCCTCGGCAATGCCGTTCTCGCCATCATAAATGGCAGCAGACTCAAGCATACCCTTTGCAAAGAGATTCCACTTAGGCATTATGCGGTAGTTCACCTTTGTAACCAAAGAGTTATACATTGTATTGTACAAGCCATGTCCATTATCCTTGTAGTCATCCCCAAGAATCATACGCGAGATTATACCCTTGTTATCGACCTGCTCGAACGAGCTCATCAGGTCAACATACATATTGCACTTGCTCGAGAAATTGAACTGGTTACCGAGAGCCAGATAATACATGTACTTGCCATGAGTCTCCTCCATAACCGAAGCCGACCAGCGTGTCTGCCATTTCATATCGCACATATTGGCATTCCACGCAAACGAATAGACCAACGGCAGACGGCTCTCCTCCAGCCCCTTGCCGTAAGTCTCATCCTGCGAACCGTTCCTGCTGTCAAGGACCTGCAACTGGAACTGTTGGGTAGGCGTCATGTCATAATTCAGTGTAACACCGGTCATGAAGTTGCTCATGTTGTTTATCATCTCACTGTACTGATATATCTCAATGGGGTTCACATCATACTCGAAACCGCCCCAGGCAGCCGCCTGCTTACCGGCAAACAGCGAGAACTTGTCATTGAACTTTATACCTATCCCGGCAAAATCGATGGAGTTCGGCAAATTATCAATCATCGCCCCACCCTCGTTTCCTCTGTTGAGTCTTTGACGCCAACGATACGACAGCCAATCATTAATCTCCCCCTTAGCTTCAATGCGCAGCTGGCGCATATTGAACGCACCTTGGCTCAATCCATTACGCCCATCCTGGTTGAACTTTGCATCAAAAGCACCATGCATATTCAGGTAAAGGTTGAACAAATCGTTCTTTTTCTCAATCTTTGCAACACGCTCAAAAAGCGTTTTCTCGCCATCGGGTACTTGCGCATTGTGCGAAGTAACCTGCGCCTGCCCAAAGCCAGCAGCAAGCACCATAACAGCCAGTGCCGTGTTTCTCATTTTCATAATAATCGGTATTAAGTATTTATTTGAATTTCAAACTCCGTTTCTAATAGTTATTGAAATAACCCTGTATAGTCTTCCAGTCATCGGACTTTGTCAATGCGAGCATAAGCAGTATGCGTGCCTTCTGCGGGTTCAGCCCCCATGATGCCACAAATTGGTATTTATTGTCATCCACCTCGGCATCGAGTGTCGTGGCACCCGTGGGCACTCGGCTCGAGCGTACCACAATTATGCCATCCTTACGTGCCTTTTCAAGCAAAGGGAACACATTCTTGTGGATATTGCCGTTTCCGACACCGGCATACACGATACCCTTATAGCCCTTCTCAATCATCATCTCCACCACATCGCCCTGCACATTCGAGTAACCGTATGCTATACCCACCTTAGGCAACGAATAGAGACCTTCCACATTGAAATACGGGGTTCTTGACTCATTGGAAAGAGAACCCTTATGCACATAATCGGTACAGCCGTTGCCACAAGACGGAGCGTGATAGTAGAACACCTCACCGTTATGCACATATCCCAACGCACCCGAATTGGGCGACTGGAATGTCTCCACACTTGTCGTATTTGTCTTTGTCACGTCAGCCGCGCCATACACCTTGCCGTTCATGCATACAAGCACTCCCCGCTCCTTGGAAGCCGGCGATGCAGCCGTTATCACTGCATTGTAGAGGTTTGCCGGACCATCGGCACTGATAGCCGTCGATGGACGCATCGCACCCACCAGAACAACAGGCTTGTCACTCTTTACCGTAAGACTCAGAAAAAATGCAGTCTCTTCCATTGTATCGGTACCGTGAGTGATTACCACACCATTGACATCGCTGCGCGAAAGCAGCTCGTTGACACGTTTCGCAAGCACCAGCCACACATCGTCGCTCATATCCTGCGAACCTATATTTACAACCTGCTCGCCCTCGACATCAGCAACCTCCTTGATTGCAGGCACAGCATCGAGAAGAGCACCTATTGCAACCTGCCCTGCCGAATAGTTGCTCTTTGTAGCCGAAGAGCCGGAACCCGCAATTGTTCCACCCGTAGCAAGTATATACACCTTGGGCAACTCTTTTGCAGCCATAGCCACCGTCATAAGCATCATGACAGACAGCATAAAAAATCTTTTAAGCGAATTCATAATCGTTATGGTTAATGTTATATATCACTCAAAAAACATGCTTGACAACACATTTGTTCTTAACCCTCATCTTATCTTATAGAACCACCTCAATGCCTTTGCAAGCAACTTGTTAGGGAACATCCACCTCACACGTGCAAGCATCACCTGGAACCAAGGCCCCACTTTAGTACGGAAAGGAGGATTCTTCCTTCTCACTATGCGGCATATGGCCCTCGCCAGCTCTATCGGCTTGGAGCCGCCACGTTCCTCCTCCTCTATAACCTTCAGCGAACGCTCGAAATTACCTTTATAGTCCTCACATGCCATCGTAGCCTCCGACACATTCCTGTTCGCTGTAAAGTTAGTGTTGAAATCACCCGGTTCCACAAGGCACACCCTTATCCCATAAGGATACACCTCCATTGCCAGAGCCTCACTGTAGCCCTCTATCGCATATTTCGAAGCCGAATAGAAGCCTTGGAACGGCACAGCCATAACACCGGCAATTGAACTTATGTTTATTATGCATCCGCTCCGTTGCCTGCGCATCAGCGGCAACACAGCACTGCACATGTTAGCCATACCCATGAAATTGGTACCCATCTGCCACTCAATCTCCTTGTCGGTTGCAAGTTCAATAGCTCCTCCTATACCCACGCCTGCATTGTTTATAAGCACATCAATCCTGCCCTGTTCAGCCATAACCAGCTCAACCGCAGCCTTTATTGTACCCTTATCTGTAACATCCATCGCAAGCATGCGCACACCCTCGCCACCTTCGCCACCCCTGCGGCTTGTACCATAGACAACATGCCCATGCTTCACGAGTTCCGTCGCTGTCACCAATCCGAACCCCGACGAAGCACCTGTTATCAATATCACCTTTTGCCTCTCCATAGCCAAAATTTCCAATATATAATTCAGAATATCGATTCTTTAGTCTCTGTAGTAAGCAATTCAAGAGCCTTCATACCCATCACCGAATTCCCTTTGCCGTTGAGTCTCGGGCTCCACACCGCTACCGAGTAGCGAAGAGGATATATTGCAGCAATACCACCGCCTACGCCGCTCTTCCCGGGCAACCCTACAAGATACGAGAACTCACCCGCCTCGTCATAAAAACCGCAAGTCTGCATAACCGCATTCATACGTTTCACCTGTGACGATGTGAGCATGAAGCCTGAATAGGCAAAGCCGTCCCTATGGTTCGCAAATGGCAGAAAAGCCTTTGCCAGTTCCCTGCAGCTCATCTCAAGCGAACACATGGTAAAATAGAAGTCAAGCACCCGCTCTACATCGTTCTCAACCGTCGCATGATATTTGAGCAGATTGGCTATAGCAGCATTCAAGAAACCAGTCTCACGCTCCGACATCGCCACCTCCCTGTTATAACATATGCTGTCCGAGCCACACAGAGCACGTACGAATGAGAGGAATTCCTCTTCGGGATTATCCAACGAAGAGAGCAAAATGTCGGCAAGCACCATAGCTCCGGCATTCATGAAAGGATTCCGCGGGATCCCCTTCTCCACCTCCAGCTGAACCAGAGAGTTGAAGGCAGTGCCCGAAGGCTCTTTCCCTACACGTTCCCAAAGAGACTCCCCCCTCAACGAAAGGCACATTGCCAATGCAAACACCTTTGAGATACTCTGCACCGAGAAGCGCACATCGGCACTCTCCACACAATAATCCTCGCCGTCAATCGTACACAGGCACATCCCGAACCGGTCGGGATTCACGTTAGCCAATGCAGGGATATAAGTAGCCTGCCTACCCTCCTTTGAATAAGGCTGTATCTTCAAGAAAATCTCCTCAAGAATCTTACCGTAATCCATTTCAATATCATTTACAGGAGAACTCCTCCCTTTCAAACACACATTGCGAAGATATAAAAATTTATTTGAAGCAATTCACAAAGCAACCCAATATATTGTTTGAACCACACTTTTTCCTGTTGCCGAAAGCAGACATCCGGCACACCCAATGGAGAAAACACACACAACACAGTTGCAGGAATGAACAATTATTCCTACCTTTACATAGTCTATCACTAAAAACAGAAAAGGATGAGAGCAGCAATATACGGAGCAGGTTCATTAGGAACCATTCTGGGAGCATACATAACAAAAAACGGCGGCAAGATAGAACTCATCAACCGCAACAAGGCACACATCGAGGCCCTCCGCAAGAATGGAGCTAAAGTGACCGGTACAGTCAATTTCACGCACCCCGTAAAGGCCTACACCCCCGAAGAGATGTCGGGCAAGTACGACATAATCTTCCTCATGACAAAGCAACAGCAGAACAGCGAAGTTGTCAACAACCTTAAGGATTACCTTTCCGACGACGGAGTCATCGTAACCCTGCAGAACGGCATACCGGAATTAGGCATAGGCGAAATCATAGGACAGGAGCGTGTCATCGGATGCACGGTAGCATGGGGAGCCACAATGAAAAGTCCCGGAGTATGCGAACTCACAAGCGCACCCGACTCCCTCACCTTCTCCCTCGGTTCGTTGCAGCCGCAGCCAAGCCCCATGACAGGCCAGGTAAAATCTTTGCTGGAGCTAATGGGAAGAGTCGAGATAGACAGCAACTTCATAGGCTCACGCTGGAGCAAGCTCCTCATCAATTCAGCCTTTTCGGGAATGAGTGCAGTCCTGGGCAGCACCTTCGGCGAGGCAGCCCGCAACAAAGCATCGCGCAGAATAGTGCAGAAGCTCATCAAAGAGTGCATCGACGTATGTGCTGCAGCAAACATAAAGATAGAGCCGGTACAGGGCAAGGACATAGTAAAGCTTCTCGATTACAAGGGACGTATAAAGCGAGCCTTCTCCTTCTTCATCATCCCCATAGCCATACGCAAGCATGCCCTGCTCAAGGCAAGCATGCTGCAGGACCTTGAGAAAGGCAAGAAAACCGAAGTCGATGCCATAAACGGTGTAGTATGCGCCTTCGGCCGCAAGGCAGGAGTTCCAACCCCAATGAACGACAAGGTAGTAGAGATAGTCCACAACATCGAAGAGGGGAAACTCACCCCATCCTTCGACAACCTCGCCCTATTCCAGTAACAAAGCCCAATGCCCATAATTGAGATAACCTCACTCACCCACCCCGGTGTAGAGATATTCAGCACACTCACCGAGGCACAGCTGCGCAAGGAGTACGAACCCGGTGAGGGAATATTCATAGCCGAGAGTCCAAAGGTCATAAACGTAGCCCTCAAAGCCGGCTATACCCCCATCTCCCTCATGTGCGAGAAAAAGCACATCGAAGGCGATGCCGCCGGCATCATAAGAGAATGCGGTGATATACCCGTATATACCGGCGACCGCAAGCTCCTTGCCGACCTCACCGGATACACACTCACACGAGGAGTGCTATGTGCAATGCGTCGCCCCCGTGAGCCAAAGGCCGAGGAGATATGCAGCAATGCCAGACGCATTGTCATCATCGACGGAGTCGTTGACACCACAAATATCGGAGCCATATTCCGCAGTGCCGCGGCACTCGGCATCGATGCCGTACTCCTTACCCGCAACTCCTGCGACCCGCTGAACCGCCGTGCCGTAAGAGTCTCTATGGGAAGCGTATTCCTTGTACCATGGACCTGGCTCGACGGCGGTATGGAAAAACTCAAGGAGCTGGGGTTCACAACTGCAGCCATGGCACTCACAGGCAACTCCATCTCCATTGCCGACCCACAGCTGACCACCATCCCGCGCCTTGCCATAATCATGGGAACCGAAGGCGAAGGGCTGCCGGAAGAGACAATTGCCAAGGCCGATTACACCGTAAAGATTCCGATGTCACACAATGTCGATTCGCTCAATGTAGCAGCCGCAGCGGCTGTAGCATTCTGGGAGCTAAGGAGCAGAGATTGAGCATACAACAGACTTTTCAGGCTCCATGTTTTGTGTTGGCAAAATATGGAGCCTGAAAATTATATAGTATATCTTGTAAAAAACTGTTTAGATTTTTCCAACCTTACCAATGAAGAGTATGGCACCGGTACTCACCTCTTTCACAAAGAAAAGAAATGGACGATCAACAACAAGTTCACTCTTGAAGTTAGTCAATGAAGAATCATACATTATTGCAGCAGTTGCAGCTGCAGCCTCTGTTCCATTCTTATCAACATTGAAGTTGCAAACATGCACAACATCTCCAAGTACCACCCCCTTGCCAATAGCAGGTAAGCCGACACTGCTATCGAAAGCCTTTTTTATACCAAGAGCCTCAAGTGACTCCTTTGCCAACATCTTGAACTCCATTTCATATACAGGCATCGTCAATGTCATATTCGACATTCCCACAAATGACAAGGAGCCATTGTACAGACCTCCTGCAGCCAGTTCGTCAATACACTCATCAACAGAGACACCCTCCTCGGGCAAGACTATTGTATAGTTGTATGCATTGTTGGCATAGCTGAATTCTGCCGTATAGAACTTGTCGTGAGAATAACATCTGGCAGAAACAGTACCGTTCATATACTTCACATCTTGCAAGCTACCGTCTTCGGCAGTGAATTTACCGACAAATTCATTCTTGAACGTAGTAGTCCATAGCGATGAAGAATGGAAAGAGCTGCTTGGTGCTATTGACAAACAGTTCCCCGATTTCACCCACGAAGTACAAGCCAAATTCAAGAAAATAAGTACCCCTATGCTTAGGGTATGCTATTTATGGAAAATCAAATGTTCTAACCCCGAAATTTCAAATATCACAGGTTATCCGCCGCAAACAGTGTGGGACAGAGTGAAACGTATCGAAAAAGTGCTGGGAAGCACCAAAGGGCAATAGCCACATGCCATTAATCGTTGGAATCTTTACTGAGGCTTACATTTTGAGCAAACAATTTTGAGCAAACAGATTGGATTTTAGATCTCAATTTGTTAACTTTGTCAAATTGGAACTCAGAAACACAAAACAATAACAATTAAATGAAAAACAGATTCCTACTCATTTTGGCAGTCCTCTGCCTCACATTTTCGGCAAGCACATTTGCCGCTGAGAAGAACAAGAAGCCTTTCGTAATCCCCGAACTCCGCGAGTGGAAGGGTGCAACAGGCGAGTTTGCAATCACAAACGAGACAAAGATTGTCTATCCTAAGAAGAATGCAGAGCTTGCTGCAGTTGCCGAACAGCTTGCAACAGACTTCAAGAAGATGTTCGGCATCGAACTGAAGGTTGCTGAGGGCAAGTCGGCAAAAGGTGACATCGTACTTGGCATAAAGAAAGACAAAAAATTAGGCAATGAGGGTTACAGAATGAACATAGCCGGCAAGGTTGAGATTACAGCCACTACCGTACGCGGTGCTATGTGGGCAACACGTACCCTCCTGCAGATTGCCGAGCAAAACAATGGCAGCCTACCCAAGGGTAGCATCGTCGATTTCCCCGACTACGAGATGCGCAGTTTCATGCTCGACTGCGGACGCAAGTTCATCCCCATCAGTTTCCTGCATGAGTATGTTGACTTCATGGCATACTACAAGATGAACACATTCCACATCCACCTCAACGACAATGCCTTCAAGCAGTACTTCAACCACGATTGGGCAAAGACTCCGTCGGGCTTCCGCCTCGAGAGCGATCTCTTCCCCGGCCTTACATCACGCGACGGTTACTACACCAAGGAGGAGTTCATCGAACTTCAGAAGCATGCTGAGCGCGTAGGTGTTGAGATTATCCCTGAGATTGACGTTCCAGCTCACTCATTGGCATTCGTTCACTACCGCCCCGAGCTCGGCAGCAAGGAGTATGGTCTTGACCACCTCGACCTCTTCAACCCAAACACCTACACATTCGTCGACTCACTCTTCATGGAGTACCTCAGCGGTGATGAACCTGTATTCCGCGGC
>JAFXHQ010000104.1 GCA_017536325.1 Bacteroidaceae bacterium
AATTGCAAGGCCATCTTGTGATACCAAGGAACGCTGGCCACAACAGCCCGACTTATCTTCGCATCCACATCGGACTTGTGAGTGTCAAAAAAGACTTCCAGCACATGGCAACAGGCTGCAATGATGTAGAATAGGATATTCTCCAAGCTGACGCTTGAGAAACTGTCGTCGAAAGTATCGTCTGCTGTCAAACCATACTTCTCACGGATATCGGCATCTGCCATAAAAGCATCTGTCATTGTCTTTTTTATGTCGTTTATACTGCGTGCCATAATTATTGAAACTCTTTTGTAAATTCTTCTGTAAATATACCAAGACGGAGACCTGATGTGTCGCGTTCTGTAGCCGGCTCTACCTCATTGGCCTTGCAATAGTTCTGCATTGCCTTGTTATATATCTTTTCCGGCAAGGACAACTCCGTTCCAGCACCGGGAACATCCGAGATGGCCATACCATTGACCTTCGCCAATTCAACAACCGCCGACAGAGAACCATATTCCTGTATGGCAATGTCCGCGAGGGTCTGTCCGTCCTTTACTACCGCTTTCATAATCTCTTTAATTTTCTATATACTACATACCCTGTTACAAGGACAATCAGAAATAACAATATACCCGGCCATCGTTCGGGAGGCTTCTCTTTATGTTCCCTTTCGAGCTGCTCCGTTCTCTCTCCTTGTGCGGTATTGCGAGTGCCTTCAGCTTCAAGCTCAGTGTTCTGAACGAGATTGCTGCTCTCCAGCTTCTTATTATCAGCCTTTCGGTTGTACTGAAGCGTAGTCGTGCTTGTCATATATTGATTTCCTGTACTGTCGGGTGGGCTGAAATTGGTAATGGTAACAGTGAGGTCTTCAGTTTCCGTTTTCAGTTCATCTATTCGACGATCCAAACTGGAGGTTGCGTTGACATAGAAACGTCCGCTGTCTTGGACGCACTCCTCGGTCTCCATGAGCTGTGTCTGTTCCGTTACTTTCTTTGAAGCCCGGCATCCTGTCAGCAATAGGGCAATAAAAAGATAAATGAGATATTTCATATTATATTGGTTAAAGGGTTGCGTACTCTTCTTTCGCATCGAAGCAGGGACAAAGTTTTATCCACTCGCTTTTTTCAATTCTGCCATTCCCGTTGAGGTCGGGCGAGAAATCACGGTGTCCTTGGATGACCGCTTCGGGATACTTCTTCTTGAGTATTCTCAAAAGGCTGGCCAACGACTTCTTCTGTGCATCAGTACGGTTGTCTGTTCCTTTGCCTTGGGCATCAATACCACCGATGTAGGCGACATTCAGACTGACACTGTTGTAGCCTTTAACGCCATTGCTGGTCTTCTCTTCCGGGTGCATCTGTACGATACCGCCATCAGGCTTTATTACATAATGATAGCCGGGATTCTTCCATCCTTTGCGATAGAACTCCGCACGTAAATCTTCAATAGTCTGTGACTGGTTTCCTGCCGTGCAATGCACAGCGATATATTTAATCTTTCTCATCGTTGTCTTTTTTATGTTCCTTACAATAGTCATTGAATCGCTGTAATGCCGGAATCTTCTTTATGAACTCAAATGATACCACATAATAGAGGAATACCAACGTCCGGCTGTCCGGGAATATGTAGGTAAGATTACGAAGCACATTCACGGAGTAGAAATAGAGAATGGAGTATATCACACCTCCGATAGCTTGCATCGCTCCGTCCATATTATCCATATTCCTACCTACAACAAACAGACATACAACTATAAGATAGAATGCCAATGTCTCGGATATGCAATGGATAAACTTACGCAAGCGGAATCCCTCACGTTCTACCAGCATTCCTGTTATCATGCCCACGATACAATTTACCAAGAACAGGAAGAATATGGTAAACACCATATCCTGTATCGGGGCGAAATAGGCCATAGCCACTGAAAATAGCGTAGCCAAAATGTTCTTTGTTCCATTCAAAATATTGTCCATAGCTGTTTTTAATAAGTGGCATCAATGCTGATGCCGGTTCTTGTTATTTTAACCGAAT
>JAFXHQ010000105.1 GCA_017536325.1 Bacteroidaceae bacterium
ACCTTTGCGCCCTCTACTGTAGGAGCACCTACTGTAACTGCGCCTTCCTTATCCAACAGCAACACGCGGTCAAACTCCACTGTTGTGTCGTTCTGAGCACCCTTGATGTGGTGCACGAACAGCTTCTTGCCGGCCTCAGCCTTGAACTGCTGTCCATTAATCTCAACAATTGCGTACATTTATTTTATCGCTTTTATTGTGAATTCCGCGAGGTGCGTTCTCTTCGTGAGCACGGCTTATCCAACCCCTACGGACTAAATCGGGTGCAAAGATAAGAAAGTTTTTCCATTCAGAGAAATTTTTCCCAAAAATATTTTCCTACTCTTCTTATATAATATTACTTATGCGAAAGGAATTTCTCTGCCTCCATTGCTGCACGGCAACCACTGGCTGCCGCATTGATTGCCTGACGATAATGAGGGTCGGCAACATCGCCGGCAACAAAGACACCGGGAACAACAGTCTTGACACCGCTATTGTCGGCAGGCACAAAATAGCCTGTATCATCTGTTTTCAAATATTTCTTGAAGACATCACTATTAGGTTTGTGACCGATAGCAAGGAAAAAGCCATCTATTGCCACATCGTAATGTTTCTCGTCGGGTTGGCCAAGACGTGAAACCAGATGAACACCCTCTACACCACCTTCACCATACAATCCTTCGGCATTATGTTCAAAAAGGACCTCAATCTTCGGATTATTCAATGTCCTGTCCTGCATCGCCTTGGATGCGCGCAAGAACGGTTTACGCACAATCAGATAGACCTTTGCTGCAAGAGAAGCAAGATAGTTGGCCTCCTCACAAGCCGTATCACCGCCGCCTACAACAGCCACCACCTTCTTGCGGTAGAAGAAACCGTCGCAAGTTGCGCACGCGCTGACACCCATACCCTGATACTTTATCTCGTCGGGTAACCCCAGATATTTTGCTGCAGCCCCGGTCGCTACAATTACCGTCTCGGCTTCAATAACGGAACCGTCATCAATAGTCACCCTGTATGGTACCGACTCGAAATCGACATCAGTCACACTTCCCGAACGGATATCTGCACCCACATTCACTGCCTGCTGACGCATATTATCCATAAGTTCAGGACCCGTTATACCTTGAGGAAAACCGGGGAAGTTCTCTATAACAGTCGTCTGTGTCAATTGACCACCAGGTTGCATACCTTCGATAAGAACAGGTGACAGATTAGCACGCGAAGCATATATTGCGGCTGTATAACCAGCAGGGCCAGAGCCCACAATCAAACATTTTGTCTTGTCCATAACCATATAATTTTTTAGTTTATCTCATATCAACAACCTCCGCCGAAGGAAACTCATTAAGCTGACATTCATATTGTTTCTTTCCGAATTTGCATTTAGCGGAATAGTTCTTCAACTGTACCTCGACACGGCCTTGACCGTTCATATAAACCGTCATTGAGCCAAGACGATGGCCACTATCGGGGAAACACAGTTCCACCTTACCTATTTCGGCATCCGCAGCCATTGAATCCAAAGTAACTACCGTGGTATTCCCCACCTTCTTTATTGAGGAGGAATAGCCGGTCCGATACATCTCCATCACACCAAGCGGCGAAAGGTTCTGAGCCTCATCGGAAGCGGCATCCGTTATATAAATCTCGTCAATATCTGCCATATAGCTCCACTGCACCTTACCGTTGCACCACACCTTCATGTTATCCATGATAAGTGCATACTTATTCCCGTCGAGCCTTATGATACCATCATCTTGCTGCACTATCGTATTGTCATCGTCAAGCACTTTATAATAATAATCCATCTGCACTGCGGCATCGGCCTTAATTGCAGCCACAGCCTTGTCGAGCAAGGCATCGGCTTCTTTAGAATTCATCTGAGCCAAGAGAGTCACCGGCAAAAGGAAGAGAAATATCGGAACAATCTTTTTCATAATAATCATAAATCAAAAATGGTTACTGCAGCAGAGACTTCAAACGGAACTCAAGATCGACCTCATCGGCACAGAGCACCTGACGCGGCTTACTGCCCTCCTGTTCTCCTACTATACCGGTCTTGCACAACTGGTCCATTATACGGCCGGCCCTATTGAAACCAACCTCCAGCTTACGCTGGATAAGCGATGTTGAACCATGTTGCGCCAACACCACGACACGCGCAGCCTCGGCAAACAACGGGTCAAGCTTGTCGGAACTTATTTCGCCACGCACAACTCCCGACTCTCCGCTAACAATCTCCTGTGCCTCATCAGGATCGGGCAGAATATATGCCGACAGATAGCCTTGCTGCTTGGCGATGTGTGCACACACGCGCTCCACTTCTTTTGTCTCCACAAGGGCACATTGCACACGCACAGGATCGTTTCCGGCAAGGAAAAGCATATCACCCCTACCCTGTAGCTGATTAGCACCCGAGCGGTCCAATATAGTACGGGAATCTATTGCCGATATTACACGGAATGCCATACGTGCAGGGAAGTTGGCTTTTATTGTACCGGTAATGATATTTGTTGTAGGACGCTGTGTAGCAATAATCATGTGGATACCCACGGCACGAGCTTTCTGTGCTATTCGTGCAATAGGCTGTTCTACCTCACGGCCGGCCGTCATCATCAAATCACCATACTCGTCAATTATCACAACAATATAAGGCATAAAACGGTGACCTTTTGTCGGCAAGAGTTCCTTATTGAGAAATTTCTCATTATACTCCTTCACCGAGCGCACCGATGCCATCTGCAAAAGCCTATATCTGTTGTCCATTTCCACACACAGCGACTTGAGAGTACGCACTACCTTGTTCACATCTGTGATGATAGGATCGTCATCACCCTCGAGTTTTGCAAGGAAATGTTTCTCAAGTACTCCATACAAACTCAACTCCACCATCTTTGGATCGACCATCACAAACTTGAGATATGCAGGATGCATCTTATAGAGCAACGATGTAATGATTGCATTCAATCCGACAGACTTACCCATACCGGTTGCACCGGCCACAAGAAGGTGAGGCATCTTTGCCATATCCACCATATACACCTCGTTGGATATAGTCTTTCCGAGAGCTAGAGGCAGAGCCATATCGGTCTCCTTATACTTTCGGCTGTTCAGAAGCGAAGCCATTGGTACAATCTGCTTATGCGCGTTAGGCACCTCAATACCTATCGTACCCTTACCCGGGATAGGAGCCACGATACGGATACATAATGCCGATAGGCTCATTGCTATATCGTCCTCGAGATTCCTTATCTTTGATATTCTCACTCCCGGCGCAGGTGTAATCTCATAAAGTGTAATCGTAGGACCAACACTGGCCTTGATAGAACTTATCTCTATATTGAAATCGTTGAGTACCTTCACTATCTTGTTGGCATTTGCCGCCTGCTCATTCTTATCAATAGCCTGTATCGACTGTTCATATTCATCGAGCAGATCTATCGTAGGCGGATTATAATAACTCAGCTCGTCTTTAGGATTGATTGGACGGAACATATCGCCGCCCATATCATCATCGCCCTCGACCTTCTCCACATCTACAGTAATTCCGCCATCCGCAGTTTCAACAGCTCCGGCAACCGCAGCAGACATCTTATCAAAAGCCTCCGCTACATCATCTTCGGCATCTACGCCATCAGCAGAAATTGTATCATCTCCTCCGCCCAAAACAACCTGGACCGGAGCAGATGTACCGGAACCTATGACTACAGACACATCTTCACCCTCTTCTTCTTCTTCATCACATTCCTCTTCATCGTCATATTCATCTCCATCATCGAATCCGTCATCCCCACCGTCTTCATCATCCCCTTCATCGACACTCTCTTCAACATCCACACCACCCTTACTTTCAGGTACCGCATTACCGATTTTCGCCACTCCGGCTGCAAATATTTTCCTAAGCCAGGGTATTGTCTCCTTTGTCATATATACCATGTAGAAGAATAGGGACAGCAAGAGCAAAAGTATCACGCCTACACTACCCGACAAATCCTTTATTACCGAATGGAGCCATTCGCCGTGTTCTCCGCCGGGCGACATGAAAGAATCGGCAAAACCGTCACCGAAAACGAAAGCAAAAAGCAACGACCCCCACAGGAGGAAGAACACAAGGGATATGACAATCCGTTTCACCTTGAAGTCGCGCAAGTGCATGAGACGCACCGAAAGGATTATGAGCAAAGGCAAAAGGAGTAACGATGCCCATCCGAAACAACCGTTCACAAAGTAATTGGCCAGCACAGCACCGCCCTTTCCCGAATAGTTCTCGGCAGCTTCACCGGGAGCAGAAACTCCCGAAGAGACTGCTTCGACGACAGACTGGTCATCTCCCCCCGAAGAGAAGAAGGAAACAAACGACACAAAAAGGAAAATTGTGAACGCCGCACACAACAATCCCATGACAAAGTGTACGCTCTGGTTCTTGAAGAAGGCAACAACCTTTCCACAATAGCCCTTTATTTTAGTGAATAAATTATCCTTACCTTTAGCATTCTTCTTTTTAGCCATACAATGTAGTATCATTATCCATATTCGCCTGCGCGCCACACGCAAACATTCGCGAAGATACAATTTTTTTGGATACCATTGCCATATACCTCCGCTATTTTTTGTAACTTCGCGGCAAATTATCATTCTCAACAAAAGAAGAGCACATGAACGAGAGGCAGGACATTGTATTTTCAAAGAACACCGTGGAGTTCGTTACGGTGGCCGCAGAATTCTGCGCATATGTAGAGAGGGCAAACGAGCACGACAGAAAAGAATTCATTGAGACCCTGCTGAAAATCCTTCCGTTGCTCTACCTGAAGGCACAGATGTTGCCCGACGAAGAGAGACTTGGCGACGACGAGCTAGAAGACTTTGTAACAGAAGACAGTTATGAAGTTTTGAGGATAACCATTGCCGAAATGCTTGCCGACAAGGACTGTTACCTCGATGTCTTTGTCGCCGATATGAAATACAGTGACACACCTGTAACTAAAACCATTTCGGAAGACCTCGCCGACATATACCAGGACATAAAGAATTTCGTAAGTCTTTTCAAGTTGGGCATTAACGAAACCATGCACGATGCGATAATCGAGTGCAACGAACACTTCCGCGACTACTGGGGCCAGACACTGGTAAACACCTTGCGTGCACTGCACGAGGTCCGCTACAACACCGCTCCCGAGACAGAAAACGAGGATGAGTATGAGCATATTTAAGGCACATATAGAGAAAAGCGAGATCAGCGGCATGCCTACTGCCACATTCGACGGGCGCATAATTGTCATTGACACCGCCGAAGCTACAGAAAAGGCCATAAAAGCTCTATCCGGCGAAACGATTATCGGCATTGACACCGAGACACGCCCATCATTCCGCAAAGGAGTCCAGCACACCGTATCGCTCATACAGTTATCGACTATCGATACATGTTTCCTCATACGTCTGAACCGTACCGGAATGACCGATTCGCTTGTAAGGCTACTCGAAGACAAGAACATCGGAAAGGTCGGGCTCTCGCTCCACGATGACTATCAGGCACTGAACAGAAGACGCAAGTTCAAGGCCGGCGCATTCATAGACCTGCAGAAACGAGTAGGCGAAGTCGGGATAGAAGAGATGAGCCTGCAGAAGATATATGCCATAATGTTCGGACAACGCATATCAAAAAGCCAGCAGCTCACCAATTGGGAGAACGATGTCCTCACAGACAAACAGAAGCTATATGCAGCAACCGATGCATGGGCATGCCTGAAGATATACAACCGTTTGAAACAAGAAACAGACAAATAATATGGAAAAAGCCGTAATACTGAAGAAAGGCAAGGAAGAATCACTACACCGTTATCATCCATGGATATTCTCGGGAGCAATTCAGCGCATAGAGGGCAAGCCGGAAGAGGGCGATATAGTGACAGTATATACTAACGACCGCCAGTTCATTGCCCGCGGACATGTCCAGGTTGGAAGTATTGCAGTGCGCGTACTCACGTTCAACAACGAGCCCGTTGACCAGTCATTCTGGAACCGCCGTATAGCCACCGCACACGACCTGCGCGAGCGCACAGGCATCTCGTCACGCGAGGACAACAATACCTATCGCCTTGTCCATGGCGAGGGAGACAACCTGCCGGGCCTTGTAATCGACATTTACGGTGATACAGCCGTAATGCAGGCACACAGCGTAGGAATGCACGTAAACCGCATGCAGATAGCCGATGCCCTGAAAGAGGTTCTTGGCGACAAGATAAAGAACATATACTACAAATCGGAGACCACCCTTCCCTACAAGGCCGACATCAGCAAGGACAACGGCTACATAATGGGTGGAAATGCCAGCAACATTGCAACCGAGTACGGCCTGAAATTCCACATCGACTGGCTGCGTGGCCAGAAAACCGGCTTCTTTGTTGACCAGCGCGAGAACCGTTCACTGCTCGAGAAATACGCCAAGGGGCGCAAGTTGCTGAACATGTTCTGCTACACCGGCGGATTCTCCATATACGCGCTCCGAGGCGGTGCCGAAATTGTACACTCTGTTGACAGTTCTTCAAAAGCCATCGACCTTACAAACGCAAATGCCGAACTTAACTTCCCCGGCGACAAACGCCACACAGCATACGCCGAAGATGCATTCGATTTCCTCGACCGTATGGGCAACAACTACAACCTGATTATACTCGACCCGCCGGCGTTTGCCAAACATCGCGACAGCCTGCGCAACGCGCTCATTGGCTACCGCAGGCTCAACGCAAAGGCTATTGAGAAGATACAGCCGGGAGGCATTCTCTTCACCTTCTCCTGCTCTCAGGTAGTAAGCAAGGAAAACTTCCGCACTGCTGTATTCACTGCAGCGGCTATGGCAAAGCGCAATGTACGCATCCTGCACCAGTTGACACAGCCCGCCGACCACCCGGTGAGCATATACCACCCCGAAGGCGAATACCTGAAAGGACTGGTACTGTATGTTGAATAAAAAATTGCGCGCAATTTTTTATCGACGAGTTTTTTGCAAACAGTCGCGCGAAGCAAACTCTCACTCTTTTCAAAGAGGACAAAGTTGCGAGTAAGTGAGTGTAATGCAAACTTGTTTGTAATTACACAACGAACGAGAGCAAATTCGCCAAAGGCAAATACCCGAAGGGGGAGGGAGTTCTTGTGATACCGCGCGGGATGCAAATAAAAAAACGAGTCAATAACAAAAAAATATCGACGAGTTTTTTGCAAATAGTCACGCGAAGCAAACTCTCACTCTTTTCAAAGAGGGAGTACCCGAAGGGGGAGGGAGTTCTTGTGATACCGCGCGGGATGCAAATAAGAAAACGAGTCAATAACAAAAAATTAA
>JAFXHQ010000106.1 GCA_017536325.1 Bacteroidaceae bacterium
ACATGGCTCTGTGCTGCAAGATTGTATATCTCATCGGGGCGTACTTTCCCTATGACCTGCAAGAGGCTCATTGAATCTCCGAGGTCGGCATAATGCAAATGGAAGTTCGGATGCCCTTCGAGATGTGCTATACGTTCGCGATAGTCAACCGATGAACGGCGTATTGTGCCGTGCACATCATATCCCTTGCTTAGCAAAAGTTCTGAAAGGAAAGAGCCGTCCTGGCCTGTTATTCCGGTAATAAGTGCTGTTTTCATGTTAAATAAATTTGTGCAAAGTTCGTTATAATTTTGCTGATATACAAAACTTTAACAATATTTCCGGTTGTTTTGTTCTCTATTTCACCTCAATCTCGAACGTGCTTGCCGGCAGGCCTGCTTCGTTCACGAGATTGGCATCGGTGTATGGCTTCCATGCGTAGCGTATGCGGTGTGCTTCGCTTTCTATGATAATTCGGTTGCCCTTTATTGTTATCTGCTTATTGGAATCGACAGCAGTGAAACCGCCTGTTTTACCGGCAATTTCAAGCCCGCGCAATGCTTGCCCGTCGCTTGTCTTCAGTTCCACGGCATCGCTGAACTCTATGACGGTCTTGCCTCTGAAACTGAATGCCTTGACAGGTGTAGGGCCATGCTGTGCTACGTGGCTCATACCGTATGTCTGGTTCAGGGCAAGACGTGCCAGGCGTTCGCCTATAGGTGCTTTTTCCTTTGGGTGTACATCAGTCGGGTGTCCTTTGTCGCTCGAAACAGCAAAGTCGCAGAACGGAATGTTTCCGGCAAGCCTGCGCTGCGAATCGCGGAAGTGCGGCCATGAGGGGCGGTTTATACTTGACAGCTGCACAAAATAGAACGGCATCTCGGGGTTCTCCCATGTCTTTCGCCAGCTCTCTATGAGCGTTGGAAATATAACCTCGTGCAGTTCTACATTATGTGCGTTCGATTCACCCTGATACCATATTGTACCTTGGATTGGGTAGCATGCGATAGGCGCAATGCCGTTCTCATAGAGGTAACAGGGCTCGTACGGGTGGCGTTGCAGTCTGTTGCTGCTCTTTGCTATGTTCTTTGCTGCACGTCCGCGGCACCAGTCCTGTATCATGTCGTTCTCGCGCCAGTTGTAGAGGATATCTACAAGCGTTGGGTTGAATTCGATTGTCTTGCGGTCGATGAAGGCTTCGGCAGGAGCACCGCCGACAGCATTGCATATAAGTCCCACGGGAACTCCCAAAGAGTCGGCAAGCATAGCACCGAAGTGATATGCTACAGCCGAGAAGTCACTGACGTTCTCCTCGTCCTGTAACTGCCATGCGGTAGGCACATAGTAGTCGTGGCAGTTGAGTGCGGCAAGGCTGGTGCTGTCCCACTCCACGTTGTCGGTGAATACGCGTGGTTTCATGTCATAAAGGCGTATGTCCTTGCCCTTTATGTTGGCGAGGCTCTGTGTTTTGTGTGAGCTCTCCTTTACCATAAATGCCATGTTCGACTGTCCCGAACAGAGCCATACTTCGCCAATGACAACATTCTTGAACTTAATCTTCTCTTTCCCGCATTCAACGGCAATTGTATATTTTTCGCCGTCGGCCATCATTGGAGTGAACATCACCTTCCAGCTACCGTCCTCGGCTGCTTTAGTTATTATTTTCTGTTTGCCGAAACTTACAACAACCTCCTTGCCGGAATCGGCTGTTCCTGCAACGACAAAAGGCTTGTTCTGCTGTATAACCATGTTGTCACTGTATATCGCAGGCAGCTGCAGGCC
>JAFXHQ010000012.1 GCA_017536325.1 Bacteroidaceae bacterium
GGACCTTTTGCGTACTTTTCGGTCACGAAAAGTATGTGATAGAACGACACAAGGAGAATAATTGACAACAGATTAAGGGTAAAACAATCCAAGGAATAGCAGTTTTATTGTACCAGAATTATTTCGCCCACACGAAATTTCCACTGGGCCTGTATTAGGGTAAAAACTGTTAACATAGTATCTTCCTTTTGTTTTATCGGGGAACATTATTGCATGATATCTGTTTTCATAAAAAACAGGTTTTATGGAAAGAATGAAGATTACAGTTTTTGCAGACCCGGTCTGCACATGGTGTTGGGGAAGTGTTCCGGTTATAAGGGCTTTGAAATACCGCTACGGTGAACAGCTCGATGTCGATTATGTTATGGGGGTGATGATTGAGGATATAACCACTTACAACGACCGAAGGTCGGGAATCGGTGGCGATACGGCACTCTCTAACCGCAATATACACAAGGCCTGGCTCGAGGCTTCGGCTGTGCACGGAATGCCTGTGTGCGAGTCGGGCTTCCGTCTATTCTCGCCCGAAAGGAGATCAACGCTCCCGCAGAACAGGGCTTTCATTACCGCTTCTCTCTATGCAAGGGAAAGCAACGGTTCGATACCGGCTGTTGTTCCGCTCTATTATCTCCGTCGTATTCAGGAGGCTACGGCTGTGGATGCTATCCTTACCAACGATGTAGATACTCTTGCCGACATGTCGGCTGTTGTAGGCTTTGAGCCGGCCTACTTCAAGGAGCTATACCTCAGCGAGGCTGTTGATGAACTCCTGAAAGAGGCTAAAGGACATTGCCGCAGTTATGAAGTGAATAAATTCCCTACTTACATACTTGAATACCGCAATGAAGAGATGATGTTGCGCGGTTATTCGAACTATGACCTTGTGAGGCATTGTATCGACCAGCTATCCTATAATGCCGTGAAACCGCTTAGCGACGGCAGGGAACTCTTTACTGCCGATAATGTCAAGGCCTTTATGGAACAGTTCGGTGGGGCATATCCGGTGGAGATTGCGACAGCGTTCTCTCTTGCAAGGAAACCGGGGCATACAGCATTGAATGCCGAATCGTACGTGGGGCTTTCCGATATGTTGGACGAGCTTATGGATGCCGGTGAAGTTGCGATGACGCCGCGAGGAAATGGATTCATGTTCTATAACCTTAAGGCTGTGAAAGGCAAATGGCAGGAGCATATGCATGCCGAAGGGATAAGGAGTGCTACAATTTTGTAACATTATTCTTTGTGTCGGTTTGCAGAGATAAAGATGACTGAAAAGTGTATTTAGTGAAAATTGTCAGCACTCGTTGTAAAACAACTTCTAAACTTTGCATCTAACTCGTTTGCTCAAATTTGTCCATTAAGCTTGCCTTAAACTATATCTTTTTATTCATCTCCAACAATATGAGGGTGGCTTTTTGAGTCGCTCTCTGTATTGTTTTGTCCGGAGATATTATGGCATATACGTTCTTTGCTCGCGCCTGAGTGCAATTTTCCTGTTGTACTTTTTTTGCCGATATTGTGAAAATATATTATTTTTGCGCGAATTTAAACGGCTATTGGCAACGATATGAAGAAACTGATATCTTTTGCTGCATTCATGTTGCTCATTCTCTCCTGTTCTTCGGTAAAGAACCAGAAGGTGAGGATATATACCACGGAGGGCGATATCGATCTGGTCCTTTACGATGAGACTCCGAAGCATAGGGATAATTTCGTAAAATTAGTAAAGGAACAGAGATACGATTCTCTTCTGTTCCATCGTGTCATAAAGGATTTTATGATTCAGGGCGGTGATCCCGATTCCAGGAATGCTGTACCTGGTACAATGCTTGGCGAAGGTGATTTGGGATACAGGATTGAGGCTGAGATAATGCCCGAAAAATATATACACAAGCGTGGTGTGCTTGCTGCTGCACGTGAGGGCGACGACGTGAATCCAACCAAGGCTTCGTCGGCAAGCCAGTTCTATATTGTGTGGGGCCGTGTGTTCACACCCGAAGAACTGCAGCAGTATAAGAGTGCTTATGAGAAACGCTTGGGTCGTCCTGTCACATTGTCTCCTGAACAGGTCGAGGCATACACAACTATTGGCGGAACACCGCATCTCGACGGTTCATATACCGTGTTCGGTGAGGTAACCGGTGGACTGGACGTAGTTGACAGGATACAGAATGTAAAGTGCGACCGTAATGACCGCCCGATAAAAGATGTACGCATAATCAAGGTTGAACTTATAAAATGATTATATTATGTTGGCAGTAGGTGACAAAGCTCCCGATTTCTTGGGGCTGGACGAGAATGGCAATGAGGTGAGGGTAAGCGATTTCAAAGGCAAGAGAGTTGTTCTCTACTTCTATCCCAAGGACAGTACGCCCGGCTGTACGGCCGAGGCCTGTTCCCTGCGTGACGGAATGGATGAACTTTCTGCTGCCGGTTATGCTGTTGTGGGTGTAAGTGCCGACAGTGCAGCTTCACACAGCCGATTCAAGGAGAAACAGCAACTGAATTTTCCGCTTGTTGCTGATGTGGAGAGAAAGACAATAGAGGCATTCGGTGCATGGGGAGAGAAGAAGATGGCAGGGCGCAAGTATATGGGTATCATACGTACAACTTTTGTCATTGGAATGGATGGCACGATAGAGAGAGTGATATCGAAAGTGGATACAAAGAATTCTGCAAAGCAGGTTCTTGAATCTGTTTAGGGATTTGTCCGGCTTTCTCTCAAGGAGTTTAAGTGTAAGGCTATTATTAATCTTTATAAATTATTACTATGTTTTTGGAATTTTTCAATTCAATCGGGGCTGTAGCTTCCGATGCTGTTAATTCGGCGGCTGTCGTTGCGGATATGATTGCGGGCATTGAGACTTCCGTCATTATCGACACACTGACTGCCGCAGCCGTTTCATTGGCAATCAAGCTTGTAAAAGTGCTTCTTATCTGGTTTATCGGCCGATGGATTACACGCCGTGTTGTTAAGCTTGTAAAGCTGTTGATGGAGAAACGCGATGTCAATGTCTCAATACGTACGTTTGTGGGAAGCCTTGTGGATGTTGTTTTCATGATTATACTGATAATAATGATAATAAGCGTGCTGGGTATCGACACATCGTCGTTCATCGCAATCTTCGCTTCTGCCGGTGTTGCTATCGGTATGGCTTTGAGCGGTACCTTGCAGAACTTTGCCGGCGGTGTGATGATATTGTTGTTCCGTCCCTTCAAGGTCGGTGACTTCATTGAGGCACAGGGAGTTACCGGTACGGTAAAGGAAATACAGATATTCAACACTATTGTACACACCGGTGACAACAAGGTTATTCTTCTGCCTAACGGTCCTGTATCTACAGGTATCATAAACAACTATTCACGTGAGTCATTGCGCCGTGTTGACTTTACATTCTCAATATCTTACGGTGATGATTTCGAGAAGGCGAGAAAGGTCCTTATGGAACTCATTTCACAGGACTCACGCGTACTCGACGCTCCTGCAGCTCCGTTTGTTGAGCTTGGCGCCCTCTCTGCAAGTTCTATTGACCTCACTGTACGTCTGTGGTGCAAACAGGAGGATTACTGGGGAATACATTTCGACCTTAACAAGAAGGTATATGAGAGATTCCCGAAAGAGGGCCTGAACTTCCCTTACCAGACATTGACTGTGAACGTGAACAAGGATTGATCCGGGAACTGTCAAGGAAAAAGAAGAAAACTGAAAAATGACATGAACCCCGAAAGTTAGAAAAACTTTCGGGGTTTTGTTATGCACCATCGGGGCTAATGATGATGGCGGTTCTGTTTCCAAGCTGTATGGAACTGCATGCCTTCAATTCACTTATGAATAGCATAGGCGATTCAATAAACAACAGTGACATAATTTTAAGCGGCCTGCTATAAACAGCTTCTAAAATAAGTTAAAAAAACATTTTTTTTGTAACTTTGCACAGGTTTTCCGTAAACCGCCTTTTTACTGTTGGGTAAGTATATGTAAATATATATATAAGATGAATGTGAAGAATTTTATTGACTTCCGCCCCAAGTTCTTCGATACAATGAAGAACTATTCGCGTGAGAAGTTCGCGGCCGATGTAATGGCCGGAATCATTGTCGGCATTGTAGCCATTCCTCTTGCGATAGCATTCGGTATTGCAAGTGGCGTGGGCCCTACTGAAGGTCTGGTCACAGCAATCCTTGCAGGCTTCCTTATCTCTTTCCTCGGTGGCTCCGAGGTGCAGATAGGCGGTCCTACAGGTGCTTTCATCATCATTGTGTATGGTGTTATACAGGAGTATGGTACCGGAGGTCTTGCCATAGCAACGATAATGGCGGGTATAATGCTTGTTGTCATGGGTTTGTGCCGCATGGGAACGATAATAAAGTTCATGCCGTATCCGATTATCATAGGTTTTACAGGCGGTATTGCCATAACCATTTTCTCAACCCAGATGAACGACCTGTTCGGAATGGGTATAGAGGAGGTCCCTGCAAACTTCGTCGAGAAGTGGGCATGCTATTTCAGACATATTGGCGACATTGATCCTTGGAGTGCAGGAATGGGTATTGCCAGTGTGCTGGTCATAGCACTGACTCCGAAATTCTCGAAGAAGATTCCCGGTTCATTGCTGGCTATCGTAATGATGACAATAATCGCATATCTGCTCAAGAAGTTCGCCAATGTGGATTCCATTGCCACAATCGGGGCAATGCCTTCGGGTCTGCCTCCGTTCGGGGTGCCTGAACTAAAGGAGGGTGCGACACTGTTCCAGACGATACAGGACCTTGCGCCGGTGGCATTCACTATTGCCATGTTGGGTGCAATAGAGTCGCTCCTCTCGGCTATGGTTGCCGATGGCGTGATAGGTGACCGGCATAACTCGAACACCGAGCTGGTGGGTCAGGGTGTTGCGAACATCGTTGTTCCATTCTTCGGCGGAATCCCTGCTACAGGTGCCATTGCACGTACCATGGCCAATATAAACAATGGAGGAAAGACCCCGGTCGCAGGTATTGTACATGCATTGGTACTCCTGTTGGTACTCCTGTTCCTTGGTGATGTAGTGGCTCTCATACCTCTTCCATGCCTTGCCGGTGTACTGGTTATGGTAGCATACAACATGAGCGGTTGGAGAACCATCCGCTCTATGTGCAAGAGCTCGATGTCGGGTACAAGCCTCCTCTTCGTAACTCTTCTGCTCACTGTCTTCTTCGACCTTACACTTGCGATTGAGGTGGGTCTTGTAATGGCGATCGTCCTCTTTATGAAACGTGCCATGGAAAGTGCACACATTTCGGTTGTCCGCGAGGAACTCGAGGTGCATCACGACGGCGAGAAGGATGAGGTACTCTCGGTACCGGCAGGAACAGAGGTCTTTGAGATTGAGGGACCGTTCTTCTTCGGTATTGCAAACAAATTCGATGAGCTTACACGTAATACCGATGCTATGCCGATACGTGTGGTACGTATGAGAAAGGTCACCTTTATCGATGCCACCGGCCTGCATAACCTCGAGATATTCGTAAATGCTTCCAAGAAGGAGGGCAGGGTAGTTATCCTGTCGGGTGTACACGACAATGTAGAGAAGGCACTCCGCAAGGGAGGTATAGTGGATCTTGTGGGAAGCGACAATGTATGCAACGATATACACAAGGCTCTCAACCGTGCCCGTGAGGTGTCGGAGCAGTTGGGTATAAAGAAATAGTCAAGGCATAGGGCAGTGTGTCATAATAGGCAAACAACTTCGTAGTTATCGATATTAAGGTCTATGTACATTCTTCCGCCTTAGATCTGAAGTCTTGTATTTTCAATTCTTACAAACCTGAAGGGAGCTGTGTCCAAAATCCATTTAGCACAGCTCCCTTTTGCAATAATGATTCTGTGGTATGAAAGGCAATAACGGAACGGCTTCATCATCTCTTGTCTATCTGGTGGCATTCGCTATTGTGGTAGTGTGGGGATGTACATTTGTACAGACAAAGGTGCTTATAAAATCAGGCTTGCGTCCCGATGAAATCTTCTTCATGCGTTTTGTGGTTGCATATCTGCTCATGCTTCCCTTCGCCAGCAAGAGACTCTTTCTCGACAATCTCAAGGATGAACTGGTTGCCCTCTCTCTGGGCATAACAGGCGGTTCTCTCTATTTCCTTACCGAGAACTATGCATTGGTTTATGGCTATTGCTCGAATGTAGCCCTCATCGTATGTCTTACTCCGCTGATAACCACATTCATTGTGGGCTGGTTCTTTCCATCGGAGCGTATTGCAGGGAAAGGGTTGCTTAGCTCTTTTATTGCCCTTGCCGGCATGGCTCTTGTCGTGTTCAACGGGAATTTCGTGCTTCGCCTCTCTCCTATGGGCGATATGCTGGCTCTTGCCGCATGTCTTTGCTGGGCCCTCTATTCGCTTGCGATAAAGAGACTGCAGGAGCGTTACAGCAATATGCTCATTACTCGCAAGGTCTTCGGCTATGGTTTGCTTACAATATTGCCCCTGCTGCTTGTGAAGGGGATAGACTTCGGGATACTGTTCTCGGGCGGTGCAGCTGTGTGGGGCAACCTTCTTTTTCTGGGTTGTGTAGCATCAATGTTGTGCTTCTTGGGGTGGAACTGGTGTCTTGCGCGGCTTGGAACGGTGCGTGCCACCAATCTGCTATATCTCAACCCTATAGTTGCAATGACATCGTCAACCATAGTCCTCGGCGAACGTGTGACATGGCTGGCGATGCTTGGTGCTGTACTTATCCTGCTCGGTCTCCTGTATATCGACAGAAACCGCAGGAAATAGTCCTGTGCTTCTTGTTAGAACTGCAGGTATATGAACGGCACTATCTCGCTTGAACTTACCTGAATTACAAAATAGATGAAGAGGGCGAAGATGAATGCCTTTGCCACGAGCGGTGTCTCCTCCAGCATACGCTGTAGCGATAGTGCATGGCTGTGCGACGAGTAGTGCAACAGGTAGCCTATGACGATTGCGATAGTCACCATCGGGTATCCGCTGATGAACTGTGTCAATACTTCGGGGTGGAACATTGTGGTTATCTGTGTGTACATTTCACCCACCACCGTCAGTGAGTCTGCCCGGAAGAATACCCAACCGATGGCTACAAGATGGAATGTGAGCAGTACTCCGCCGATATGCAGCAGACGTGATACCCAGGGCTTGTGTTCTCTGGGCGGGAATATGCGTCTGTAAATCTTGTCAAGTACAAGCAACAGTCCGTGCCATGCTCCCCACAGTATGAACAGCCACGAAGCTCCATGCCATAGTCCTCCTATTACCATTGTGATGAACAGGTTGAAGTAGTTGCGCCACAATGCTACACGGTTGCCGCCCAATGAGATGTAGAGGTAATCGCGCAGCCATGATGATAGCGTGATATGCCAACGTCTCCAGAATTCTGTGATGGAGCTCGATTTGTAAGGTGAATCGAAGTTGTTGGGGAAGTGGAAGCCCAGAAGCAGAGCGATACCGATAGCCATGTCGGAATATCCCGAGAAGTCACAGTATATCTGCAATGCATAGCCGTATATTCCAATCAGATTCTCCAGGCCTGTATAAAGTGACGGGGCATCAAAGATGCGGTCAACGAAGTTTATGCTTATGTAATCGGATATTACAACCTTCTTGAATACACCGCACATTATAAGGAAAAGTCCCATGGCGAACATCTGCTTTGTCACTATCGGCCGGCGGCGTATCTGTGGCAGCATGTCTGATGCCCTGACTACGGGACCGGCTATCAATGGCGGGAAGAACGACAGGAAGAAGAGATAGTCGAACAGGCTTTCGGTAGGCTGTATTTTCTTTCGGTAGATGTCGATTATATAACTGAGTGAGCGGAATGTAAAGAATGATATTCCGGCAGGAAGGGCTATGTCCCACAACTCTATCGGACGTGACAGGAACGTATTGAGGGTCTCTACTATAAGCGTAGTGTATTTGAAGTAACATAGCATTCCAATGTTGATGATGACACTTGCCAGCACATATAGCTTGCGCTTGCTGCTGCTTGTGGCCTTACCCAATCTGCGGCCTATCATGAAGTCCGACAGGGTGACAAAAAGCAGGCACAGCAAGAATATTCCGCTCGATTTGTAGTAGAAGTAAAGCGAGAAGAGTATTACAAATGCCATACGCAATCTCGTGTGGCTTGATACGATTCTGTACATCAGAAGAAAACCGCAGAACAGAAACAGGAATAGCCCGCTGTTGAACATCAGCGGTTCTCCGTTGAATGAGAGCAGATCCCCCAGTTTAGAAAGGTCCAGATTGTCGAATATGTTGCTCATATGCGTTCATTAAACTTTTGTATAGTAGGTTGCCTTGTATTGAATATCCCTTGGCGGTGTAGTGAATATGGTCATTTCTCATGCCTTCCTCTTTTATCCATTTTTCGCATGAACCCTCACCGCCGGCTATAGTGTACCAGTCCCACACGGCAATGTTGTTCTTTTCTCCATATTCCTTTATGGTTTCTGCCACGAGAGCAATGTTCTTGTTTTCTACATAATAGGTAGTGCGTCTCCTTTTCCTCCTCTTTTTTGTTTTGCGTAATTTGTTGTCGGCAGGGGTAGTGAGCAAGAAAAGGACATCCGGACATTCTTCCTTTATTGACTGTATCAGAAGGTCTATTTGTCTGGTCAGCTTTACGGAAGAAATTGTCGGTGAGACAGATTCGTTTGTACCCATCGATATGATTACCAGCTGTGGTGTAAGTGCTGCCAGTTTCTTTCCGTAATCATCAATAAGGTTGTAGCAGTCGAATGTGGCACCGTTGCAGCCTATGGTATGTACTATGATGCCGCTGTTGCCGTTCTCGAGTGATGCTCCGTAAATGGCCGCATCGGCCGGCCTGCGGCCGTTGTTGTGACCTTTCAGGCGTACATTGTTGACGAGAGTGTCCCATGAATAGCATGTCTCGCCTCCGTAGGGCGATGTTATGGCAAGCCCCTCAGGCTCGTCGGCAACCTGCAGCAAAGGGAATCTTTCCGTATCGGCATGGAACAGCCTTAGTTTATTGAATCTTACATCTTCACCGCGGCGGCTCATCGTCTCGAATGTGAGATCCATTGATTTGCCTGCTGGTTCAATCAGTATGCCTCCTGCTCCTACGCTTTTGCTGAAATATTTGCCGGGAAGGCAACGGTTGAACTGCCATTTGCCCGGGGTTGTGATGCGGTAATCGGAAGGCTCGTTTGTCTTGCTTATCTTCAATGGTGTGATAAGGCCGCGGCCTGCATTCCCCCATGTTTCCTGCAACGGTATGCGCATGGCCTCGGTGAAGTATCCTGCCTGTACGTGAGAGTCGCCCAGATGTATGATGGATATGCTCTTTTGTTCTGTCTGCGCACTGTCCTGTATATGCTCAATCATACTGAAAAACGGTGACCAGTCTGCTCCGTTGAAAGTGATGGTGTCGGCTTCGAGGTTGATGCACGATATTGTCTCTTCCGGCTGCAGTGAACTCTGGGTGTCGATGCTGTCGGGAACGGCTCTGCAGAGCGATTCCTGTGTGGCAAATGCTGTTGCAGACAGCATTGTGCAGGCTATAGCTATGTAGGTTGTAGTCTTATTCATTCGCAACTGTTTTTATTCCAAGGGCATATTTCAATGCCTTGACAAACTCTTCGGCCAAATGCTTTCCGCCGGCATGGCTTATGTGTGTGTAGTCTTTGTTTGCCCATTTCTTCTCTACAAAGGCCGGCATGCCTCCTAATGTCTTCATTGCTTCGCAGCAGTCCCAGAAGTGGCACTGCGCTTCAATTGCTGCTTCACGCTGTGCCTTGCGTAGTCCATATACGGCCTTCATGGTCTGTTGGGTACCATTGACATTCTGGCTGCGGTCGCTTATCCCCACAATCATTATATCCGTATTCGGGAATGCCTTACGAAGGTGGGCTACAATATCTACAAGTTTCTTTGAGTAGTCGCTATAGTCGGTAACGGACTTGACCATGCGGTTGAGACCATACTGCAGCATTATGAGGTCGTATGGAATCCCTTCGTTGAGCTGCTTCATTCGCTCTACAGGTATGGATGTCAGGCTGGTGCCGCTGTAGCTGCGCATTGCGAAATTGTCAACGGCTATGCCTCTTTTGCCGTCGAGCCATGCACCCCAGAATGCAACGTTTGAGTCACCGCATCTTACTTCAAGTGAATGCGTCGGTTCGGGAACTACTATGAATTGTGCCTTTTCGTCGGGCGATACATTGTAGGTATGCAGTGCAGAGTCTGTCTTGATTGTTATTACGCTGTTGGTCGACGCGATGAAACCGATTTTCGAAACTTCCCATGAGTTCAGGTGGCGCAACTTCTTGACTCCGGTAAAGCGTGTGTAGGCCGAACCCTCCGGGCGGTGCAGCTGTAGCGTAAGTGACGTGTATTTGAACTGCGCGTCAGAAGCTACGTTGTGCGTCTTCCATCCGCTGCAGACGTGCGATACAGAACGGCGGAATCCGGGAAAATCACTGTGCATGGGAACGTAACCGACGCCGTTGCCGCCATAAATGTCCTGCAGCAGCTGACGGATGTCCTGGGTGAGTATGTCGGCCTCGATGAAAGAGTCTCCCAGCATAGCTATGCGCACAGGGCGTTGCATGTTTGCGGAGTTCTTGATGGCATTCTCGAGGTTCTGCAGTCCGGACTGTGTCATGGTGTAGTCCTCGATGAGGGTGATGTCACCGGCCTTGCGGGGAACATTGAGGTTGCGTTGGAACGGTACGCTGTCATTGGTCTGTGTGACAACGACGACCGGCTCTTCTTCAAAGAACTCTTCTTCCTCAAGCGGTTGGTTACGTAGGCTGCTTAGTATGTCAATCTCTTTGATAGTGAGATTTATATCTTTTGATTTGAATGCTGAAAGTCCAAACAGGATTCCTATCGTCAGTATAAAAAGGATTGCGACTTGCGTAAGATAATTTTTGTCTTTGTTCATTTGCCTTTTTCAATAAATGGTATTATTGCGAAAACGGTTGCAAAGTTAGTGAAAATAAATGAAAAAAGCGTGAATCATCGCAATAAGAAGCTGTTTGAATTTATATCGTCATCATTTATAAATTCAAACACCTTCTGAGTTGCAGATATATTCAATAATTCTCGGCAAGCAGCTCCTCAAGTGCCGTGCGCCAATCGCTGCCGTTGGCCACAAGAAGTGTTCTTATTCCCTCTTTTTCTGCAGCTTCGATATTCTTTGCTCCATCATCGACAAACAGGGTCTCTTCGGCCTTCATGTTTCCCTCCTCAAGCATCTTGCGGTAAATCTCTGCACTTGGCTTGGAGCAGTGCATGCGGTAGCTGAAGTAGAGGTCGTCGAAGTAGTCGGCAAGTGATTTTCCGCAAGGTGTGAACTCTGTTGTCCTAGCCCAACCCTGTATGAATGGGTTTGTGTTGCTCAATACAGCCAGCCTGTACTTCCCGCGTAGTGTCTGCAGGTATTCAAGCCACTCTTCGTGAATCTCTACAAGGAATCCCAACCATGCATTCTTTGCCTGGTCATATGTTATCTCCTTGCCGCAGATGTCGCCGAGCGCAGCACAGAACTCGTCCGCTGTGATGTCGCCGTTCTCCAGTTCAAAGAATGGGCCCTTTTGACAATAGGAGTTTATATATTGTTCGGGATTTTCTACACCCAGATTGCGGAACCGCCTCAGTGCTTCACTTGTGTCAATGGTTGTAAGCACACCGCCGAAATCGAATACAATGTTCTTTATCATAATGACAATTGGAACTTTCTGTTTGTGTGCGAAGGTAGCGATTTTTTCTGCAATAATTCTCATCTTTAACCTTCTGTGGCAATAATTTCCTCATTTTTATTGAAAAATGTGCCTGAATGGACTATTTTTGCAGATTGAATTCAAGAAACAGAAGGAATAATGGAGAATTTGGACGGACGTCTGGTCATCGGTGTCTCTTCGCGTGCACTGTTCGACCTTGAGGCTGAAAATGAGATATTCGAGAAATATGGTGTTGCCAAGTACCGCAAGTATCAGGAGGAGCATGAGGATGAACCGCTTGAGAAGGGTACGGCATTCTATCTTGTGAAGAGTCTGCTTGAACTTAACAAGCAAGCCAACCGCCCTATTGTAGAGGTGGTAGTGATGTCGCGTAACAGTCCCGAGACCGGTATGCGTATGCTCAAGTCGCTCGATATGTACGGGCTCGACATTACACGTGTTGCCCTATCGGGCGGCGAGTCATTGTCGAAGTACCTAAAGGCATTCTCCATAGACCTTTTCCTCTCCAAGGACGAGGGCGATGTGCAGCGTGTGATGGATTCCGGCATATGTGCATCGGCACTCATCTATGCACCCCCGACCGACTTCAACCCCGAAGATAGCCGTGTGAAGATTGCTTTCGATGCCGATGCGGTAATCTTCTCCGATGAGTCGGAGTGCCGTTTCAAGGAGGAAGGTATCGATGCGTTCTACAAGTATGAGAAGGAGAATGCCGATGTACCTCTAAAAGAGGGTCCTTTTGCAAACCTGCTGAAGAAATTGTCGCAGATACAGGAGTGCTTGCCAACTTCGATAGAGTTATCGCCTCTACGTCTTGCCATTGTCACATCGCGCAGCCTGCCGTCACACTTCCGTGTTATAAAGACCTTGCGCAAATGGGGCGTATATGTCGATGAGGCCTACTTCCTCGGTGGCTTGCGCAAGGATGAACTGCTCAAGGCCTTCGGCGCGCACATCTTCTTTGACGACCAGGATACTCATCTCTCCTCATCGAGCAAGTATGTACCGTCGGGCAAGGTGCCTTACTATTCCGATTCGCAGATAAACGACGTGATAAAGCAGAAGAAACAGAAATAGCATTCGAACAAAGAATTCTTTGTAAGTGTTTATCAAGAGACTGTGCGGCAGTCTCTTGTTTTTTTAATGGAGTTAAATACTGTATGAAGAAGTTTGTTCCTATACTTATATTCATTGTAATCTCTTTTGTGGCCGGTTATTTCTCTATGCTTCTGCAGGGCGATTCCTTGGCTGCATGGTATCCAACGCTGGTTAAATCGTCGCTTACGCCTCCCGGGTATGTATTCTCCATTGCCTGGGGCATCCTGTACCTGCTTATGGGAACAGCTGCGGGTCTGGTGTGGAGTATGCGTACAACCTTCTCCTGGGTACTTACAGGAATGTTTTTCGTGCAGCTTTGCCTTAATGTGCTATGGAGCTTCTGCTTCTTCTATCTGCAGTCGCCTATATTCGGCTTTGCAGCTCTTCTGCTGCTCATTCTATTCCTTGTAGTGTATATTTCGGGCTGTTACATACAGAACCAGCTTTCGGCCTACCTGAATATACCATATCTTTTATGGCTGCTCTTTGCTGCCTATCTTAATGGCTATGTGCTGTTCAATAATTGAGAAGCTGTTGTGAAGCTGTTTGGATTTCTGACAAAAAGTACATACCAGTAATCGGCAAACTCTGTTTCGGGGGGCTACCGATTGCTGCTGGCAAATAAAACAAAAAAGATGCATTGGTTCTTTTAGTGTGCAAATTGTGTTATCTTTGCATAAATAAACAGAAAAGAACATGCATTTACCGGTGGGAATCACCCTTCAAGGGGGCAAATACGAGATTGTACGATACATCAGCAGTGGAGGCTTCGGCTGTACCTATGAGGCACGGCATATAATGCTCAATACCACAGTGGCAATAAAGGAGTTCTTTGTAAAGGACTATTGTAATCGCGATGCGCAGACATACAATATAACTGTTGCAACACAAGGAAAGCAAGAACTCATAGAACGTCTGCGCAGGAAATTCATTGAAGAGGCACAGGCAATCTCCAATATGAACCATCCCAATATAGTCCGTGTTACCGATATATTTCAGGAGAATGGTACCGTCTATTATGTGATGGACTACATCGACGGCAGTTCTCTTGCAGCGAAAATTGCTGAAAAGGGCAAGCTTGCCGAAAGTGAGACCCTCGGTTATATACGTCAGGTAGCCGATGCCCTCAGTTATGTCCACTCTCAGAACCGCCTGCACTTGGATGTGAAGCCACAGAATATAATGATAGACCAAAGCGGCAAGGCTGTGTTGATAGACTTCGGTGTCTCCAAACAGTACGACGAAGTTAATGGCGAGAATACCTCCACGTTGCTCGGCAGTACTCCCGGCTATGCCCCAATAGAGCAGAGCGGCAATGGAATAGTAAGGTTCTACCCCTCGGCTGACATCTATGCCCTTGGTGCAACCCTCTACAAAGCACTTACAGGCACAACCCCAATAGCAGCCCACCTGCGTGCCAGCGGCGAGGAACTGGAACCATTGCCGGCTGTCATAACGGAACCTACCCGTGTTGCATTAGACGCGGCAATGCAGATAAACAAGGCGCACCGTCCGCAGAGCGTTGAAGAATTCTTGAGTTTGTTAGAGAGCAAAGATGAAAGAGAACAGATAACAGAGTACAGAGAACAGAGTACAGATAATAGAGTACAGAGAACAGATAACAGAGTACAGAGGGTAAGTGCAAAAGCTATTGAAGCTGAGAGCGAAGAGACTCGCGCGGTAGAGAAAGAGCCAGAAAAGGTCGCAGTAACAAATAACGAACCTGCTGAGCCCAATAGAAACCGCACAGTGCTTGTAGCAGTAGTGGTGCTGCTTGGCGTTTTAATAGTTTGCAGGTTGTTCCTTCCTCCTCTTTCAGGCAGCGAAAGCAGTGACTATAATAGTAGTTATAGCAGTGACGATAGAGGCCCAGACCATATCGAAAAGAGCGATTATCCTGTTGATGACATATCTGAACAAGGCATTTCCACTCAAAAGAAGGTTGACTTAGGTCTTAGCGTTTGCTGGGCGGGTTGGAACGTTGGCGCCTCCTCTCCCGAAGGCTATGGCAACCACTACGCTTGGGGTGAAACCACTACCAAGAGTAACTACACCTACAGCAGTTACCAATACTACAACGGCAGTGACTATGTGAACATAGGCAGCAAAATCAGTGGTACCCGTTACGACGTAGCCCGCGCGCAGTGGGGAGGCAGTTGGAGAATGCCTACAATGGCCGAATTCCAAGAACTCAAAGACCGTTGCACTTGGACTTGGACTACCTATAACGGCGTCAACGGTTACAAGGTTACCGGCCCCAATGGTAACAGCATATTCTTGCCTGCTGCGGGCAACCGCCGCGGTACAGGGCTTAACGAGAGAGGCTCTTACGGCGGCTATTGGTCGGGCTCGCTCTCTGGGAGCCGCGCTTATTACCTGGGCCTCGATAGTGGTGTCCGTAGCGTCCAACACCGCTCTCGCTGGTACGGTCACACGGTGCGCCCTGTGTGCGATAAATAAAGTGTAGGGTTGGGTGTGATGTTTTAATAGTTAAACAGGCAAGAACGGTTTAAAGCTGTTTTTGCCTGTTTTTTGTAGGGATTTATTAAAGGCCCAAAAGGGCTAAAGGGGCTACAAAGGGCCAAAAGGCAGTTGGGCTGATATGTGGGCTTGTTGCAGAGAATAACACCGCCAACACTCTTGTCATTTTTGAACGTAGTGAAAAATCTCTGTTCGCAGTTTTTAGATCCTTGACTTTAGCCCCTTCGGCTGACGCCTCGGGCGTCGACCGTTGGTTCGCTTTGCTCAGGAAGACAATCACGCGGTTGTGTACATAGCAGAAGTAATTCCAAAGAAAGAGTAGAATGTTAATATAAGGCAATAGTTTAAGGTTGAGAACAGCAGTAGAATATTAGAGATACTTCGCTGCAGTTTTGAGATCCTTCCCTACGGTCAGGATGACACTGCAAAGAATGACAAATATCAGATGTTGACAGAACGATGCTTTATAAAGGTGAACCTGCCACTCTGAGAATTGTTGTACGCAACAAAAGTATTTTTCCTGTACC
>JAFXHQ010000107.1 GCA_017536325.1 Bacteroidaceae bacterium
ATACACCGCAATCATTGCTCCCGACGGCACTCTCCATTTCAACAGTACCGGCAACCCAGGCATGGCAACCGGCGGCAGTGGCGATGTGCTCACAGGTATAATACTTTCGCTGCTTGCGCAGGGATTCGGTAATGTTGATGCTGCACGCATATCGGCTTATATACATGGCCTTGCAGGAGACCTCGCTGCAGAGGAACTCGGCGAGAGAGCACTTACGGCAGGCGACATTACGACGTACCTGCCAATGGCATGGCTCTCCTTTGAGAAAGGAGGCTTGCGATGAAAATACCACACATCCTACGTAATTGGTCACTGCCGATAGCCATGATAAGCGGTGCTGCGGCATACTTCCTTTACACGGCACTCCCCATGCCCGAAGGTACCGATAATCTTGTGTCGTCGGTGATTTCGGTTGTGCAGCCCGCTCTCATCTTTGCCATGTTGTTTGTTACCTTTTGCAAGGTGCGCTTTAAAGAACTCAAGCCGCAAAGATGGCACCTGGGGCTATTGGCATTCCAACTGATTCCGTTTATTGCATTCTCACTCATGTTAGCCCTCTCTCACGGTATGCCGCAAGGGACAAGGGTTCTTGTTGAGTCAGCAATGATGTGTCTTCTCTGCCCGACAGCGACTGCTGCAGCCGTCATAACCGCAAAATTGGGTGGGGACTCGGCATCGCTTGTATCATATACAATACAGATAAACATGGCTGTAGCAATTGTCGCGCCACTCTTCCTTGCCTTCTCGCACCCGGTTGAAGGGCTCACTCTTGGTGGCTCATTTCTTGTGATTATGGGTAAGGTCTTTCCTCTGTTGCTTCTACCTCTGATATGTGCCTCATTGGTACGTAGGTTTGCACCGGGGGTACATGGCTGGCTTGTAACCAAAGGCAAAAACCTCCCGTTTTATCTTTGGCTTGTGGCTCTTGCATTGGCAATAGCAGTTACAACCAGAGCTATAGTGCATGCCCGTATATCGTTGCTTGTGATGGTAGGTATTGCAGCAGTGTCGTTGTTCTGTTGTCTATTGCAGTTCTATGCCGGACGCCGCATCGGTGCGCGTCACGGAGAGACAGTCACCGGTGGCCAGGCCTTGGGGCAGAAGAACACTGTATTCGCGATATGGTTTGCATACACATTCCTCACTCCTGTAACAGCCATCGCCGGCGGCTTTTACTCTGTGTGGCACAATCTGGTTAATACATGGCAACTGTACAAGCTGAGGACAAAGAGGTAAGGTATAGAACATAATACACTGCTGACATTGTTGTTTTTCCGCTGTTGCTTATATTACAAGACGGATGCATCGATATCGATGCATCCGTCTTGTAATTATCCGGTCGGTATTATCTTCTGATGAAGCGGAAGTTCTTGAAGAATACCTTCTGCTCCTCGCCGCTATTGTTGGTGATACGGAGTTTTGTGGCAGTCATGCCGCCCAGCTCGTTGCCGGTATGTATTACGGTATCATCCTCGCTGTAGTGGAGCAGTGCAACCTCTCTCCAGGCACCGTCGACAAAGAGCTCAAGACGGAAGTGCTGTGCAGCACCCTTTACACCCATATTGAAGTCCATACCCTGGAAGGTGATGGCCTTCTCGCTCTCGAGCAGCAACTCGCCGCCTGCCTGCCAGTTGATAACCTCGAGTGCCGATGCAATCTCAACGACATCGCCGTTAAGCTTTACAGGGAGCATAGCAAGCTGTGTAACGCTTGATGTGAGCTTGAAGGGGTTATACTCGGCTGTTGTGTCGAGTGATTTGCCATTGAGCTTGTTGTATGTCTCGGTAGCCTTTGTGAACAGGGCGTTCAATGTGGGGAGCATTACCTTTGTACCTACCTTTGTACCAATCTGGTAGGGGTGACGTTGAGTCTTGTCGTTCTCAAAGTCGAACATCTGCTTCTGCAGTGAGCGTGCCTGCTTGTACAGGTTCTCGAAATTGATGAACTGGCTTGTTGCACTGCCATTGTCCTTTGCTGTTGCAAGCAGATTCATTGTGGTTACAGCCTTGCCGTATGCAGCGAGGTTCTTGCCCTGGATAACCCAGGGGCGTATCTCGTGTATCAGCTGTGGGTTCTCTGTGTCGGTGAGCAGCAGGTCACAGGCTATCTCAAGCTCGTTGCAGGCAACATTGAGCATAGCTAACGCAAACTGGTTACCATCCAGTGCACCTTCTGCAATCTCCTTCAGTTCTTCGCCCTCTTCGCGGCGGAAACCGTGCCCGTTGGGGCCCAAGTCCTTGTTGTAGAGAGCGAATACACGGAGAGCCTTGTAGTTTCCGGGCAGAATATCCTTGAGGCTCTTCTCCCAATTGCTCTGGTAGTCGTACGCTTCCATGTTCCAGCAGTAGTCTGCGATGCCGTAGAGTGAAATCTTCGAGGTCTCGGCATACTCCATCGGGTTGCTTACAAAGCCCGATACATCACCTGCAATGTCAAGGCCGTTGCCGTATGCAGGGCCCATTAGGATGAGGTCGCGTACGAAGTCGTTCACGGGGAAGTTCAGCCATATGTAGCCCTTGCGCTGTATGCGCTCGTTAATCCACTCCATGGTAGGTTTGTCTATGCAGGCAACAACCGAGTTTCCGGTCCACATTACCTCGATGCCCTCGTTCAGCTCCTTGCCGAGTGTGCGCAAGTAGCCTTTCTCCTCGTTTGCCCAGCCCTTGTTGTACTCAGTTGGGCAGAGGATAAGAGGAGCAACATCCTTCTTTGCCTTTACAAAGTTGTCGTCAATGTAGTTGAGCAGAGCGGCTTGCTTGTCGGCCTTAGTACCCTCGCCCCAAATGTCATCGAAAAAGACAGCGAATGAACGCACACCAAGTTCGTACATTACCTCGAACTTTGCAATGAGCTTGTCACGGTCCTCGTCGTTCCACTTGATGTCAACACCAGGGTGTATAGCCCAATAGAAATTCACGCCGTTGGCATTTGCAACCTTTACAAGCTCGGCAATGCGGTTAGCCTCAGCCTCAGGATATGGTTCGCGCCATTTGTCGCGATGCCAGGGGTCATCCTTTGGGCCGTAGATATATACGTTCATCTTGTTGCGTCCGTAGAACTCGAGCTGGCTCTTGCGTGCCTCGTGGCTCCATGGTGTGCCGTAAAAGCCCTCGACTGTTCCGCGGAACGGGACATCGGGCCAGTCTGTTATTGTGCAGGCTTCGAGCTTGCCCTCACCCATCATGCCAAGCAGTGTCTGTACACCATAGTAGAGACCTTTCTCGTCGTTACCGGCAATGACAACCTCCTTGTCGGTTACCTTCATGAAGTAACCTTCGGCCTTTGCCGGGATGTTCTTCTTGTATTTGCTAACCTTGCTATCGCCACGGACACCGATAGTAACCTTGAAGTCTGCTTTCTTTGCAACTTCGGGCGATGCAGTAAGCAACGCATCATAGACATAGCCTGTAAGGCGTTTCTTGTCGGCATTGATTTTCCACTCAGCCGGTGCTTCTATGAGCTCTGTACCGGTTGTTGTCACCTCCTGCGGTACCGGGTTCACAAGGCTTACCTGTGCGGTCGCGCCCAATCCGGCCATAAGCATAAGGCTTAATGTCAGAATTTTCTTGTTCATGTCTTTATGGGTTTGTCTTTAGAAATTATACTTCAGCATTGCACATATACGATGGTTGGTTACAGTGTGGGCATCGCTCATCTTGTATTGGCTGTCGGGTGTGCCGTATGCAACGGTCGTAGGGTTGTACTCAATGCCAATCTGCATTGCATTATGTGTGTAGAGTACGCTTGGTGCAACACGCCACATGTAGTCCATGTTCTTCTCACCGCGCATATAAATATTACCGGTAATGTCGTCCTGGCAACCGAGGTTCTTTGTGTATCCCGCAAAGCAGCAGAATGTGAGATGTCCCTTCTTCAATGGCTGCTTGTATGTAACATCTACCCAACCGCCTGCACTGTTTATCGTGCCGTACTCCTGCTCACCGTTTGCGAGGGTGTTGGTAACACCGTAGCCGCTTATCATGCTCAGGTGTGCTGCGTTCTGTGCATATGTGAAACGGCCTTTCACACCCCAGCGGTCGTTCTTGTACGAAGCAAATACGGTAGGGCTTATGCCTGTGACAAAGTCTTCGTCGCATTTATATGTCGCTCCGTTATGCTCGAATTCCTGGCGAGGCTTAAGTGCAAGCAGGTCAACACCTATGCCGGCTTGAAAACCGCCGTTCTTATACATGGCCTGAAAATAGAGCTCGGGTACAACAGCATTGCGTGCGTAGTCGAATGATGCTCCCTTTGGACCGTACGAGGTGTATTGGAACTGGTAGAGAGCTGTAGCCGTAAGGGTGAATCCCTTGTTCTTGTAGTCGTATCTCAGCTGTGGTGTGCGGCTGAATGGGGTGAACGGTGCACCTGTCTCAAGTGAGAATACGTCGGGCATCATGTCGCCCATCATAGGGTGCCATGCCTGTCCCAGAAGCACAGAGTGCTTTGTCCAATCCATCTTTGCATATGCCTGGCGCACGCGCAACACTGTGTTGCTGGTGCCGAATCCTGCAAAGTCGGCCTCAATTTTTGCCGATGTCTTGGCTCCGAGGAATTCGGGACCTGTTATGTTCAGTCCCAGACGTGTTGTAATGCTCAGGAGCATCATGTTGGGCTGTTCATTTATATCATCTCCGTTGGCATCGGGCTTCTCGTCCTTGGGCATGTAGTAGAACTGTTCGCTGTTCGATGTGTAGCTCTCGCGTGTGTCGAAGCATGCATAATTTCGTATGAAACCATACAACTTGAAATCGAAGTTCTTTTGTGCTTTTGAGCTACCGATGCACATGGTCATCAGTGCTACGATGAATAGTGTCTTTTTCATATGAATCTTTATGTGTTTGTTATCCGAATATTCCTGTGCTGCCTACAGCAATGATTAGGGTGTAACCGATAGCCAGTGCAATTACACCGATGATTATTCCAACCTTGAACATCTGTGATGTCTTTATCAGCCCTGTAGAGTATGCAATGGCATTTGGCGGAGTGCTTATGGGGAGTGACATTGCAAATGAAGCAGCCATGGCAACACCGGCAAGCAGTGTTCCAATGCCGCCATAGTCGCCCAAAGCATCTTTCATGCCTGTTCCTACCGCAACCATTATCGGTATCATAAGTGCAGTGGCAGCCGAATTGGAGATGAACTGCGACAGCAACCAGCACACCAATCCGCCACCAATAATTACAGCGAGTGCAGGCAGACTGTCGAACGGTATTGCATTTACAATGGTTTCAGCAAGTCCGGTCTTGGACATTCCTTCTCCCAAAGCAAATCCACCTGCCACCATCCATAGGCAGGCCCAGTCGATATCTTTGAGGTCACTCGACTTTATTATTCGTGTAATGGCAAAGACACCTATCGGGAACAGTGCCACGACGTATGAATTTATACCTGTCAGCGACTCGAACATCCACAGCAGTATAGTTACGGCCAAAGTGCCGTATATCACATATGTGCGCCAACCCTTCTTTGCACCGCCCATAATGTGCAGGTTAATCTTCTTTGCGGTGAATGGGAACGAGAAGGATAGCAGGAACCATGAGATTACAAGGATTACAATCATGAGCGGGGTCATTACCATCATCCAGTCACCGAAGCCTACTCCCAGGTTCAATCCGTCGGCATCGTTTATGTATTGCAACGCAATTCCGTTCGGTGGTGTGCCTATGGGTGTTGCAAGTCCGCCGATATTGGCACCGATGGGTATTGCCAGAGCAAGTGCTGAAGTACCTTTCTCCGTTGGAGGCAACTGGCGCAGCACAGGGGCAAGGAATGTGAGCATCATGGCTGCAGTGGCGGTGTTGCTCACGAACATCGAGAAGATGGCTGTTACAAGCATGAAACCGAAAAGCACTACCTTGGGGTTGGAACCGAACGGCTTTAGCATGGCACGTGCCATGCTCACGTCGATACCGCTTTTCGATGCAACCAGAGCCAATATGAATCCTCCCATGAACAGCATGACAGTGGGGTTGGCAAACGTGTACATTATAGTCTTGTAACTCATCAACTCACTGCTGTCGTACCCACTTATTAGCGGTGTTATGGCACTGTCCGATATCGTCAGCAACATAATCACTATTATGAGCAGCGATGTTGTCCAGGCAGGCACAGCCTCTACAATCCACATGCAGGCTGCCCATACGAATATTGCTATCATACGTTGCTGGATTGGGGTTAGTGCTGCAATGCCGAACACTTCGGTCGGCAACAAGGCGATGGTAAGGGCTATGATGGATATCAGGCCCACTTTGATGTAGCGGTTGTAGCGGCGAATGAATCGCCATAGTTTTGCCAAACCGGTTCGCTGTCCGTTCATAATAGTTGTGTTGAAAGTAGTTTATCTGATAATACAGGTGCTAATTTAATCTAAAGTATTTAGAATACCGTTTAAAATTCCCATAAAAATATGCCAATCCCTTAAAATAACGTAATTTTGTTAGACATCAGGAGACAATTTCTGTGCCCCTGTTCCTTTTATTCTTGTTTGTGATATGGCTCCGGGATCTTGGAGCGGAATCTGCCTATGCGGTAAACTGTCGATGAAAAGAGCGTTTTTTAAGAACATAAACAGCCTGCTCTTGTTTTTAAGTAGTGTAACCGATAATAAAAACTTATATGGCAACAATTCATTTGACAAAGGAAGATTTCGTTAAGCGTGTATATGATTACAAGAGTCATCCGGGAAAATTTGTATTCTTGGGCAAAAGACCTGCTGTAGTCGATTTCTACGCTACATGGTGTGCGCCTTGCAGGATGCTCTCTCCGCTGCTCGAGGAGCTCTCCGAAGAGTATGCCGGGCGTATCGATGTATATAAGGTGAACGTAGAGGAGCAGGAGGAACTCTCTGCGCAGTTTGCGGTGCAGAGTATTCCAACGATGCTTTTCATATCCGGAACGGGCAAGCTGCAGCGCACTGCGGGAGCAATGGGCAAGCCACAACTGAGTGAAGCGTTTGAGAGGTTGCTGAGAGACAGATGAGACCCCTGTCAGTTCTGTGTAGAACTCTGGTGAAGAATCCCGTTTTTGTTTATTTGTAGTCTGGTATAACCATTGTCTGTGCAACCTGCGACTGACCACTGCTCGTGTCAGCGACGTTGCATTGAATGGCAACATTGACACCATTCGCCTTTCGCGGCCCGCAGGGCACAACTTTCGTCTGTGCAACCTGCGACTAACCGCTGCTCATGGTATCGACGTTGCTTTAAACGTTTAAAGCAACGTTGCCGACACTCGCTATTCGTGCCCCGCACGGCATAAGCTTCGCCTATGCTTCGTGCGACTGATCACTGCTCGTGTCAGCGACGTTGCATTGAATGTTACACGTTCAATGCAACGTTGCCGAAGCCGTAATTCTTGAGTACATTATTAAGGGCACTTTGTGTCTCTTTGAGGTATTTGAAGTCCTCCATAGCTTCCTGCAAGGCGGTGGGGTTGCTTGTGGTAGCCGGGTCTTTGAGACGGTTCATTGTCTCTTTGAGCATCTCGTCTATTATGCTCAATTTGTAGGCTACCGAAAGTCGTGTGGTCTGCTCAAACAGTACTGCAAGTTCGTTCCGCTCATCTTTTTGTTGCTCATTGAAGAACTTGCTAAGCAGATACCTTTCTCCGCAAAGCTCGGCGGCAAGGCGCGATATCTCTGCATCGGGGTGCGCAATAAAGTGTCTTTCGGGGTCAAAGCCAATTTCGTTCATATGCACTGCGGCCTCTTGGAAAATTTTGCGGTAGAGAGGATGTGAGAGTTCTATTCCGTCGCCTTCGAATGAGTAGTGAAGGTGCGAGATTATTGTTTCTGTGAAAGACGGTATGTTGCTGTTCTTCTCCTCGGGAACCTGCAAGAGTTTGCTGCCGTTCTTTAGGATAAACTGTATTATAGCTTTCTCTTTGTGATGCAATGGGTTGTTAGAGTAGCTGTCTATGATGTTCTGCTGAAATTCGTCGATGGCCGTTGTGGCTTCGTCGTGCGTTTCATCTTCTCCGGCCTGTGTGGCAAGCTTGCTCTCGTACTGCTGTTTCTGTTGCTCCTCGGCACGTTTCAAGCGTATCTTGGCAGTCTCCTTTACAAGCAGTTGTTCTCCAACCTTCAGCATTTCGCTGCACTTTTTTATGTACTCGCTGCGCAGTATGTCGTTTGGAACAACAGCAATGCTCTTTACCACATCTCCAATCAAACCTGCACGGCGTATCGGGTCGTCGCCAACCTCACTCATCAACAGGTTGGTCTTGAACTTTATGAAATCGACCTTGTTGCGTTCGATATACTCTTCGACCTCCTCTGTTGAATGGCTCTGTGCGTAGCTGTCGGGGTCCTCACCTTCGGGTAACAGCACCACGTTTATATTCATGCCCTCCTCGAGCAGCATATCGATACCTCGTATCGAAGCCTTTATTCCTGCATTGTCGCCGTCATAAAGCAGCGTCACATTGTTTGTAAAACGGTGTATGAGCCTTATCTGTCCAATGGTGAGCGATGTTCCCGATGAGGCCACCACATTCTGTATGCCGGCCTGGTACATGGATATTACATCGAGGTACCCTTCTACAAGAATACAGCGGTCTTTCTGCATAATCGCCTGTTTGGCAAAGTAGAGGCCGTACAAGTGGTCGCTCTTGTGGTAAATCTCACTTTCCGGCGAGTTTACATATTTGGCGGCTTTGGCATTTGTCTGCAGTACGCGCCCGCCGAATGCAACCACCTTGCCCGATATGGTGTGTACCGGGAATATCACACGTCCCCAGAACCTGTCCTGCAATCTGCCGTCGTCGGTACTGTAGCATACACCTGTCTTTGCAATCAGCTCGGGATTGTAGCCGGCAGCAGTTGCGGTTTTTGCAAAGGAATCGCGCCTTTCGGGCGAGTATCCAAGACAGAACTTCTTTATTGTCTCGTCACGTAGCCCCCTATGTCTAAAGTAACTAAGGCCAATAGCTTTTCCCTCTTCACTTTCGTGCAAGGTGTCTATGAAATATTGCAGTGCATATTGGTTAATCACGAAAAGGCTCTCGCGTATGCTCTCCTCACGTTTTTCCTCATCGGTAAGTTCACGCTCTTTAATCTCTATATGATATTTCTTTGCAAGCCAGCGAAGGGCATCGGGGTAACTCAGCTGCTCGTGCTCCATAATGAAGTGCACCGGTTTGCCGCCCTTGCCGCAACCGAAGCATTTCCATAGGTTCTTCGACGGAGATACGGTGAACGACGGAGTCTTCTCGTTGTGGAACGGGCAAAGTCCTATCATGTTCACACCGCGTTTACGCAGCGCAACAAAATCGCCTACGACCTCCTCGACCTTTGCAGTGTCCATAATCTGTTCTATCGTTTTCCTGTCAATCATCCGTCGCTATATTATATTTAATAATGTATAGGTTGCGTCTCCTCTTCGCGCCGTAAAGATAAAGCAAACCTGCCGTTGTGCAAAGCAAAACAGCCTACTTTTATGAACAAAGGATTTGTTTGCCTCTTTGGTTGCTTCGTTAGCTTCGCATCCGGCCGCCTTCCTTTTAGCCCTTTCCGCCTTTTTAGCCCTCATGTCTTCTTTTTTCTTTAAAATAGTTAATAAATTGAGCAAAACTTATTAAAAATGATTTCCCCCTTTTCTTTGTATGCAAAAAATGTTTTAGAATGTGTAATTTTTTTCTTCAAATAATTTGCAGGCTCAAAAAAAAGCTCTACCTTTGCACTCGCTTTCGGGAACGAACACCACGGTGCAGTTCCCGGTCAAGCAGATGATCCTTGAAAACATTCCATACAGACAAGCAGTACAACACCGGTGACTGATTTTTCGGTTATCGGTAAAGTGTAAAGTAAGGAACGAAAAACGAACCGTCAATTTTAATTGATATACAATTTTCCGGCCAGTACAAA
>JAFXHQ010000108.1 GCA_017536325.1 Bacteroidaceae bacterium
GGTGGATAAGGGATGCTTGATTCATCTTAAATAATGCAAAAACACCCAACTTTACATTTTTGGGTGTAAAATTGGGCGTTTGTTTTGCAATTTACTGATTTTCAGCGTTTATTGCGGAGAGGGAGGGATTCGAACCCCCGGTACCTCTCAGTACGTCGGTTTTCAAGACCGGTGCAATCGACCACTCTGCCACCTCTCCTAGGTGTTTTGATGTCAAAGGAATGTGGTCTTTCCGTTTTGACGTTGCAAAAGTATATCAAATTCGCGACCTGTGCAAGAAAATGGGAAGTTTTTTTGAAAATAATTTGTTCCTTGATCGTTATTCTCTCTTTCCTGCATCCTTTGCTTTATATTTGTGTTGTTTACTATATATATGAATAGGTATAAATTATTGTTGTGTCTTTGGGCTTTCTTCTGCATCTCTTGTTCTACAATGGAGATCGGTGAGCACTATCTTCCGCCTGTCGTGGTTGCGCATAGGGGTGGTGTGTCATTGGCTCCAGAGAATAGTCTCCTTGCTATTGAACGGGCCATGGCTCTGGGCGTCGATGCTGTGGAAGTGGATGTGCGGCTCTCGGCTGATGGGGTTCCCGTTGTTATTCATGATGCAACCGTGAACCGTACCACAAACGGTAAAGGGCGTGTGTGTGACTTCACGCATTTTCAGCTTGCCTCGCTGAATCTTCTTGATTCTGCAGGTTGTGTTACGGAGCTGAATGTTCCTACTCTGGCCGATGTCCTGTACTTTGTGAATGGGAGATGTTGTGTGCTTGTTGATGTAAAGGAGGATAGCCATGAAATTGCACGCGCCGTAACGGAGGTTATCTGTTCTTGTGGAGCACAGGAGTGGGTAGCTGTGCAGTCGTTCAGTGATTCAGTACTGATGCACTTCAAAGAACTTGGCGTCTGCTTCCCTTTGGAGAAGCTGTTTCTTTTTAAATTTCCTCTGTTGCCGTACATTTTTGACGGTTCAGTGCGTCGGTTCTCAATGAAGAAGTATAGTCATATTTCGTCATTCAACATTAAGTATGAATTTCTTACAGAAGGGCTTGTCGATAAGATACATGAAGCAGGCAAGTGTGTCAAAACATGGACATTAGGTGATGGTGTATCCTTTTTTACGCTGCCTGTAGATGGGGTTATTACGGATTTTCCCCAATTGTGGTGATGCTTTTCTCCTTTTCTTTCTTTATCTTCCCTCTTTTTGGCTAACTTTGCGCGGTTGTTAAGAGATGGTTGTATATATTCTTTTGTTTCTGTTGGCCGCCTGTGCAAGTTTCGTCCAGCGTGTTACAGGTTTCGGTTTCGGGATATTCATAATGATGTTTCTCCCGTATATTATGCCTTCTTATAATGAAGCTGTTGCCTTGTCGGGACTTCTCTCCGGTACGACAGCATTCCTTATTATCATACGCAAGCTCCGTTATATATGCTGGAGGCGTATGTTCCTGATTCTTCTTGCCAATATTGCTGTCTCCTATTTCGTCATAATGCATATGAGCTCGGCAGGTGGCGATTTCCTGCGGCATTGTCTTGGCATTGCTTTGATTTTGGTTGCTCTTTATTTTATATTTGTTGAAGGACGGCTTAAATTCTCTTTTGAATCACGTTGGCTGCAGTTGTCTTTGGGTGCTATTAGCGGTATTATGGGGGCGATGTTTGCTATGCCCGGGCCGCCTGTAGTGCTATACGGTGTGAATGTGATAGAGGACAAGGAGAAATATATGGCCACGATGCAGGCTTTCTGGCTGTTGTTCAATATGTTTTATCTGCTTTTCAGGTCGAGCGGTTCCTATTATACGTCGGCTACCCCTCAGCTCTGGCTGGTGGGACTTGCCGGACTTTCTGTCGGGTTGTTTTTCGGTGCAAAGTGTTTCAATGCGCTCGACAGGAAGATGTTCAAAAGGGCTGTTTATCTCTTCATGATTGTGAGTGGAATAGTGGCTTTGTTTGGTTAAGATGTTGGAATGATTCTAAAAATACAATAATTTCAAAAAATATACTGTTAATTATAACGTATCTTACATCTTTTTTTATTATCTTCGCAGTCGAAAAGCTGAGATGCTTTTGGAATAGACGAATAATCATTCTAATTCAAGATAGTTATGGAAAATAAACTGAATTTTAAAGATGGCTTGTGGAGCAAAGAGATCAATGTAGGTAACTTTGTTCACGAGAACATTACTCCTTATGAGGGTGATGCTTCTTTCTTGGCTGGTCCTACAGAAAGAACCAAGAAGGTATGGAACGTTTGCCTTAAGGCTCTCGAAGAGGAGCGTGCAAACAACGGTGTACGTTCTTTGGATAACTCGACTGTTTCTACAATCACCTCTCACAAGGCCGGTTACATCGACAAGGAGAACGAACTTATCGTTGGTCTCCAGACCGATGAACTTCTGAGACGTGCTATCAAGCCTTTCGGTGGTATCAAGGTTGTAGAGAAGGCTTGCCGTGAGAATGGTGTTGAGGTAGATGAGAAGGTAAAGGATATCTTCTATCACTACAGAAAGACCCACAACGACGGTGTATTCGATGCTTATACAGAGGAAATCCGTATGTTCCGTTCTTTGGGCTTTCTTACAGGTCTGCCCGACAACTACGCACGTGGCCGTATAATCGGTGACTACCGTCGTCTTGCACTTTATGGTATTGACCGTCTTATAGAGGCTAAGAAGGCTGACCTCAAAGGTCTCCTCAGCCCTATGACAGAGCACACAATCCGTCTTCGTGAGGAAGTGGCAGAGCAGATTAAGGCTCTGAATGAGATTAAGGTTATGGGCGAGTATTATGGTCTCGACCTCTCTCGTCCTGCAACTTCTGCTCAGGAGGCTGTACAGTGGACATATATGGCATACCTCGCTGCCGTTAAGGAGCAGGACGGTGCTGCCATGTCACTCGGTAACGTATCTTCATTCCTCGATATCTATATCCAGTACGACCTCGACAATGGCAACATCGACGAGACATTCGCACAGGAGCTTATCGACCAGTTCGTTATCAAGTTGCGTATGGTACGTCACTTGCGTATGCAGTCATACAATGACCTCTTTGCGGGTGACCCTACATGGGTGACAGAGGCAATCGGTGGCCGTTTCAACGATGGCCGTACAAAGGTTACAAAGACATCTTTCCGCTTCTTGCAGACTCTTTACAACCTTGGACCCTCACCGGAGCCTAACATGACAGTGCTGTGGAGCCCGGAACTTCCCGAGGGCTTCAAGGAGTTCTGCGCTAAGGTATCTATCGACACATCTTCAATCCAGTACGAGAACGATACATTGATGCGTGAGGTTCGCGAGTGCGACGACTACGGTATTGCATGTTGTGTATCTTATCAGGCTATCGGTCGCCAGATCCAGTTCTTCGGTGCACGCTGTAACTTTGCAAAGGCACTCTTGCTTGCTATCAACGGTGGACGTTGCGAAAATACAGGTACTGTTGTAGTAAAGGACATCCCTGTTCTTGAGGGCGACGTTCTTGACTATGAGGAGGTATTGAAGAACTACAAGAAGGTGCTCATTGAGATTGCACGTGTATATAACGACTCTATGAACATCATCCACTATATGCACGACAAGTACTACTATGAGAAGGCTCAGATGGCATTTATTGACACCGATCCTTCAATCAACCTCGCATATGGTGTTGCCGGTCTCTCTATCGCAATTGACTCTCTGTCGGCTATCAAGTACGGCAAGGTAACCGTTAAGCGCAATGAACTCGGTCTTACAGAGTCTTTCGATATCGAAAACGAGTTCCCATGCTTCGGTAATGATGATGACCGCGTTGACCACCTGGGTATTGACTTGGTTTACTTCTTCACAGAGGAACTCAAGAAGCATCCTGTTTACAAGAATGCTCAGCCTACATTGTCACTTCTTACCATTACTTCTAATGTAATGTACGGTAAGAAGACAGGTGCTACTCCTGACGGTCGTGCCAAGGGCGTTGCTTTCGCTCCGGGTGCGAACCCAATGCACGGACGTGACAAGAATGGTGCTGTTGCATCACTCAGTTCTGTAGCAAAGCTCCGCTACCGCGACTCACAGGACGGTATCAGCAACACATTCTCTATCATTCCTAAGTCACTTGGTGTTGACGATGAGACACGTGTAGAGAACCTCATCACATTGATGGACGGTTATTTCACAAAGGGTGCACACCACCTGAACGTGAATGTACTGAACCGTGAGATGCTTATGGACGCAATGGAGCATCCTGAGAAGTATCCACAGTTGACAATCCGTGTATCGGGTTACGCTGTCAACTTCATCAAGTTGAGCCGCGAGCACCAGCTGGAGGTTATCTCACGTTCATTCCACGAGCGTATGTGATAAAACATAAATGTTTAATGGAAATAGGCTGGCTCACAAGGTCGGCCTATTTTTAACTGAAATTATAATGAATATAAGAGTACATTCATACGAGTCACTCGGTACATTCGACGGCCCGGGTCTGCGTCTGGTTGTCTTTCTTCAGGGCTGTAACTTCCGCTGTCTCTACTGTGCCAACCCCGATACCATAGATGCTAAGGGCGAAAGCAAGGAAACCGATATCGAGGATATCGTACGCATGGCCATGAATGAGAAACCTTTCTTCGGCAAGAAGGGCGGAGTGACATTCAGCGGCGGCGAACCAACCTTTCAGGCCAAGGCACTCGTTCCACTTGTGAAACGTCTTAAGGAACAGGGAATCCATGTTTGTCTTGATACAAACGGAAGTATCTGGAACAGCGATGTTGAAGAGTTGCTTTCGCTTGTTGATCTGGTTATGCTCGACATTAAACAGTTCAACCCCGAACGCCATACAATCCTCACCGAACGTCAGAACAAACAGACACTTGCAACAGCAAAATGGTTGCAGGATAAAGGGCATCCGTTCTGGATACGCTATGTCCTCGTTCAAGGATACAGTGCGTTCGAGGAGGATATGCGCGCACTTGGCGAGCATTTCAGAGACTATGACATGATTAAGCGTGTCGAGGTGCTGCCGTATCATACACTGGGTGCTCATAAATACGAGCCATTGGGTATGGAGTATAAGCTTAAAGGTGTGAAGGAGAATACTCCGGAACAACTTGATGCAGCAAAAGCTATCTTCGATGACTACTTTGATTGTGTGTTTGTAAACTGATTGCGATTATGGCTACGGAACGTGACAAGATGCTTTGTGGCGAGTTGTACGATGCCAATAACGACAGCAGTCTGATTGCCGAAAGGAACGCATGCAAGGAATTGTGCCAAAAGTACAACACCATGACTTATGAAACGGTAGAAGAGAGGAGTGCCTTGCTGCGTCGTATAATCGGCGAAGCGAAGGGGAATTTCGTTATAGAACCCTCCTTCTGGTGCGACTACGGATGTAATATATCGTTGGGTGACAATTTCTATGCCAATCACAATCTTGTTATACTCGATGCAGCTCCTGTTGTCTTCGGCAGCAATGTTTTCATCGCACCGAACTGCTGCTTTACTACAGCCGGTCATCCTTTGGATGTTGAGCAACGCAATAAAGGAGTTGAATATGCACGTCCAATTAAAGTAGGCAACAATGTGTGGATTGGAGCAGGGGTGACGGTTCTGCCAGGTGTCACAATCGGTGATAACGTGACCATTGGTGCCGGCAGTATTGTCAATAAGGATATTCCTGCTAATACGGTTGCCGTGGGTGTGCCGTGCAGGGCAATAAGGGAACTTTAAGGCATAATCAATCCCGGAAATTGCAATTTCCGGGATTGATTATATATAGGCCGGCTGCTCAATCTTCAATATACCTGTATCCGAGAGATCTGATGGCGGCTATAATCTTTTCCGGGTCGGCTCCTTCTCCAGCCACGTATGCAGCCCCTTCTGCCAGTTCAACACGTACCTCTGTTACACCTTCAATGCCTGCAAGTGCTTTCTCTACATTGTTTTTACAATGGTTGCACATCATGCCATCTATGCGGTACTTCCTTTCGGTGCAACATTTATCGTGGCAGTCTCCTTTCTTGAAGAACTTCAGTGTCAGTGCTGTTATCAGCAGAATTACAAATATGATGCTCGATAGGATCTGCCACCAGGGTGTACCCTCTGCCGCACAGTGTCCGCAGTGGTTGCCGTTCCCGGCAATGGTGAACCACTCGGACGGTAGAAGATAATCTACTATGAGTCCGAACCCGATGGCTCCTGCAATGATGGTGAGGAGGTATATTATAAGAGTCTTGCGTCCTAGAACCTTGTTTATTACCAGTATTGCAGCCATGTTTGTTGCAGGTCCTGCCATAAGAAGCACTATAGCTGCACCAGGTGAGAGTCCTTTGAGCATCAGTGCTGCCGCTATGGGTATTGAACCGGTAGCACAAAGGTACATCGGGGTGGAAATTGCAAGTATTATGAACATGTTCAGGACTGGGTAATCATTGAACTGTGCAAAGAAATTGTCGGGTACTACAATCGTAATTATTGCTGCAATCACAAGCCCAATGACGATCCATTTGCCAATGTCCTGCAGCATCTCTATGAAACCGTAGTGCAGTGTCCCGATACACTTTTTCCAGAATCCTTTATTTTCTTTTCCAGTTTTGGCTGTGGCTGCTTGGCCGTTCTCTTCCCTGCACCAACGGTTTACGGCAAGTCCGCCGATGATTGCAGTAACTAGTGCTGCAAGAGGCCGCATGATTGCAAAGAAAGGACCCAACAGTGATGCTGTGGCCATAATGGAATCTACACCTGTCTGTGGAGTCGCTATGAGAAACGACACAGTGGCTCCTTTCGATGCACCCTCACGGCGTATTGATGCTGCTGTAGGTATCACTCCGCATGAACATAACGGTAGCGGAATTCCGAACAGTGCAGCCCATAGTATGGAGCTGAAATTGTTTTTAGATAGCTTGTCGGCATATATTCTGCGTGGAACGAACTCGTGCAGTATGCCTGCTGCCAGGAACCCGAACAGCAGGTATGGTGTCATTTCGTTCAGCAAATCCAAAAGAGGGTAGAGGTATTCTTCCATATCGTTTTCCAATCCTAAAAATGCATCACAGAATATTCTGTGATGCAAAGATAAGCTTTTTCCTGTTATCAGCGGATGGCGATTTGTTGCTAAAAAAGTGCTTCTATTCTCATTTTTTGTTATTCTCCACTATCTGCAGATTTATCGCAGCCTGGTCGTCACCCATCTGTGCCGCCTTTATGAATGCCTGCTCTGCAGCATGACGGTGGTGTCGCCGATATTCTATGACACCTTCCAGATTTATTACACGCGGGTCATCCTTGTACAATTCGAGTTCCTGCATAAGTCTTCTGTAATCGGGTGACGGATTGTTTGCGAGTTCGTCAATTATCTCATTCAGTGCCATGGCAGTGCTGTCTGCGCTGTTGCTGTAGTATATCCCTGTGCAGCAGGCAATGCGATGTGCGGGAAAGTGTTTCTCGAGTAATGTCGTATATAATTCTCCATTACCGAACTGTTTCAATATCCTTTCTCTGTTGTACATGTCCGGTTCACTTCTCAGTTCTTCAACGAGCATTTCTCCATTCTCGGGGTCAATCTCCATAATGTTTTCATAAACCATATTCCAGTTCTGGCCTCCGTCGGCAACTTCGAAGATGGAGTCGGGCAGGTGGTGATGCTTCTTTATATGTTCACGCATGGCAACAGCACGTGACCGCCCAAGGCCTTTCGATTCTTTTTCCGACCCGTCGGGCGATGTATAGCCGACAATCTGTACCGATTCCAGAGTAGTACTGCTGTCGGCAAGTACCTCATCGATGAGCGACATCATATCCTCGATATTCATTGCGTTTTCGAGATACGTGGAGTTGAGCTTGTCACTGTTTGTAGTATATCTTACAATATGAGGAGTGGGTATTGCTGCTGAGGCATTATGCTTGTCCAATGGAGTGTAGTATCTGATGTTCTTTATGTAAGGATACTCCTCGGAGAGCACATCGGCATAGCTCTCCTCTTCCCTTACCCTATGACAACTCAGTGGCGGTGCCTGTGGAAGGATTATAGCCATTGTATCGCAAAGGAATTCGGTGCCGTCAAGGTCGCTGTACTCGCAGTATGTGACAGCATACACCGTGTCATATACCGCATTTTCAGGAACTGTAAGTGTGCAGCTCTGCTTGCCGCTTTTCTGCAGTTCCGGGCTTGTTCCGTACCTTCTTGTGTATCTTTTATTGTATCTCTTGCCCTGTATATGCCGTGTTGCAGAACTTACACAAGTGTCGGGGGTACATATGTGGGTTATAACAAGCATCCCTTCTCTGCTGGGCAGTTTGGGTGTGTCGTACTCTAGGGTGAAATGCCAACAGCTGTCGCTGTGGGCAGCATTATAACTTTCGGGTGATATCTGTGCATTGGCAACAATGCACAGGGCGGCGGTCGCTACGCCGGTAAGCAATCGATGTTTCATAAGAATCCAATTTATCAGTTTCTATATAAAACATCAGCAGAGCCTCTAAGGTTCTGTAATATATGCAAGCAATAGCTGTAAAATGTTTCAAACCTTTACATATTGCCGTATATTCATTCTGTATATATACTTTCTATTGCTTCAGGCAGTTTCTCTATTGATTCTATTGTCCGGGTAGGTTCATAACCTTCAATTACGGTCTCTTCTTCCCAACATATATTCTTCAGCCATACACTTCTGCACCCCAGGGTAGAGGAGGGGAAGATGTCTTTCCTGTATGAGTCGCCAATGACTATTGTACTGCTTGCTTCTATTCCGAGTGCATCCACTCCCATTGCAAAGAGTGCCGGGTCGGGCTTACGTATTCCTACGACCGACGATTCTATGATGGTCCCGAAGAGGTGCGATAGCCTGAACTCTTCGAGTACAACCGGCATATTTCCGTAGAAGTTGCTTACAAGTACCAACGGATATTCCGTAGCTATGTTTTCTATTATCGGTCGCGACACAGCAAGGGTATCAAGCACCCTCCCATAGCATCTCTCGGCAATCTCATCTTCCTTCCCTATAGCCAATATGCCTTCATTGACTTTTTCACGAAGGTATGCCGACTGTATTGCCATCTTCTTGTGCAGTAGAGTACGGAACGTGTCGGTGGGCTCTATTATTGGCGATTTGGCAAGCGAACGCTCGCCGTGTACATATGCTTCACGGTAAAGTTCCCTCTCTATCTCTATTCCGGAATTGCAGTACTCCTGCCAGATGAGTTCGCCCCAATGTATTCCGTTGGTGTCAATGGTGCCTCCGTAATCGAATATAATTCCTTTAATCGAACTCATTGTTCTCTATCTTTTTAGTGAGACTTCTGCACAAGGCCTCGTGCTTGCGCTGCATGTACAGGAACAATGCCATTAGGAATACCAACTCAAAGATAAGGTATATCCACAGCTCTCCGGTCAGCATAGCAAAGCATAGCATGATGGCACGCGAGTTGAAAGTCAGTATATTGGTGTACTTCATCAGCGGCAGGCTGCCTGCTCTGAACTTATTGCGCAATGCTGCCGGTATCTCAGTCCCGTACCTTGCATGTACTGCTTTTATGAAACGTTGGAAACATGGGGACATCCTCTCTTGGTTGCCTACATATGCAACATATGCATTAAGGAATATTTTCCAGAATAAATTACCCTTCCACGGCGTTGCATCATATTCCTTTTTCTGTTGGACGGAATTATGGAATTCGTTTCCGTTCTTTTCGTTGGAGAAGTAGAGGTGTATGTTGCGGTAATAGTCGGCAAGCTGGCATTGTGAACCATGTACCCAGAAACCGCAGAATGAGACAAGTATCCATATGAGTACACCCCAGTTGTGCTCAGGTGCAAACGGTATTGGCTGGAAGGTCTCCCTTGCTGCTATTGCAAAATATATGCAGAAGAACCAGCAGTCACCGGCAAAGCCGTCAAGAATCCTTCCCCATCGTGTCTTCTGTCCTGTTATGCGTGCAAGTTGTCCGTCTGTGCTGTCGTACAGGTTAGCCCACAGGAGAAGCAGTATTCCCACTACATTCCAGCGGAGATTCTCCTGCAGGAAGCATACTCCTGCACCTATTCCCAGGAATATTGATATGATGGTAATGACATTCGGGTGTATCCCGCGGTTACGGAAAAATATTGCACAACGGAATCCCAACGGGCGATATACCCATAGGTCGAGAAACTCTTCCGTGTCTGTCGATTTTATTGATGTACGGTACAACTCCTTATCCTCTTCTTTCATATTCAGTCTCTTCTTTAATGGTTCTTGTGATGTATGTGGCAATTTCCCTTGCAGCTTCTTCCCTTATGGCCGAGAAACTAGGGAAATCGTTCAGGTCAATAATGTATATCTCTCCCTTTACTGTAACAATGCAGTCACCGCCGAAAATCTCCAGACCTACAGCCTTGGCTGCCCTTATTATTTCCCTGTTCATTCTCTCCTTGTCAAAAAGATAACCGTGTGGGATGCCGTTTATCTTTTCTAACCCGAATTTGCTCTTTCCTGTATCGGGGTAGCAATATCTTACATAATTCTCGCCAACACCATAGAATTTTATGATGTCACCTTTGATATGTGCCGAGTGGATAATCTCTTTGATTCCTCTTTCCTTCATTGACAATGCTGCTTCAATGGCTTCTCCGGCATTTGCGGCATAACAGACATCATCCTTGTCGCAGCTCCATCCGTCACCTCGTTTTATCCATGCAGGGTAGTTGAGACTTTTAAGTTGCCCTACTTCCGTAATTATGCAGAATGGAGGCTGCTGTATGCCGCTTCTTTGTAGAGCATGGGTAAATGCACTCCTTGAACACATTCTTACTGCCGCAGGCCTGTTGAATATCCTTGTCCCTCTTTTCTCGGCTTTTGCAAGCCATTCCAATGTGGCTCTGTTCCGCGACATATGACATATGGCATCGGGTTTCTCATTGCAGTTGACAATCTCTACACCGATGGCTTCAAGTTCTCTTGCTACACTTTTGAGTATCGCGGCATCATTCTCCGACATGTTGGGAGAATTTATGGAATCACGTGCTATGGTTGCAATCTTTGTCATTCAGAAAGGAATATCTCTGCTTTTGCGATGTCCTCTGCGTGGTCTATGTCTATTATCTTTCCAAAGGGGCAAGCGTTCAGTACAACTCCCTCGGCAACCAGTCTGCGCTGGAAATTACGCATACGTTGCTGTCCCTCTTCTATGCACTTCTCTAATATGTCGAGTGCTTGTGGCGGCAGACCATATATGCCGCCTGAAATATATTTAACATCGCTGCCGGGTGCGTCCCTGAAAGCTGTTATCCTGAGTCTCTCGTCGCACTCGACATACAAAGGCTTTTCATCGTCAATGTAGTCGGTAACAGCCATAAGACCACTCTCTTCACAGTTGTTGAACTGCCTTATGTATTCTTTGAATTCATTTTCGCGGAATAGTGTGTCAACTGTTGTCAAGCAGAATTTCTCGCCCTTGAGATAGGGAGAGAGCATGTGGAGACTGTGCATTGAGCTCGGTGTGTCCTTGAGCACGATTTCTATTGGATAATCCTTTTGCAGCCACAGCAGGAACTTATGCGTTTCAGGCTGTTGGCTGTTTATGATTATGCATATGGAGTCGGCCCCGTTCTGTGCAAAAATCTTTACAAGGCGTTCTATCATAGGAACGCCTTGTATCTCAATCAACGGTTTTGGGGTTGTGATTCCTTCCTGTGCAAGTCTTGACCCCTCTCCTGCCGCTATTATTGCAAATTTCATCTTCTAGGATTCTGTTAAAATTTCTTTCAAAAAAATGATTACGTTGCTCGCGAGTTGTACTTGTCTTTTTATGCTCTTTTTTGTCTGTTTTTTCCCTTTTTCGCAGTTACATAGCCCGCTATGCGCCTTTGTTACACGAACCCACTCCCGTTCGGCAAAGTAAGTAAACTTTCTTTGCTCTCACTTATTCGTGGCTTTGAAAAATGAAAAAACATCCTAAAAAAGACCTATAAAAAATTCAAGGACATAAATTTAAACAGTTTCTTAGATATCGTTGTCGTTCTGTTGCAGGTTCAGCTTGTTGCTGTCGTCGCGTTTCTCGAAGTACAGTTTGCGCAACGGATTACGGCGTGCCTGGTTGTACATATTACGGTTACGCATGATGTCTATGGCTGCGTATATTGCCTGGCGGAATGAATTCTCATCGGCAACACCTTTGCCGGCAATGTCGAATGCAACACCATGTGCCGGTGATGTGCGTATTATTGAGAGTCCTGCAGTGAAGTTTACTCCATCGTTCATTGCCAGTGTTTTCAGCGGAACGAGCCCCTGGTCGTGGTACATGGCCAGTATCGCATCGAATTCGGCATACTTGCCGCTTCCCATGAAACCGTCTGCGGCAAATGGGCCGTAGCAGAAGATACCGCCTTCATTCATTTTCCGTATTGTCGGTGAAATAGTCTTTATCTCCTCTTCACCCAGCAGACCATTGTCTCCCGCATGAGGGTTCAGCGATAGTACTGCAATTTTAGGAGCATCAATATTGAAATCTTCCTTCAGACTCCTGTCGAGCAGTGTAATTTTCTCTTCAAGCAATTCCGGTGTAATGGCTTCGGGTATATCGCGCAGGGCCATGTGTGATGTGGCAACGGCAACCCTCAGCTCGCCGCTGCACAGAATCATCAATGCTTTCTCCTCGCCTCCACAGCACTCCTGCAGGTATTCGGTATGCCCGGGGAAATGGAACTGCTCGCTCTGTATGGCACTCTTGTTTATCGGTGCGGTTACAATGACATCTATTTTGCCCTCCTTGTAATCATTCACGGCCTGCTCAAGAGCCTTGAATGCCGCTTCTCCCGCCTCGGGGGTGCTTGTCCCCAACTCTATGTGCAGGTCATCCCCATTGCAATTCAGTATGTTCAGTTTGCCGTCCTGTGCCTCTTCGGTGCTTTCTATGGCATTGTATGCAACCTCCATTTCCAATGCCTTGCGATGGTATGCCGCAGCCTTGGGCGAACCATATACGATGGGGGTGCATATCTCGAACATCTCACTGTTCTCAAAAGTCTTCAGTATAACCTCGTAGCCAATTCCGTTGATGTCACCATGTGTGATTCCTACTCGTATTCTTGTCTTGTTGCTCATCTTTATTGATATTTTGTCGGCATCCCATGATATGGTTGCCTGGTTTCAATCATTCATTGTTGCCTTCCACGACAATCTCTTCCATTGCACTGCTGTTCTCTATTATGAGGTCGGCCGGGAGCTTGAGTGTTGTAAGCAGGGCCTCCATGTCACGCACGAGCTGTCTTTTCTCCTTGTGTGGCGCATATACGAATATCTCGGCAACGATAACCCTTTCATTCACCTCATCTACTGTCGAGTATGAAACGAACGGGCCGCCCATGGCAATGTTTGTCATGAACCACAGTCCTCTTGCCTCCTGCAGGTAACGGTCGCGGAACGATTTCTCTTCAATGGTCACAAAGCGGCCGTCGGTCTGTATATATTGTTCAATTCCGCTGCCATGGATATGCTCTTTCATTATCGAATCCCTTGTCATTATAAAATTGTCGAAAGAGAAATTCTCGGGCGATGTGTAAGGATAGCTGTATATGACAAGGCTCATTATCTCCGGTCTGTTGGAGAAGTAGTCCGATATCCAAATGAAATTTTTTCCCTCCTTATAATCGGTAAGTGAAGACGGGATAACTATCTCGCAACCGAATTTATCCATAACCTTCTTCTCGGCCTCTCGATTATGGCTTAGCCTGTATTCGGTCAGTTTGCGCTCCATCTCTGCGCCATTGAAAACCTCCACAAGCATGTCGCTGTTATTCTCGACATATTCCTTCAATTCCTCTTTTGAAGGTGCTGTAATGGACACAACAAACTGGTCTTCAGAAATCATATCCCTTTCATACCTCAGTTCGCACTTCTCATACTTGCCCTTCTCGGCATCCAGGATAAGTATGTTGCGGTGTTTTGATGCCTCTTGTGTGGCAGTCCTCATTCGTGTCACCTTGAACGAACCCTCGGGTTGTGGCAGGCCTATGATATCCTGTGTGAGTATATCGTAAACCACATGGCCGGCTGAATCGCTCCAAATGTCATCGTCGCATAGTACAAGTATCTCATATGGCTTTCCTATGGCCTGATATTTTACCTCGATGTTACATGATGTAAGCAACATTGCTGCCGCAAACAATGAAAACAGTATCTTCTTCATATCTCTTATTGTTTGTTTTTCTGGTCCTGTTTGAGGGTTGACAGCATACCGCAGGCTGCGAAAATGTCCTCGCCTCTCGATGCACGTATGGTTGTGAACAGTCCGTTCTTTGTAAGGTAGTCCCTCAGTTGTGTCATTCCCTCTTCGTTTACTCCCTCAAGGGGTACTCCCGGTATTGCGTGGTAACGTATCAGGTTTATTCTGCAGTCAATGCCGCTCAGCAGCTTCAAGAGCTTTCTTGCGTGCGACATAGTCTCATTGATATCTTTGAATACAATATACTCGAACGTGAGTCTTCTCTGGTGGCTGAAGTCATACTCCCTCAACAGCTCGAGTATCTCCATTATCGGGTATCCCTTCTCGGCAGGCATAATCTCTTTGCGCTGCTCGGGTACAGGGTGATGAAGACTTATAGCTATGTGGTAGTCTCCCGAATCGAGTAACCGTTTCAGACCTTTGCGTACACCCACCGATGATACCGTCAGGCGGTGCGGGCTCCATCCCAGTCCGTATTCGGCTGTTATTATCTCTATTGCCTGAAGCAGGTTGTCGAGGTTGTCGCACGGTTCGCCCATACCCATGAATACGATATTGGTGAGCTTCTCGAACTCTGGTAATGAGAGTATCTGGTTTATAATCTCATTGGCAGTGAGGTTTGCTGTGTATTTCTGCTTCCCGGTCATGCAGAAGAGGCAGTTCATCTTGCATCCCACCTGCGACGATACGCATAGTGTAGCGCGTTCGCCGTCGGGGATATATACCGCCTCTACATAATGGCCGTTTGCCACGCGGTAGAGATATTTGACGGTACCGTCAACGGAACGTGCTTCGTCCGAAGGAGAACAATATCCGACCTCGAACAGTTCATTCAGCCTCTCTCTGTTCTTCAGGGATATATTTGTCATTTCATCGATGCTCCTGACACGTTTCCTGTATATCCAGTCGGCTATCTGTTTTGCGGTGAATGCTGGCATACCGGCCTCCTTGACGGCCACTTTGAGGCCGTCGAGGGTCATTCCTGCCAATTTTGTCCTGTTATTTTCCATTGTATATTCCCGTGTCGCCTTGCCGGCTGTGTGCGGGCATGGCGAAAATCTATGCGAAGATAATGCAAAAAAGTGATTTTATCCCCCTTTATTTTCAATAATTCATATTATAGCTAAAGATATATATAGCGGCACCAGCTTTTTGGGCTTCATGCTCATTTTGTCTTCTTAAAATTGCTCCATTACATCTCTTTTTATTAAATTCGCGACTAATCTTGAATCTTATGGAAAAGCATACTATAGAACTTTTTTTGCCTTGCACCAGCAGCAAGGATGTGCCGGAGAACGTGAAGGGCCTGCTGGCTGCCGGTGCGGTTGAACGTGTATGGCTATGGACAGCCTCGCCCGAGAGTGTGTCCTTGCCGAAAAATGTGGAAACCATTGTGGTTGACTCGCTTGCATCCACAGCACTTTTCCGTGATATGGCAGAGCGTGCCACAGCCGATTTTGTGCTCTATTCAGGAATGGAAAATCTTTCCGTTGATGCATCAAAGCTGCAGGAACTCTGTGCTGCAATGCCTTCGGATGCCGCCATGGCATATGCCGACCACTACAAATCGATGGGCAGCGTGCTTCAAGAGGCTCCTGTAATTGATTATTTTGCCGGTAGCCTAAGGAACGACTTCGATTTCGGCTCATTGCTCCTTTTCCGTACATCGGCTCTGAAAGGCTATTTTACCGATGGAATGGAGGAATATAGCTACGCAGGCCTTTATCAGCTGCGTCTTGCATTGAGCCGTGCCGGTTCTCTGTTCCATTTCAAGGATTATCTTTATACCGAACAGGAATACGATACCCGCAAGAGCGGTGAGAAGCAGTTCGATTATGTAAATCCAGCGCAACGCTCTGTGCAACTGGAAATGGAGAGTGTATGTACTCATCACCTCAAGTGCATAGGGGCATGGTTGCCTCCGTGCAAGTACGAGAAGATAGACCTTTCTGCGGGTGATTTTCGGGTGGAGGCTTCGGTCATTATACCGGTTCTGAACCGTGAATCGACCATAGCCGATGCAATAGCCTCGGTTCTGTCGCAGGAGACAACCTTCCCTTTCAATATTATAGTAGTAGATAACCATTCGACCGACAGTACCGGTGAAATCATCGATTCCTTCGGTGATGAAAGGGTGGTGCACCTTGTTCCGGAACGTACCGACCTTGGTATCGGCGGTTGCTGGGAGCTTGCCGTGAACAGCGAGTGCTGCGGACGTTTTGCAGTGCAGCTCGACAGTGATGACCTCTACAGCGGAACCGGTACTCTGCAACGTATTGTCGATGAGTTCTATTCCCAACAGTGTGCGATGCTTGTAGGTACATACCGGATATGTGATTTCGACCTTAATACATTGCCGCCGGGTGTCATCGACCACCGTGAGTGGAGCGAGGAGAACGGGCGCAACAACGCTTTGCGTATAAACGGTCTGGGTGCTCCCCGTGCATTCTTCACCCCTGTTATACGCGAAGTGGGCTTCCCGAATGTGAGCTATGGCGAGGATTATGCGGTAGGCCTGCAGATTTCGCGCCGTTTCAGAATAGGGCGTATATACGATGTACTCTATCTGTGCCGCCGTTGGGGTGGTAATTCCGATGCAGCACTCTCGCATGCGAAGGTGAATGCACACAACCTGTATAAGGACTCCTTGCGTACGGCCGAGGTGGAGGCAAGAATTGAATATGTCTCTTCCTTGAACATCGTATCGCGTGAGGAACTGTATGGCTTCTTCGAATCGCAACTTCGGGAGTGGAACGAAGCATCGGCTCGTTATGCAGCATTGGAAGGTGTAAAGGTACGTCATTTTGAGAACGGCATCACACTGCAATATAATCCTGCACGTATGGTATCTACTGCAGCGAAGGTTGATGCCGGGACCATTGCCGAACGCAAATGTTTCCTTTGTGGGCAGAACCGTCCGGATGTCCAGCGTAGTATTACGGTTATGGAAACCCTTGATGTCCTTGTAAATCCATATCCGATATTGCCTTTCCATCTGACATTACCCATGAAAGAGCATTTGCAACAGTTCCTGAAACCCATGTATGCCGATATGCTTCATCTCGCCCGTGAGTGGCAGGGGGTAGCTCTCTTCTATAACGGCGCAAAGTGCGGAGCTTCGGCACCCGATCATGCGCATCTTCAGGCCGGACGTTGTACCGATATCCCTGTTTTCAATGACAAATGGAGCAATGTGATTGCCGATGGAATGGAACCTGTATATACGTTTGAAGAGAGTATTATATACAATGTGACATCATATGCCGTTCCAATGTTCATGATTGTTGCAGGAAAGGTAAGCCACTCGGTTGAACTGCTATGCCGTCTGTTGTCGGCCATGCCGCTGTGTGAGGGCGAGAAAGAACCGCGCATGAATGTCTTTGTCCATTATAAACTGGACGAAGGGTATGTGACAATCGTTATACCGCGTGCAGAACATCGTCCGGCCTGCTATTATGCAGCCGATGACAAGCAACGTCTTGTCAGTCCCGGTGCGCTTGATATGGCAACCCTTATGATAACTCCCCGTGAGGAGGATTTTCTTTCTATAACAGCCGATGAGGCTATGGCAATGCTGCGCGAGGTGGCTATCTCGCCCGAAACTGCAGAGGATATCATAGAGAAATTAATATGATGAGGAGTGTCGATGTAGGTATCTTGCGTGCCCCACGCATAAAATTCGATTTAATCGGAGGTTTTACCCTTGAAGGCATTGTGCCGCCCGAGAAAAATGTCCTTTTCATCGATGGCGGAAAACTATGCTATTGTGGCAACCGTTATGATTCGCTGCTCTTCAAGCCTGTTTGCGACTCTTCTCTCTTTACTTTGCACGATGTTGTCATCGGAGTCAATTTTCATTGGCAACGCAAGGAGAACCAGTCATTTAAGGGCGAATTGCTGTTTGTTGTCGAGGATGGCGAGGTGCGTGCCATAAACCGCTTGCCTGTCGAGGAGTATCTTGTAAGTGTCATTTCGAGTGAGATGTCTGCTACATCGTCGCTGGAATTTCTCAAGGCACATACCATTATTTCCCGCAGCTGGCTGTATGCGCAGCTGTTAAGGAGAGATAAGGTGAAGCAGGGTGCTCTAGGGTGGGAAAACAGCAATGAGGTCGTGCGTTGGTATGCACGCGAGGACCATACTCTTTTCGACTTGTGTGCTGATGACCATTGCCAGCGGTATCAGGGTGTGACCAGAGCTTTCAATCCCAATGTGGAACGTGCAGTCAGGGAGACCGAGGGTGTTGTACTCATGTATGGCGACGAAGTCTGCGATGCACGCTTCAGCAAGTGCTGCGGTGGTGTGACAGAACGTTTTTCGGCCTGTTGGGAGGATGTTGACTATGACTATCTACAGGCATTCCGGGATGTGGATGGTGCCGATGGATTGCCCGATCTGACAACGGAGAAAGGGGCAAGAGAGTGGATAGAGGGTGTCCCTTCTGCATTCTGTTCAACAAGTGACAGAAAAGTCCTTTCACAGATACTGAATGGCTATGACCAGGAGACCAACGATTTCTACCGTTGGCATGTGGAATATACTCAGGAACAGCTTTCTGCATTGGTAAGGGTGCGGTCGGGTATTGATTTCGGTGTAATAGAGGAACTTGAGCCCGTAGAGCGTGGAGTTTCGGGACGTATCATAAGATTGCGTGTTGTCGGGAGCAAGCAGACAAAAATTGTCGGGAAGGAACTTGAGATACGTCGTTGGCTCTCTGAGTCACATCTCTACAGCTCGGCATTTGTTGTCGATAAACTCTTGTCTGCCGATGGATTTTACCGTTTCATTCTAAAAGGTGCCGGTTGGGGACACGGAGTCGGCTTGTGCCAGATTGGTGCAGCCATGATGGGAGAACAGGGCTTTTCATACGAAAAGATACTTTTCCATTATTATCGCGGAAGCCAGTTGGGCGTTGTTAACTGTTGATATATAATGCGATATCTCACATGTGCTTTTTAGACTGCTTTTTAGACTATCTCTGGGCTTGCTTTTTTATAATATTTTTTTGTAATTTTGGACTCCAGAAATACAATAATAGGGTGTAATATACGTTTAAGGTATATATTGAAAGATAGATGAAGATTCTCTTCTTGACAGATAATTTTCCTCCGGAAGTGAATGCTCCGGCAACACGTACTTTGGAGCATTGCCGTGAGTGGGTTAAGGCAGGGCACGAAGTGACTGTCATAACATGTCATCCCAACTATCCTATTGGAAAGGTTTACGATGGCTACAAGAACTCTTGGAAAACCAAGGAGGTGGTAGAGGGGATAAATGTAATACGTGTCTGGACATACATTACATCCAATAAAGGATTCTTCAAGCGCATTCTCGATTATATCAGTTTCTCCTTTACGTCGTTCTTTGCAGGTCTCTTCCTGAAATGCGATGTCATAGTTGCGACCTCTCCCCAGTTCTTTACGGCACTTTCGGGAAGGACGCTTCATTTTTTCAAACGTAAACCGTGGGTAATGGAGGTGCGCGACCTCTGGCCCGATTCCATCAAGTCGGTAGGCGCGATGAAGGATGGGCTGGTACTCAAGTATTTCTCGAAGGAGGAGAAGTGGTGCTACAAATCGGCCGATAGAATAGTCGTTGTCACCGATACATTCAAGAAAATCATTTCGGAGAAAGGTATCCCGGCAGAGAAGATAAGTGTGGTAAAGAACGGTGCAAACCTCGACCTGTTCCGGCCGCGTGAAAAATCACCGGAGCTGGTGAAGAAGTACGGCCTTGAAGGAAAAGTAGTGCTGGGTTATGTGGGTACTATAGGTATGGCTCATAAACTTGATTTTCTTATCGATTGCGTTAAGGGGTTGCCCGATTGCAAGCTGATGATACTTGGTGCAGGTGCCGAGAAAGATGCGCTTGTAGAAAAGGTGGCAAACGAGAATATAGACAACGTGTTCTTCGTTGATCCTGTTTCAAAGGACAAGGTTGCCGATTATGTCGGTTTGCAGGACCTTGCATTGGTGAATCTCCGTCGCGACCCTCTGTTTACAACCGTTATTCCCTCAAAGATATTCGAGACAGCAGCTATGCGTGTCCCCATAATGTTAGGTGTTGATGGTGAAGCACGTTCTTTGGTTGAACATTACGGTGCAGGTCTGTTCTATGAGCCGGAAAATAAAGATGATTTCCTCTCGAAACTGAACCGCATGCTGATCGATAGGGTGTTGTATGCAGCATGCCAACAGGGATGCGACAGTCTGGCAAGAGACTTCGACAGGAAGAGGTTGGCGCAGGATATGCTTGAAGCTGTCGAGGACGTGGTTAAAAAGAAGAAATGACATTGTTGCCATTTCTTCTTTTTTTAATTTATTTTACTCTTCAGTCACACATTCATGGAACATGAAGTCTTTTTCGGCGACATCTTTGGGGAATGTATAGTATGTCATCTCGGCACTTGAACAGATCTCGCCGTTATAGCTTATAGCAGCTTCAATGAAGACAAACATCCGTTTGACCTCCTTCACACGCGCGCGAACCTCTACTACAATGCCATCTCCTGTAGGTACCGGCTTCTTATATTTCACATTGAGGTTTGTTGTCATTCCTGATGTCTGGAATTTGCGTGCGATTATCCAGCCTCCAATCTCGTCGAGCAATGTAGCCTGGATGCCGCCATGCAATGTGTCGAGCCATCCTTGGTAGTTCTTCCCGGGATTCCAGAACGAAACGATGTCGTCACCGTCCTCGTAGAATTCCATCTTGAGTCCGTATGGGTTTGTCGGTGCGCATGCAAAACAGTTGTACCCCTTGTCGGTCAGACCTATCCATGGGTTTCTTATCTTCTTCATAGTATTCTGTTTTAATTTTGTCTCTGCAAAAATAAATAACTTGCTTTACAATACATCCCATCATGCTGCTAATTATAATTTCTTAATATTTATGTGTTACTTATGAACAGCCATTTCTTCTTTTTTCGTATATTCGCCACGAAAAAATGAAATGTAATATGAAGAGATTATTTTTTACCTTGTTCTTCACGGTTGTAGCCGTAGTGTGTGTAAATGCGCAGTTGCTTTATAGAATTTCGGGAAACGACCTCGATAAACCGTCATATATAGTAGGTACATATCATTTGGCTCCGGCTTCGTTCGCCGACTCAATACCAGGCGCGAAGGCCGCCCTTGACGAAGTGGGACAGGTGTGCGGTGAAGTGGACATGGCCGAAATGCAGTCAATGGCAGGCTTGCAGAAGGTTATGGCGGCAATGATGCTGCCCGATGGCCAGTCACTCTCCGATATCCTCACCAAGGAGCAGCTGGATAAACTCAATGCCTTTATGATGGAGACTCTAGGAACCGACCTCAACAACCCCATGGTCGCTGCTCAGTTAGGCAAGATGATTCCCGTTGCAATCAGCACGCAATTGCAGATGGTGCAGTATATGAAGATGACTCCCGGTTTCAATCCTACTGAGATGATTGACAGCTATTTCCAGAATGCAGCCAGGGCTGCCGGCAAATCAGTGATAGGCTTTGAAACTGTTGATTTTCAGATTTCTGTCCTTTACACCGGCACTTCGATAGAGCGTCAGAAAGAACAGCTCATGTGCATGTTGGATAATCAGGAGTATAACTTTATGATAATGAAGAATGTTACCGAAGCATACTTCTCGCAGAACATTGAGAAGATCTGTGAGGTAACAGAAGAGAAACTTGGCAACAGTTGTGACAATACTCCCGAGGAAGATGAAGCTCTGATTTATGGCCGTAATGCCGATTGGGCAGAAAAAATGCCTGAGATAATGAGTTCTGAATCCACACTTTTTGTTGTAGGAGCAGCGCATCTTCCTGGCGAACGTGGCGTTATAGAACTATTGAAGAACAAGGGCTACCTGGTTGAACCGGTAAAGTGAACCTTTCCTTATGCTTGGAATGTAGAATCGGCAGAGGCCGTGATTCAAACAAAAACACAACCGAATGAAGGACTTTTTCCGTAAACTGCATCTTTGGGCTTCAATCCCATTTGGACTGGTTATTTCTACAACCTGTCTGACAGGTGCCATCCTTGTCTTCGAGAAGGAAATCACAGCCTTGTGTGATGGCGGAGTAGAATATGTAGAGCCTTCCGGCGAGCCTTTGCCCTTGGATGTGCTGGTGGAGAAAGTACAGCCGGGCCTTGAGGCCGGAGCCGAAGTCACGGGAGTTGTAATATCACCATCTCCCGACAAGGCATATCTGTTCAATTTGTCGGAACCTGCAGGAGCATCGGTATATGTTGACCAATATGCAGGTGAGGTAAAAGGGAACAAAGAACGTCTTCCGTTCTTCAGGCATGTTTCCCGTCTTCATCGGTGGCTTTTCGACAGCAACCCCGGTGACGGAACGCTTTTCCCGGGCAGGTTGATCGTGGGGATAAGCACTATTGCCTTTCTGGTAATACTTGTTTCCGGTATCGTGGTGTGGTGGCCGCGTAACCGTGCAATGCTAAAGAACCGTCTCAAGATTGCTCTGGGCAAAGGCAAGATGCGTTTCTGGTACGACCTTCATGTCGTTGGTGGAATATATGCACTCCTTTTTCTGCTTGTGATGGCACTTACCGGCCTTACCTGGTCTTTCGAATGGTACAGGAATGGCTTCTACGGTCTCTTTGGCGCAGAGACAGGCAGGGCCTCTAAGACTGTGACGGCTTTAGAGACGGAAAGGACTGCACCGGAGCCTGTGTGTATTGGGGATTGCAGCAAATGCAAACTCGATGTCTGCATCTACGCAGCACCGCAGGTGAACGAGGGCGCACAGCCTGATGCTTCCGCCGATAATGGAGGAGCCTCTTCCGCAGTGTGGAATTCCGATGCCGTAAGCGGAGCGACCATTGTAGCAGATGCTCCGTATATTGCCGATGAGGAACTTCCCGATGTCTCAGATGCTGTAAGCGGTGCGACAACAGTTGATGCTTCAAGCGGTGCTACAACGGTTGCGGCCAATGCGTCGTCTGTTGCAGTGTGGCAGTTGGCATTAGATGCAGTGAAGAGCATGGCTCCTGAATATTCGCAGATGACACTCTCCGACGGAGCGATTACTGTGCTCCATGATGGCATTGGCAACCAGCGCGCAAGTGACAGGTATATATATAATAAGGATACGGGTGAAATAATATCTGTCGAGCTGTATGAAAATAGTGACAGAGGAAATAAGCTCCGTGGCTGGGTGTTCTCTTTGCATGTAGGCTCGTGGGGCGGTATTGTTACACGTATTCTTGCATTCTTGTCGGCTCTGCTGGGAGCGACACTGCCGTTGACAGGGTATTATCTGTGGATACGTCGTATTCGTGGAAGAAAAAGGAGACCCGATTGATTATCTCGGTCGCAGCAATCAAGAACTTTTGCAGGTGAGCCGTAAGGTATGGCATACAGTAAAAAGAAAACGGAGAGAGTTTTTCAACTTTCTCCGTTTCAGTACCCAGACCCGCATTTGAAATAATTAAAGTGGGGAAAATGTGGGTAAAAAGAAAAATGCAGAAAAACACAGCAATATAACTATATATCAACTATTTACAATCATATTAAATTTTAATCCGAATTAATCCGATTGCAAA
>JAFXHQ010000109.1 GCA_017536325.1 Bacteroidaceae bacterium
GTCGGCAACCTTGTCAGGGTGTCCCTCTGAAACTGATTCTGATGTGAATAAGTATCCCATAGTTTTTTCTGTATTATGCCCGAAGGTACCAATAATCTTGTGTCCCGGCGGGCGTAGTTAATAATTCCTGTAATATCAGGCCTGTGTAACAATGTGTGGGATAACTTATGCCGGCGAAGTGCCTTTTACAAACGCCCACTGATGGGGCTTTTAGCATTTTTTACCGTGGTTGCAAGCAGTCAAATCTTTCCACACACAGCCTCATTAGGCCTTTATCGTGTACAAAGGTAATGGTTTTTGTGCAAATATTCAGTGTTGTGCCGCTTTTTTTAATGTGCAGGCGCCATTTTAACCTTTTGTAATATTTGGTTCGTTCTCCCGTAGCTCCTCGAGAAGCTCCCTTATGCTCTTGCCAATTGCAGGGTGTTTTGTGACGGGCGCAATCTCTGCAAGCGGTTCAAGGACGAATGTACGTTTGTGCATTAGTGGGTGGGGGATGGTCAGCCTTGGGCTCTCAACGACCAAGTTGCCATATAACAGAATGTCTATGTCTATTATGCGGTCGTGGTATATTCCACCGGCCGATTTCTGTGTACGCCCCAGTTCGCGTTCTATGCGCTCGGTGGCGTCGAGCAGCCCAAGCGGCGACAGCTCCGTTTCAAATGCTGCAGCACAGTTAAGGAAACTGTTCTCGCTCTCGAAACCCCAAGGAGCGGTCTCTATGAACGCAGAGACATCAGTGCAACGACCAAGCGCGAGCGATAGGGCATCTATCGCTCGCGTAAGGTTGTTTGCTTTGTCACCCTGGTTGGTTCCAAGGCCAAGATATACTCTTGTTGCCATTAATTTGAAACCGGTTGCGTAACCGACCTTTTTTATTAAGAATTTACGGTTTATCAGTCGATGATGAGCATTGCGTCGCCGTAGAGACCGAAACGGTATCCCTCGTCGAGTGCCACCTTGTATGCGTTCATCACGTTGTCATAGCCTCCGAATGCTGTTGTGAGCATTAGCATTGTTGAGTATGGAGCATAGAAGTTGGCAATCATGCAGTTGGCTACCTGGAACTCGTGCTCGGGGAATATGAACTTGCTTGTCCAACCGTCATACTCCTTGAGCATTCCGCCTGTTAGTGTCGCGGTCTCAAGAACACGCTGTACCGATGTGCCTACTGCGCATATACGGCGGCCTTCAGCCTTTGCTCTGTTCACAAGCTGTACGGCCTCGGTGTCAACGCTAATGAGGTCGCTGTCCATCTTATGCTTTGTAAGGTCTTCTACATCTATCTCGCGGAAACAGCCCAGGCCCGTGTGCATTGTAACGAATGCCGCATCAATACCTTTGATTTCCATACGTTTCATAAGTTCGCGTGTGAAGTGAAGGCCGGCGAACGATGCAGTAACGGAACCCTCTTTTTTTGCGAAGTAGGTCTGGAAGTTCTGCAGATCCTCGGGTTCTTCCTTGCGAAGACGCTTGAAGTCGTCGGGGAGTGGTGCTACACCAAGCGCGTAGAGTGCTTTCTTGAACTCGTCGTGCGGACCATCGTAGAGGAAACGCAATGTGCGGCCACGGGATGTCGTGTTGTCGATAACCTCGGCAACCATGGAATTGTCCTCTCCGAAATATAGCTTATTGCCTATGCGTATCTTGCGTGCAGGGTCAACCAATACATCCCAAAGGCGGAATTCTTCGTTGAGCTCACGGAGCAGGAATACCTCTATCTTTGCATTGGTCTTCTCCTTGTTGCCATAGAGACGGGCCGGGAATACTTTGCTGTCGTTCATTACAAAAAGGTCCTTCTCGTCGAAATAGTCTATGACCTCCTTGAATATGCGGTGCTCAATCTCTCCTGTTTTCTTATGGAGTACGAGCAGGCGCGATTCGTCACGGTATTCTGCCGGGTACAAGGCAATGCGGTCATCGGGCAGTTTGTACTTGAACTGCGACAGTTTCATGTGCTGTCCGCTTATGTTAAAACTCTCCTCTGTCATAGTGTTCATTGATTTTCAAGCCATTCCTGAAAGGCATCTGGGGTTATACAATCTTCTAATTTATATTCTCCTATACGGGTACGTATCAGGTCGCTCAGGTAACCGCCGCTCTGCAATGCTTCGCCAATGTCGCGTGCAAGCGAACGTATGTATGTTCCTTTGCCACAAGTTACCTTTATCTTTATTTTGGGCAACTCATATTCAAGCAGTTCTATGGAGTCGATCCGTATCTGTTTGGGCTCGAGTTGCATGTCGCTGCCTTTGCGGGCGAGGTCATAGGCGCGTTTGCCATCGACCTTGCATGCCGAGAAGAGCGGCGGACGTTGTGCGATGTTTCCTGTAAACTGCAACAGAACCTTTTCGACCATCTCTCTTGTGATGTGTTCGTACGGGTATGTCGCATCAACAGGATGTTCCATATCAAACGAGGGGGTTGTTGCACCAAGCGTTATCTCGGCAACATACTCCTTGGTGTGGCTCTGTAGTTCTTCTATCCTCTTTGTGGCTTTTCCCGTACATAGCAGAAGCACTCCGGTAGCCAACGGGTCCAGTGTTCCTGCATGTCCAACCTTGAATCTCTTTATACCATACTTGCGGCTAAGGTTATAACGTACCTTGTTCACAATCTGGAATGAGGTCCAGGTGTAGGGTTTGGCAATGGGGATTATCTCTCCTGCAACAAAATCCATCTGTAGGTATTTAGATTAGTGAAAGGATTATTGTTGCAATACCGGCTGCGAGGCAGTAGTATGCGAAGTATATGAGCTTTCCCTTGCGTACAATGGATATCATCCACTTGCAGGCAATGCATCCCGAAATGAATGCGGCAATGAATCCTGCGATTAGTGCGATGGGGTCTATTCCTCCGAATGCCTGGCTTAAACCTATCTCCAGCATCTCCTTTGTCTCCAGCAATGCCTCTCCAAGGATGGGCGGTATTACCATGAGGAAAGAGAACTGTGCCATGTTCTGTTTGCTGTTGCCAAGTAAGAGACCTGTAGCAATGGTCGTTCCCGAGCGCGAGAGTCCAGGCAACACTGCAAATGCCTGGCCAATACCAATTATGAATGCATCCTTTGTCGATATTTTCTCTTTCTGTCGTGGCTTTGCATGATAGGAGAAACCCAATAATGCTGCGGTAATCAACAGACTGAAACCTACTATAATCATGCTGCTGAATGTCTCCTCTATCGCATCCTTGAAGAATACTCCTACAATTCCTATGGGAATCATTGACACCAGAATGGCAAGTGCGTAGCGTTGCTGGTCGTTCAGTCGCTGCATGATGCCTATTCCCTCTTTCTTTGGTTCGAACTTGAACAATCCCTTGAATATCCACACAATCTCCTTGTTTAGGATGACTATGGTGCTGAGTACTGTAGCAACGTGTAGCAATACAGTGAATGGAAGTATCTGCTCCGGGTCACTAATGCCCAATATGTGTTGTCCTAGTGTAAGATGACCGCTGCTGCTTATTGGCAGATACTCGGTAAATCCCTGCAGTAATCCTAATAAAATCGATTCTATTATACCCATTTTTATGTAAGTTTGGTGTTGTCATCCTTTGTTTCCTTCTTCTTGTACATTATTGCGTATATTACGAATATGAACCCGAAGAAACATATTGCCGGTGCCAGTTTAATTCTGCGGAAACTGAAAATGTCCGGTTCAAAACAAGTCTCGTTGGAACTAGGACCGGTCATTAGTATGAATCCTAAGATAATTGCTGCTGCTCCTATTATGAGCAGGATGTAATTGGTTTTTCCAAAAGCGAATTTCGATTTATCCATAATTGAAAAGTTTTGTCAAATGAAATAGAGATCGTTGCTGCGCATGCGCAGGAATCTGTTTACCGATAGATATGCACAGAGTGAACATATTGTGACACCGAAAAGAATGACAATGGATGCCACGACAATAAGTGTGTCAGCCTGTATGAATTCGGCCAACGACGGTTCTCCTTCAAGTATTGTATATAGCCCTGCACCAAGTATCATGTTTGCCATAATTCCTGACAACAGTCCTATCTTCATATTGCTTATGATAAACGGGTGGCGTATGAAGCCCCATTTTGCACCGACAAGCTTCATCGTGTGCAGTAGAAAACGTTTGGAGTATATCGAAAGGCGTACAAGATTTCCTATCAGCGACCAGGATATGAGTGTAAGCATTACAAGGAATACCAGAAGGAATATCCCTATCTTGTGAATGTTGCTGTTTACTGAATCTACCAGGTCCTCAAGATACAATACTTCTGTTATCAACGCTTTTTCTTCCATCAATTCCTTCTTTATGATTGCCAGCGAATCAGTGTTCGAGTATTGTGGCAATAGGGTAATCTCGAAGGATGCCTCGTAGGGGTTTTTGCCAAGGAGCTTTACCGGGTCGGTCTTCAGGGCTTTTCTCTCTTCGTCCAGTGCCTGTTCCTTTGATATATAAGTGTAGTCGCTGACAAATCTCTTTCCTTCGACATACTTCTGCAGGTCAAGAATCTCGCTGCCGGTTGCATCTTTGTCTATGATGACGGATACCACGAGATTCTGTTTTATGCTCTTTGAGAATCCCTGCCCGAAAGTGAACAGTATTCCCATAACGCCAAGCAGAACAAGTACCAGCGTGGTGCTGATATATACGCTCAATGTCTGTACCTTGAATAATGGTCGTTTCATCTCCTTTTCCTGAATACGTAAATTATCGAACTGCTTGCGCTACGTCTCTTGCATTGTGCATACCAGCCTTTGAATCCATTCCAGAAACCTTTTGCAAAGTGCATTCGCGAACCTTTGTAACGCTCGCTCATCATCGATATGTAGTAGCCGTCGAACGGCATGGTGTATTGTCTCTCTAATATGAAGCCGTGTTTCTCGCCCCACTGCATTATGGTGCTTGCCGTGAAATGCCACAAGTGGCGCGGTACATCATATGCAGCCCAGTTCTCCTTGTATGTCACGGCATCGTACGATTGGCAGTTTGGCACTGCAATCACTGCAATTCCTGTGTCATCTATTATGCGGTACAGCTCTTCCCACATGCGGTCGAGGTCCTGTATGTGCTCAAGCACATGCCACATTGTTACGACATCGAAACTCTTGTCTTCAATCTCCGCAAGTTTTCCCTCGGGTAACATCTCAAAACCGAATTTCTCAAGAGCCAATTCACGAGCCTGGCTGCTTTTTTCTATGGCAGTGACTTCCCACCCTTCGTCCTGCATTGCACGGGCAAAGTATCCGGTGCCTGCGCCATAGTCCAGAAGCTTGCCGTTTTTCAGCAGTGTTAGTCTCTCTATCAGTTTCACTTTCTTACGAAGCATTACGGAGCGGACAATGTGGTATATCTTGTTTATAAATCCTTTGTCCGTATTACTGTGTGAAATGTAGTCAGGCGAGTCATAGTATCTCCCAATCTCTTTCTCGTCGGGTACTCCTTGTGTGAACACGAATCCACAATCGGGACATTCCATTATGTCGAATTCCTCCCCGGTGGCAAAATGGTCCTTGCTGGTGAAACGCTTTCTTGTGGCGTCTCCTTTGCAGAGCGGACATTTCTTGTGGCTTATGATATTCATGTCGGTGTACTTCTTCCTCCCTTTTAGGGCATACTTCTCCAAAATTTGCTACAAAAATATACCAATTTGGAGGAAATTGTTCTCGAAAACTCGAGTTTTCTTTCAAACGCCCCTAATTATAGCATTTTTTAACATTTCGAAACGGTTTGTTTTGCTAATTTTGCAACCAGATAAAATGTAACCGTCTTTATTTGAATAAACAATATGGGAATGCTTGTACGTCCAAGAGAAAAAAGAGTTGCCGGAGTATGTGCCGCGGTCGCTGCAAAACTCAAATGTAATGTACGTTGGGTGCGCTTCGTGTGGTCGATATTGTCGGTAGTGTTGCTTGGTGCGCCGGTGCTGTTCTATCTTGTGCTATGGCTGGTCACTCCTTCGGAGTCCAAAAGTAAGAAGAGCTACGAGGAACGGATGTACGAGCGTTTGAATGCCGGTAGAAGAGGAGGCGAAAACAAACGGTAAAAACAAGAGAAAACGGTTACCGGGTAACCGTTTTCTCTTGTTTTAATCGACTATTTCACCAATTAGAGTGGCTGCTGTCGCATCGTTTATTCTTACTTTTACGAAATCTCCTATCCTGTAGTCTTTTCTGTCGAACACGGCAGTACGGTTCTGTTCGGTGCGGCCGTAGAACTGTTCGCGTGAGCGTTTCGATATGCCCTCTATCAGTACCTCATATGTCTTTCCGATGCATTTCCTGTTATTGTTGGCCGAACACTCCTGCTGCAGTGCGATTATCTCATTCAGTCTGCGTATCTTTTCGCTCTCTTCAATATCGTCCTTGAAATGCTTGCTTGCGAATGTGCCAGGGCGTTCCGAGTACTTGAACATGAAAGCGGCATCATATGAGCAGTATTTCATTAGCGAGAGAGTCTCCTGGTGGTCCTCCTCTGTTTCACCGCAGTATCCTGCAATTATGTCGGTGGAGAGTCCGCAGTCGGGTACTATGCGTCTTATTGCCTCGATACGGTCGAGATACCATTCACGTGTGTATTTGCGGTTCATGGTCTTGAGCATATTGTTGCTGCCGCTCTGTACGGGCAGATGTATGCTCTTGCACACGTTCGGCTCTTCGGCAATTACGGCAAGCGTCTCGTCGCTCATGTCCTTTGGGTGCGAAGTCGTGAATCTGATGCGTGTCTGCGGCGCATGCTGTGCTACACGGCGAAGAAGCTGCGGGAATGTAACCGTTTCGCCCTCTCCGTTCTCAAAATGGTAGGAATTAACGTTCTGTCCCAGCAGAATTATCTCCTTGAACCCTTTTGCGACAAGATCGTCAACCTCGTTCAGTATGCTCTGTATGTCGCGGCTTCTTTCGCGTCCTCTGGTGTATGGCACCACGCAGTAGTGGCAGAAGTTGTTGCATCCTCGCATGATGGAAATATATCCCGAAACCTTGCCGCTGCATATGCGCATGGGGATGACCTCACGGTATGTCTCGGTTGTCGAGAGTTCGATATTCATAGCAGCGTGTCCAAGTTCGGCCTGTGCGATGAGCTCCGGAAGCGACAGATATGTGTCGGGCCCGGCTACAATATTCACCTTGTGCTTGCTGATGAGTTCTTCCTTCACCCGTTCAGCCATGCAGCCTACCACTCCGATGAGGGTGCCTTTCCCGCGGCGCATGGCATTCAGCTGGTCAAGACGTCCGTATATCTTCTGCTCTGCATTGTCACGGATGGAACAGGTGTTCAGCAATATGAGGCCGGCATCCTTGATGTCGTCACATACCTCGTATCCTGCTATCCTGAGGATTGAACCGATAACCTCGCTGTCGGCCACATTCATCTGGCATCCGTATGTCTCTATGAATAATTTCTTGTTTTCCACAATTCCATGAATTTACATAACTGTCGCGAAGATAGTGATAAAAAATGAAACAATCTCTGCTTTATGGCATTTATAGAATATTTAATTAATATTTAGAGAGAAGAAATTTGAATATTCTCCTTTTTGATTTACCTTTGTGGCTTGTAGTGATTGTCTAACGGCATTTCATATGAATTTGATGAGTGATAGTGTTATTATAATCCCCACATACAACGAGATAGAGAACATCGGGCGTATGATCCGTACGCTTATGGCTCTTGAGCATGCCTTTGATGTGCTTGTAGTTGATGACGGCTCTCCCGACGGCACTGCGGTTGCCGTAAAGGAACTGATGTCGGAATTCGAAGGAAGAGTCCATATTATCGAGCGTTCAGGTAAGCTTGGGTTGGGTACTGCCTACATCGCAGGTTTCAAGTGGGCATTGGACAAAGGCTACGAATATATCTTTGAGATGGATGCCGATTTCTCGCACAATCCCGACGATGTCCCATTACTCTACAAAGCCTGTGCCGAGGAGGGTTATGGTCTCTCTGTAGGCAGCAGATACATAACGGGTGTAAATGTCGTGAACTGGCCTATGGGGCGTGTGCTCATGTCATACTATGCGTCCAAGTATGTGCGCATGATAACCGGTCTGCCGGTAAAGGATACAACGGCAGGTTTCAATTGCTATCGTCGCGAGGTGCTTGAGACGATAGAGCTCGAAAAGATCCGCTTCAAGGGTTATGCCTTCCAGATAGAGATGAAATTTACCACGCACAAATGTGGTTTCAAGATAAAGGAGGTGCCGGTGATATTCGTAAACAGAGTACTCGGTACATCAAAGATGAGCGGCGGTATTTTTAGCGAGGCATTCTTCGGGGTAATAAGGCTGAAGGTCTCAAGCTGGTTCCGCAAATATCCGAAATATACACCAAAGACAACAGATAAATAATGGCAAACGATACTAACAGACAATTCGAGAAGGTTCTTGCCGTGTGCCGTGAGCTCTTCAGCAAGAAATTATACGATTATGGTGCGTCGTGGCGTATTATGCGCCCCGAGTCTTTGACCGACCAGATATTCATAAAGGCCAAGCGTATCCGTACTCTTGAGACCGGTGCCGAGAACCTTGTCGGCGAAGATATAAACTCCGAGCTCATAGGTATTGTGAACTACGGCCTCATCTCTCTGGTGCAGCTCGACCTTGGCTATGCCGACAATTGTGATCTCTCGGCAGATGAGGCTCTTGCTCTGTACGACAAGAAGGCGCAGATGACTCTTGAACTCATGAAAAAGAAAAACCACGATTATAATGAAGCGTGGAGAGGCATGCGTACGACATCTTATACCGACATTATCCTCACAAAAATATGGCGTACAAAGCAGATTGAGGAGCTTGGCGGAGCAACAAAGGTGTCAGAGGGTGTCGATGCCAATTATATGGATATGATAAATTATGCTGTTTTCGGTCTCATAAAGAATGGTATTGCAGACTAAGATAAACAATAGAGTATGGGTCCCGGCGGTGAACATCTGCAGGCTTGTGATGTCGCTAGTTCTTATGGTATCGGGCTTCATGAAAGCTATCGATCCTGTAGGCTCCATGTACAAGCTGCAGGAGTATGCCGACCTGTTCTCGTGTTCCCTTTCCGATGAATGGCTTCAGCTTCTTGCTGTTCTGCAGGCTGCAGTCGAATTTCTGCTTGGCATATACCTGTTATTTGGTGTGTACCGCAGGGCAGTCCCTCTGCTGACATTGGTGATGATGTCGTTTTTCACACCACTCACATTCTACATAATGCTAAATGGAGAAGTGGATGATTGCGGATGTTTTGGCGATGCTGTAGCACTCTCCAACGAAACGACATTTTTCAAGAATCTGTTTCTCCTGTTGCTTTCCATTGTGACATTCTGTGGGCGCAGACGTTTTGTGTGGTGCATTACCAAACGTACGAGATGGATATTGGCACTTTTCTCACTGTTCTATATATTGGTCATACAGTGTGTAAGCATTTTTACACTCCCGGTAATTGACCTTCGCCCATATGCAATAGGCAACAATTTGCGCGAAATGGTTAAGGGTGAGCCGGACGAGTACGATGTACTGGTTACATTTGAGAAAGCGGGTGAATTGCGCGAGTTCTCTCTTGACAATCTGCCTGATTCCACCTGGACCGAAGTGGGCAGCAGGTCTGTGGTTGTAAAAGAGGGCGAGCCGGCACTTATCGGGAACTTCTCAATTATTGACTGGGAGTATGATTATGATGCTACCGAGGAGATTCTCGCCGATACCGGGTATGTATTCCTGGTTGTAATAGATGACACTGAATATGCATCGGTAAGCCGTGTAGATAAGATAAATGACCTTTACGACCACTGCATCATCAGGGAGATACCGTTCTACGCGGTAAGTTCATCCGATGATGCCGGAATAGAGATGTGGCGCAAGCGCACTGGTGCCGAATATCCTGTATATTGGGCCGAATCCACAATCTTGAAAACGATGGTACGTGCCAATCCGGCCCTGATACTGCTCAAGGACGGTGTAATCGTGGGTAAGTGGAATTTCCTGAATATGCCTGATATCGAGAGCTTTGAGAACTCCTCGACAGGGGTCCCTCCGGCTGAAGGTACATTCATGCTTGAAATGAGAGGATGGGACTTTTGGCTTGGATGGCTGTTCGGCCCATTACTCTTTATTGTGCTGTTGGATGTGCTGTTGGCCCGTTTCAAAAAAAGGAAGAATGAAACGGCAGGTGAAGGAAACGCTTCTCCTGAGAATAATGAAATGAGTGATTGATTCTAAATATAAACCATTAAAACACAAACGAAATGAGAAAGAACATTGTTGCCGGTAACTGGAAGATGAACAAGAATCTTCAGGAAGGTATTGCTCTTGCAAAGGAGCTCAACGAGGCTTTGGCAGCCGACAAACCAAACTGCGATGTAGTGATATGTACTCCATTCATTCACCTTGCGTCAGTAACTCCTGTTGTTGATGAGGCTATCATCGGTGTAGGTGCCGAGAACTGTGCCGACAAGGTTTCAGGTGCATACACAGGTGAGGTTTCTGCCGAGATGGTTGCATCTACAGGCGCAAAGTATGTTATCCTTGGCCACTCTGAGCGTCGTGCATACTATGGTGAGACTCCTGAGATTCTCAAGGAGAAGGTACAGCTTGCTCTTGCAAATGGCCTTACACCGATCTTCTGTATCGGCGAGGTACTTGAGGAGCGTAATGAGGGTATCCAGAACAAGGTTGTTTATGACCAGCTTGCAGGTTCTCTCTACGACCTTTCTGCCGAGGATTTTTCAAAGATTATCCTTGCTTATGAGCCGGTATGGGCTATTGGCACAGGCTTGACAGCAACTCCTGAGCAGGCTGAGGAGATTCATGCTTACATCCGTTCTACTATTGCCGAGAAGTATGGTGACGAGGTTGCAGAGAATACCTCTATCCTCTATGGCGGCAGCTGCAAGCCAAGCAACGCAAAGGAGCTTTTCGCTAATCCTAATGTGGATGGTGGCCTTATCGGCGGCGCAGCTCTCAAAGTTGTCGATTTCAAGGGTATTATTGATGCATTCAAGTAATAATGAAGAGATTTGTTATACTTATATCCATGTTGTTCTGTGCTCTTGTCTTGAGGGCACAGAGCAACATCCTTAAGGAGCTCGAGACAGATACCGAAGGAACAGGTGTTGTCCGCATAAACCAGCCCGAAAGGCTGGAAAAACTGTTGGAGTTCGGTTTCAACTCCGACAAGAAGAAGCAGGTGATGGGATATCGCATTATGGTCTATTCCGGAAACAATTCACGCAAGGCGCGTGAGGAGGCTAACCGTATGGCCGAATACATGCGTGAGAATTTCCCCGGTGCCGAAGTTTATGTACAGTTTCAGTCTCCGTTCCGCGTATGTCTTTATGGCGATTACCGTACACGCAAAGAGGCCGAGGAGGTGATGGCACGCATGAAGGCTACAAAGAAATTCAAGGAAATTTCAGTCAGGAGAGGATTGATAAACCTCCATAACTATAGAAAACCAGATGAACAGCAAGGAGAGAAAACAGAGGATTGAAGGGCTTAAAGAGTGCTGTGGCAGGATGCTTGAACTTATTGGTGAGGATAAGGAGCGCGAGGGGCTCCTGAAGACTCCAGAGCGTGTGGCCCGTGCCATTCTTGATACAACAGCAGGATATGACGAGGACCCCGAAGCGATACTGCGTGGAGCTATGTTCAAGGAGGACTATAGCCAAATGGTAATAGTGAAGGATATCGATTTCTACTCGTTGTGCGAACATCATATATTGCCATTTTTCGGCAAGGTACATGTGGCATATATCCCCAACGGCTACATAACAGGTCTCAGTAAGATTGCTCGTGTGGTAGAGGTATATTCACGTCGTTTGCAGGTACAGGAGAGAATGACATTACAGATTAAGGAGTGTATCCAGAAGACTCTTAACCCGCTTGGTGTGATGGTTGTTGTGGAGGCACAGCATCTGTGCATGCAGATGCGTGGTGTAAAGAAGCAGAACTCTGTCACCACGACTTCCGATTTCTGCGGTGCTTTCAACCAGGCAAAGACCCGTGAGGAGTTTATGAACCTGTTACGCAACAGATAATCCTGTCTGTTCTTTAAGATTCCTTTATGCCAGGAGTAGCATGGTTTCTGGTTATCTCCCAATAATTCTTCTTGTCGGTACTCCTGCTATGGCATCAGTCTGCAGTCATATACCCCATGTATCTTCTGTTACCCGGCTCTCGACTTCTGCTTCGATGTCATCGGGTAACCTGTGGAAGAAATCTATGCCCGTGATTTCTTCTACCTCATCTATGGTAAGCACATAGTTTTCCAATTTCTTTTTGCCGCTCTTGTTCTCGCAATAGAAACCGATACCTTTGTAACCATCGTCAAAGATAAGAAGCACCTTGTAGAATCCGTTCGGAACAACTACCTTGTTCTTGCCAATTTCGCCTAATCCCTTCTTGTCGGTGAATACGGGTCCGGTAGCAACGAGCAGTTTTCCATATCTTGTAGCATTGTCGCGTACCAGTTCTTCTATCGATTTCCACACTCCGCTGTTGAGGTTGTGGTTCTGTGGAGAGATATTAGACATGTAGAAACTCTCTTCCATAGCATCCTTGCTCCACTTCATGTCTGCGGCCGGTGCAAGGTGACCACGGTCCCAACCGCTGCGCTTGTAGTCTTCTGTCGTAGCCTGACGTCCCTTTACAAGCGGGTCCGGCACAAATTTGTCGTCACGCGGTTCGTTGCCGTTCACTTCATGTGCAGTAAGTTCATATGCCACCCAGTTGGCATTCCTGCGCTGTTCGTTGTACGATACCGTATAGCCGGTGTGTTCAATTATCTGGCTCTTTACCGATTTGGTGAATTGCGGAATGGCAAGTTCCAACGAAATGTTGCCGGTATTGTCCGTATTGTGCTGTTTCCTGCTGAGGAATAGTGCAACAAGTACCACAAGAAGTATTGCCAGAATACCTCCTGTAGCCTTCCTGTTGCTTCTCTTTCTGCGTGGTCGTACCATCTTGATGCCTTCTGTTGCTTATTTTCAGGCTCTTTTGAGTTTGCCATTTTTCAGCACTACCTTATAGCTCTTGTCCCTCTTTGTACCGAATGAGAGAGTACTGCCGCCGTAGCGCAGGTTACAGCGTTCACCGCTCTTTGATGTTATTGTAGCCTCAAGCAGTTTGCCATCCTTCCATGTGATGTCAATTTCAAAACCGCCCTTAGCGCAAATGCCCTTTATTGAACCTTCCTCCCAAGCATCGGGCAGGGCAGGCAACAGGTGTATGAATCCCATATGGCTCTGCATGAGCATCTCGGTTATTCCGGCTGTACCGCCGAAATTGCCGTCAATCTGGAACGGAGCGTGTGTGTCCCATAGGTTGTCGAGTGTTCCATTCTTCAACAGGTTCCCGAAGAGGGTATATGCATGGTTCCCGTCATGCAGACGTGCCCACTGGTTGAGTTTCCAACCCATGCTCCAGCCCGTTGCACCGTCACCACGATGCACCAACACAACCTTGGAGGCCTCGGCAAGTTCAGGGGTAGTGACAGGAGATATTGTGTGGCCCGGATGCAGGCCGAAGAGGTGGTTCACATGGCGGTGTTGGTCGTTGGGGTCGTCAATGTCCTTGCTCCACTCCATTAGTTGCCCGTAACGCCCGATTTCGTATGGTGCGAGTTTTGCAAGCACGTTCTTCCACTCCTTGCGCAGTTTGCTGTCCACACCAAGTTCCTCGCTGGCTGCGATTGCATCGAGCAGTATCTCCCGCACAACACCATGTACGAATGTCGCGCCCTGGTCAATGGGACCATGTTCGGGCGATGTTGAAGGTGCTGCAGTGTATGTGCCGTCGGGCTTCTTCCAAAGGTAGTCAACGGCAAATATTGCACTGCTCTTGATTATTTCGTAGCCTATTTCTTTAAGGAACTTCTTGTCGCGAGTGTAGTCGTAGTAGTCCCAAACGTGTGTCGCAAGCCAAGGACCGGCCATAGGGTTGAAATTCCACGACATATCCTGGCTTATGAGCGGTGCTGTGAAGCCGAAGATATTGCCCGAAATGCTTGCCGTCCATCCTCTTGCACCGAAGTATGATTTTGCTGTTACGGCACCAGGCTTTATGAGTGTGCGGATGAAATCAATCAGCGGCAGTGTGCACTCGTGCAGGTTGGTAGCGCACGAAGGCCAGTAGTTCATCTGCAGGTTGATGTTGTTGTGATAATCGACACGCCAGGGGCCATCGACATTGTTGTGCCAGATGCCTTGCAGGTTCGCCGGCATATTGCCAGGGCGCGAACTCGCGATGAGCAGATAGCGGCCGAACTGGAAGTACAGTTCTTCGAGCCCGTAGTCGGGTTTCCCGGTGCGGTAGCTCTTTATGCGCTGAGGTGTCGGGAGGCTTGCAACACCCGGGTACTCCAGTGTTGTGGGAGCATTGGGGTTAATATCCAGTTGCACGCGATTGAAGAGTGCTGAGTAATCGGCATAGTGCTCCTTGAACAGTTCGTCGTATCCCTTTTTAACGGCATTTTTCATCCACCGGGCTGTTGTTTCGTCCGGGTTTACGCCGACATATGCCTTGGGATCGTTGAAATCGGGGTCGAAATTGATTTTATAATCGGTGTCGGCTGTGACATAGAAACAGACCTCATCGGCACCCTCGATATGAATCTTGCCGTGTTGAAGAGAATATTCGCCGCCTTTTGCAACGGCCTTGATGTGCACGGTATATTGCATACCGTTATTGTCGAGCTTTGCTTTCCATATAAATCCATCGTAACTGTCGTGTTGCAATGTGCCTTCCGATACCGGGTTGGGAGCATAGCTGAACGTGAGGTTCTGCATTCCGGGTTTGCTCGCACTGAACTTCATTACCAGTACGTTGGCGGGGTACGAAACAAATGATTTACGTTCATAATTAACACCGTCCTTGGTGTATTGTACTACTGCGAGTGCCGAATCAAGCGAGAGAATGCGCTTGTAGTCGCCAAGGCCCACCATGCTGTGTCCTGTTTCAATGTAAATCTCGCCCATCGTCGTGAAATTGCCGAAACGGAACGGTTTCTCGCCGTAATATTCGTACGATGCTGTACTGTTGAAATTCTCGCGTGTAAGCCTTGCAGCCTTTTCATCGTCGCCGTCAAGGAATGCCTGGCGTATATCATCGAGCAGATGTGCCGACTGCTTGTTTACGTTCCAATAATATTCGGCTCCCTTCTCTGTGTTGGGACCACCGCGCCACAGAGTCTTCTCGTTCAACGTGATACGCTCTGCCTCGAGCGAGCCCATAATGTTTGCGCCTATGCTTCCGTTGCCTATGGGGAGCGACTGTGACTCCCACTCCTGGTCAGGGTTGTATGCTCCCTCTCCTGCCCATTCGGGCTTGTCGCGTCCTACCCACAGGTCGGGGCGTCCGCCATACCATACACTGCGGCCTTTTAGGGTCGTGGGTTGGTCGAACCATACCGATAGGCCATGGATGTAGTCACTCTGCGCTTGTAGTCCAAGCGCGCATAGCAATAGCGCAATTAAAGTGTGTCTTCTTCTCATATCATTTGGTTTTGTTCTCTTCGTTATTTATGTGCTGTATCAGTCTTGCTGCATGTTGCCTGAAGCTTTGGTTGTAGTCACGTTCTATGCCTGCTTGTTCGGTAAGCATACGTATTGTTCCCTGCACATCATCCACACGCTTGAGGGTTCCGCTGCCGTCAGTGGCGATGCTGTATATCTCAATCTCCTTGTTGCCGAGCTCTATAAAATATCCTCCTGCAATTGCTGTTCTCTTTACCGTTGCCATTGTGTCATATCAGGAACATAACCAACAATTGTATTATAATCACCCTCAGGAACATACACACCGGATACACTGTCGCGTATGCCACAGAAGGCTTGTCGCCCTCTATCGTTTCGTTCACATAGCTCAACGCCATAGGATTTGCCATAGACCCGCAAAGGAGCCCCGATATGGAGCCGAAATCGAGTTTCATCACTCTCAATGCAAAGATGCCAATTAGCACTACCGGTACAAAAGTGATTAGCAGGCCCAGTACAAGCCACATCGCGCCCTCGGGGCGTACGATGGTCTCGAAAAAGTGCGCTCCGGCATCGAGTCCCAGGCAGGCGAGGTAGAGGTTGAGGCCGATAGCGCGTAGCATCATATTCGCGCTTTGGGTGGTGTACGTTATCATATGCAGGCGTGGCCCGAATGTTCCTATCAGTATGCCTACAATGATAGGCCCTCCGGCGAGTCCCAACTTTACAGGAACCGAGATGCCGGGTATCGACAGCGGTATACTACCCACCATCAGGCCGAGTATCATTCCAATGAATACCGATACCAGGTTCGGCTCGTTGAGACTCTTGACAGCATTGCCCAATATCTTCTCGACGCGCTTTATATCGGCAGCCTCGCCCACAACGGTTATGCGGTCGCCGAGCTGTAGCACAAGGTCGGGTGTTGCCAGTAGTTGAACCCCTGAGCGGTAGACCCTGCTTATATTTATGCCGTAGTTGTTGCGCAGGCGCAGCGACGATAGTTTCTTCCCGTTTATTTCGGTGCGTGTGACGATAATGCGCTGCGATATAAGTTCGCTGTCAATCTTGTTCCAGTCGATATTCTCGGCATTCCAATCTTTCTGCTCCTGCTTGCCGAATATGTCCCGCAGCGCCCCGGTCTCTTCGGGTTTGGTGATGACAAGCAATATATCGTTCTCTTGCAGCACTCTCTCTGGCATAGGTATAAGCACGTGCCCGTTGTGCCACATTCTTGATATTACAAAATGGTAATGGCTGTCGTGTGCCACCTCTGATATGGTCTTCCCGAATATATCGGGGTTGGTGACACAGTAACTGGCTATGAACACATTCTTCTGGTGCTTGTTGTCAGGTTGCGGCAGGTCACTTGGCCTTACAAAGAGCTTGCGCAGGAAGATTATGGCCAGTATCACGCCTACCACGCCAAGCGGGTATGTGAGTGCACAGCTCAATGCTGCCCCGCTGCCGTCGATGTCAAGCTGTCCAAGTGTCTGCTGTGCAGCGGCAAGTGCCGGGGTATTTGTTGTTGCACCGCACAGGATACCCGACATATCTGATATCGCAACATTAGCGGCATAGCTCAGTCCAACGGCAAGCAGTGTGCCGGCAAGCAGCACGCCAATGGATGGCAACAGCAGCCGCGCACCCTCTGTGCGCATAGAACTGAAGAAGCCCGGCCCCACTTGCAGGCCAAGGGCATATACAAACAGTACAAGGCCAAATGTCTCGGCATAGAACAACATATTGCTGTCGACGGTAAGACCGAAATGCCCGGCAAGAATACCGGTGAAGAATACGAATGTGATGCCGAGTGAAATGCCATATATGCGTATGCGCCCGAGCATAAGCCCAACAGCCGAGATGAGTGAAAGCACCACAATTGCTTGCAGTGCCGAGTGCTCAATGAAAAGAGTGTTCAGGTAATCCATCGTGTAGCCCTCTTTGCCCGGTTATCTCAAATCCATCTCCTCGAAGAGGTAGCTTGCGCCACCAATGCGGTCAATGACGAACATCACATAGCGTATGTCGACAGAGATGTTGCGGCAGATATCCGGGTCAAACTCTATGTCACTCATTGTTGAGCGCCAGGTGCGGTCGAAATTGATTCCTATGAGTTCGCCTTTGCCGTTTATCACCGGTGAGCCGGAGTTGCCGCCCGATGTGTGGTTCGATGCAAGGAAACATACAGGTATTGTACTCTTGCCTCCCTTCTCTATGCTCCAACGGCCATAGTCCTTTCTTGCATAGATATCGCGCAGTGTCTGCGGAATGTTGTAGTCATATATTTCAGGGTTGTCTTTGGCCATTATGCCATCGAGTGTCGTTAGGTGGGTGTGGTACTCGCCGTCGACATTCTCATATCCTGTCACTGTGCCGTATGCCACACGCAGGGTAAAGTTCGCATCGGGGTAGAATGCGCGTTCCTTGTCCCATTCACGCAGAGCCTGCATATATGTGCGGTACCACTTCTCTACTGACGGCACATTGCTAAGGTTGCGGTAGGCGTAGTTGCTGTTCTTGGCAACCTGTGGAGCAAACCACACAGCAAGCTGCACCATCGGGTCAGCGAATATCTCGTCGTGAGTGAGCGGATATTTCGTTATCAGTTGTGTGCCGTTGTATAACCCGTCGACAAACGGCTCCACACCGCCGCAACTGTCAATGGCTGCAGTCAGTTGCACGGGAATCTCTGTTGTCGGTATGCGTGCGACATACTCTCCTATCATCTGCTTGGCAATAGCCTTGTCTATCTCAACCCTGTAGTCGCCAAGGTAGTATTTTCGGCCCACATTCTGAACATCGGCTGTCAGCTTCACCCCCTTCTCGTGCTGTGAGTTGAGCCAAAGAGCAAAGTTAAGGAGATCGATACCTGCAATTGTTTCGTTGAACAGCTCACGTGCAAAATATCCCGGGATAGCCTTCTCATATGCAGTGTGCATAGAGTCGAGCAGTGTAGCGTACTGTGGCTTGTCGGCTGCCCACGTTGCAAACTCCTGTTCGTATGTAGCTTTCTTGGCAACAGTCCCCAGACGCTCGAGTCCCAAGCTCTCGCCCTGCCATTTCTTCCAGGCATTGGCGATATTCGCGTGCTTGGCTGCATATGCAATGCGTGTGGCAACATCCTTGCTCTGTGCCTCGCTGATGATATCGAGCCGTGTAGTGCGCAACGCAATCTTCATCGGGTTCGATATGTTGGTGACATACTCCACAGCATCTGCAGTTACATACTCCTGTGTGTTACCGGGGAAACCATATATCATAGTGAAATCACCCTCCTCAACGCCTTTTGTAGATATGGGCAAGTATCTCTTCGGGCGGTATGGTACGTTATCGGCCGAGTATTCGGCTGGCTCGTTGTTTGCGTCGGCATAGACGCGGAACATCGAGAAATCGCCAGTGTGGCGCGGCCATATCCAGTTGTCGGTGTCACCGCCAAACTTTCCTATCGACGATGGTGGCGCACCCACCAAGCGTACATCCTTGTACACGCGGTAAACAAAGAGGTAATGCTGGTTGCCATAGTACATCGGTTCGATGCTTGCACGGCATCCCTTGCCCTTTGATGCCTGGGCTATAATCTCCTCCTTGCTCTCGCCGGCAGCAATGCGGTCGGTCACATCCTCCATCCTTTCGAGCAGGCTGATGGTGAGCCCGGGAACGTGCAGCTCCTCGTTGCGCGACTTTGCCCAATAACCATCGGTCAGGTAGTCGTGTTCCACCGATGACAGCTTTTGTATCGAGGCATAGCCGCAGTGGTGGTTGGTGAGCAGCAGACCCTCGGGCGATATGAACTCGCCGGTGCATCCGCCGCCGAACTGCATCACGGCATCCTTGAGCGATGCCTTCTTGTCGGAATATACATCGTCGGCCTTCAACTTGAAGCCCATCCTGCGCATATCCTTTATACGCTCCTTGATGAGGCTTGGCAACCACATACCCTCGTCGGCAGTGGCTGTGGAGATGGTAATGCACGCAAGCGCGCAGAGGAATAATCTTTTTATCATAGCAGTCTGTTTATTTTATCTGTTTCCCTTTCAATATGATATCTGTTATTACCGGTGTCTGGTGTGCGTATGGCAAGAAGGCAAGCGAAGGCAGTGGCTTGGTGATGTAAAAGTTTGCTACTTTGCCGCGAGTTATTGAACCAAAATCCTTGCTCTCGCCCATTGCGCAGGCGCTGTTAAGCGTTGCTGCGTTGAGAGCCTCCGCCGGTGTCATCTTCATCTTTATGCTTGCCAGCGAGGTCACGAACCTCATATTGCCCGACGGTGCTGTGCCGGGGTTGTAGTCCGATGCAAGTGCCACGGCAAGCCCTGTATCTATCATCCTGCGTGCAGGGGGGTAGGTGATGCCCAGGAAGAAGGCGCATCCGGGGAGCAATGTTGGCATAGTGTCGCTGCCGCGCAGTGCCTCAATCTGCTCGTCGCCCATCGACTCGAGGTGGTCGACCGACAATGCTCCGTGTGCAACGCCTACTTCGACACCGCCCGAAACGGCAAGCTCGTTGGCGTGTATCTTGGCGCGCAGGCCATAACTTGCACCGGTCTCAATTATCTTGGCTGTCTCTTCCGGGGTAAAGAAACCACGGTCGCAGAACACATCGACATAGTCGGCAAGTCTCTCTTTTGCTACAGCCGGTATCATATCGTTGCATACGTGCTCTACATATTCGGCTTGCCGCCCCTTGTAGGCGCGCCCCACTGCGTGTGCGCCAAGGAAGGTTGCACGTACCTCAAGCGGCGCGGTCTCCCTTATGCGGCGTATGACACGCAGTATCTTCAGTTCATCCTCAAGGGTGAGTCCGTAGCCCGATTTTATCTCCACCAGTCCTGTTCCCATTGCAACTATCTCGTTGATGCGCTCCATCGCCTGACGGTAGAGTTCCTCCTCGGGAGTGTCGTGCAGGCGGTCGGCCGAGTTGAGTATGCCACCGCCACGCTTGGCAATCTCCTCGTATGAGAGGCCGTTTATCTTGTCGAGGAATTCCTGTTCGCGGCTGCCGGCATATACAATGTGCGTGTGCGAGTCGCAGAACGAGGGAAACAGCCATCCGCCCTTGGCGTCGATGACGGTGTGTCCCTCCTCACAGGGTTGGCTTTCCTTTGTGCCGTAGTCCTTGATGCGGTTGCCGTCGGTGAGCAGCCAGGCGTTGTCGAGTGTGCCGGTGCGGCTCATCTCCTCGCCGGCAAGGCGTGTGCGGCCGCTCTCGTCGATGCCGGCAATTGTCCCAATGTTCTTAACAAGCAGGCTCATTTTCTTCAAGGAATTTGACAGATGTTGCAATATGCGGGTACATCACTGTGTCGTTGTCGACAAACGGAACAACCTTGCGGTATTCGGCGAGAAGGTTTTCTATTTTTGCCGATGAACGCAACGGGCGGCGGAACTCCAGTGCCTGTGCGGAATTCATAAGCTCTATGGCGAGTATTCGCTGTGTGTTCTGCACAACCTTCCATAGTTTGGCTGCGGCATTTGAGCCCATACTTACGTGGTCCTCCTGTCCTTGTGACGATGGAATGGAGTCGCACGATGCCGGCCAGCAGAGCCCTTTCGACTGGCTCACTATTGACGCTGCAGTGTACTGCGGTATCATAAAGCCACTGTTGACTCCGGGACTTGCAACAAGGAAGTTGGGAAGGTCGCGTGCGCCCGAGATTATCTTGTATATGCGCCTCTCGGATATGTTGCCGAGCTCGGCAACGGCTATGGCAAGGAAATCCATAGCAAGGGCTATCGGCTGTCCGTGGAAGTTGCCTGCCGAGATTACCTCGTCGGTGTCGGGGAACACGGTGGGGTTGTCGGTTGCCGAGTTTATCTCGGTCTCAAGGACACTTGCAACATATTCTATTGTGTCTTTTGAGGCTCCGTGCACCTGCGGTATGCAGCGGAACGAGTAGGGGTCCTGTACGTGCTTCTTGGGTTGCTTCACTATTTCGCTGTCCTCGAGCAGTTCGCGTATGTTCCTGGCTGTCGTTATCTGTCCGTTGTGTGGGCGTATCGCGTGTACATTATGCTCGAATGGCTCCAATCGGCCGTCGAAGGCATCGAGTGACATTGCTCCGATGCTGTCGGCCCAGCGGCTCAGCCTTTGTGCGTTTATCATTGAATAGACGCCGTAGGCCGACATAAACTGTGTACCGTTGAGCAGTGCAAGCCCCTCTTTCGAGCACAATGTGATGGGCTCCCAGCCCATTCTCTGCATCAGCTCTTCGCCGCTGATGATATTGCCGTCGACCTCGACCTCTCCAAGACCAATAAGGGGAAGGCACATATGTGCGAGTGGTGAAAGGTCGCCCGATGCTCCAAGCGAGCCCTGTTCGTATACAACAGGAATGATGTTGTTGTTGAACATATCGACAAGACGCTGCACGGTGATGAGTTGCACGCCAGAGTGACCGTATGAGAGTGACTGCACCTTGAGCAGCAGCATCAGGCGTGCAATCTCATTCGGGACACGTGCTCCTGTGCCGCAGGCGTGCGACATCATAAGGTTCTTCTGCAGTTGCGACAGCTGCTCCTTGCCGATGGAGATGTTGCAGAGTGAACCGAACCCGGTCGTGACACCGTATATGGGGCGCTCGGTGTTTTCCATTTTCTTGTCGAGGTACTCGCGGCAATGGTTTATGCGCTCCACGGCATCGTCGCTGAGGGCGAGCTTGTAACCCTTTGTCAAAATCTCCTCAACTCTTGATATGGTGAGGTGTTCTGCACTAATATGATGTATCATAGTTGTTGTTTTTTATCTGTTTTCATCGAATACTTTCTCTATCAGTTCCCTGTCGGCGATGTTGGGCAGTGTCACCTTGAGCAGCGGTGTGCGCTCCATCTGTCGCTTGATGGCGAATATGGCACCCTCGTTGCGTGCCCAGCTGCGGCGGGCAATACCGTTGTTCACATCCCACAGGAGCATCTCCTCGATGTGGCGTGCCGAGTCGGCCGTGCCGTCGATGACCATTCCGAACCCGCCGTTGATGACTTCGCCCCAGCCTACACCGCCACCGTTGTGTATCGATACCCAGGTGGCACCGCGGAACGAGTCGCCGATGAAATTGTGTACCGCCATATCGGCGCAGAATTGGGAGCCGTCGTAGATGTTCGATGTCTCGCGGTAGGGCGAGTCGGTACCCGATACATCGTGGTGGTCGCGTCCCAGTACTACAGGTGCCGAAATCTCGCCACGCTCAATGGCCTCGTTGAAGGCAAGGGCTATGCGTGTGCGGCCTTCGGAGTCGGCATAGAGGATGCGTGCCTGCGAACCGACAACCAGCCTGTTCTGCTTTGCCTCGCGTATCCAGTGAAGGTTGTCCTCAAGCTGTCCGCGTATCTCGGCAGGAGCCTCGGCAAGCATCTCTTCGAGCACCTCGGCTGCCAAGCGGTCGGTGACTTCAAGGTCTTTTTCGTTACCCGATGTACAAACCCAACGGAAGGGACCGAAACCATAGTCGAAGAACATAGGACCCATAATGTCCTGCACGTATGAGGGGTAACGGAACTTGCCGTCTGCTCCCATTATATCGGCTCCTGCGCGTGACGATTCGAGCAGAAAGGCGTTGCCATAGTCAAAAAAGTACATTCCGCGCGCAGTGAGCCTGTTGATGGCTGCAACGTGGCGGCGCAGTGACTCCTGAACGCACTCGTGGAAGCGCTCGGGCTCCTCGGCCATCATACGGTTGCTCTCTTCGTAGCTGTATCCCACAGGGTAGTAACCGCCTGCCCAAGGGTTGTGCAGCGATGTCTGGTCGCTTCCAAGGTCTACATTCATCTCCTCATCGGCAAGGCGCTCCCACAGGTCGACCACGTTGCCTACGTATGCGAACGAAACGACCTCCTTGTTCTCTACAGCCTCCTTTATACGTGGAATGAGCTCATCGAGCGATGTGTGCAGTTCGTCGACCCATCCCTGCTTGTAGCGCTTCTCGGCTGCTGCGATGTTTATCTCGGCCGTTACACTCACGACACCGGATATGTTTCCGGCCTTGGGCTGTGCACCCGACATTCCGCCGAGTCCTGCGGTCACGAACAGCATACCTTTCAGGTCTTTCTGCCCTGGCTTCATTCTCTTGCGTGCAGCGTTCATCACTGTGATTGTAGTGCCGTGCACAATGCCTTGGGGGCCTATGTACATATATGAACCGGCTGTCATCTGCCCGTATTGCGACACGCCCATCGCATTGAAACGCTCCCAGTCGTCCTGTGCCGAGTGGTTGGGTATCACCATACCGTTGGTGACGATGACGCGCGGTGCATCCTTGTGCGACGGGAAAAGCCCCAACGGGTGTCCCGAGTACATAACAAGTGTCTGCTCATCGGTCATTTCGGCAAGGTATTTCATCGCCAGGCGATACTGTGCCCAGTTCTGGAACACGGCACCATTGCCGCCGTATGTTATCAGTTCGTGAGGGTGCTGTGCAACTGCCTTGTCGAGGTTGTTCTGTATCATAAGCATAATGGCTGCTGCCTGGCGAGAGCGTGCAGGGTACTCCTCGATGGGGCGTGCGTGCATCTCATAGTCAGGGCGCAGACGGTACATATATATGCGTCCGTATCGTTTCAGCTCTTCGAGGAACTCGGGGGCAAGCTCGGCGTGGTGCTTCGGGTGAAAGTAGCGCAGGGCGTTTGCCAGCGCGAGTTTCTTTTCGCTGTCGGTCAGTATGTCCTTGCGCTTTGGCGCGTGGTTGGCTGTCGTGTCGTATGCCCTCGGTGCAGGCAACGGGTCGGGTATGCCTGCAAGGATATCTCTTTGAAAGTCGGTCATTGTATTATGGTTTTATTTCGGTTTTACTTTATCTTGCCATTTACAATTGCAAGTATCTCATTTTCGGCCTGCTGTGCAAGCGCCTGTATCTTTTCGGCTTCACCGACAAGTTCCTCGGCAGCCTTGCGGTCCTTAAGCCCTGCGGCATTTATCTTTACGTTGAGGCAGGCTCCCATCACTGCCGAACGGGCTGCCAGAGCACCTACGCCTGCATCGGATACGGAGTTGGGGTTGCCCTCCTCGGCCATTGCACGCACTACATCGAATGCCTTGTATGCGGCCTTCATTGTGCGCAACGGAACTTGTGTGGCGTAGAGTGTCGCGGTTTCCATTGCTGCGGCACGTGCGGCTTTCTCCTCGTCGGTTCCTTTAGGCATGGCAAACACATCCATTATCTTGTTGAAGGCTGCTGTGTCCTCGTCGACAAGTGCAAGCAGTTCGTTCATTACCGCCATGCCTCTCTCTGCCCAATCCGAGAAATACTCCCAACGCTCGTCCCAACCGGCCTTGTGCGATGAAAGGTTGGCTACCATAGTGCCGAGTGCTGCTGCCAGGGCACCCATATATGCCGAAATGGAGCCACCGCCGGGTGCTGGCGATTCGCTTGCCGTCTCCTCGGCAAAGCCTTGGCAGGTCATATCCACAAGCCTCTTCACACCCTTCTGCTCTTCGGCTTCGAGCATATATTCTATTACTTTTTCCTCGGGCTTGAACTCCTTTAGTGTCGAGAGTCCCATACTCTCAATTGCTATGCGTACAAGTTCGCGTTCTGGAACACCTGTCGAGCGCTGTTGTTTGCGCAGGAAATAGCGGCCGGCATCAACAAGCACCCTCTTAGGTACAAGGCCTACAATCTCGGTGCCGGTGACACGTACACCGCGGGCATCGGCTGCACGGCATACCTCGTCGAACGCCACGTGCAACGGGGTAACGGCAAGGTTGGTCATATTCATCGATACCTGTGCTATGCCATATTCGTCAATGAACCAGCCTATGGCCTTGCAGGCCTTCAGCGTTCCGGGTTTCATCACAGGCTCTCCATTCTCGTCCTTTATAATCTTTCCCACAATGGGGTTGCCCTCGCGCATAGGGCGTCCCTTTTCGCGTACATCGAATGCGATGGCGTTGGCGCGGCGTGTCGATGTGGTGTTCAGGTTATAGTTCACGGCTACAAGGAAATCACGTGCTCCCACAGCTGTGGCGCCGGTGCGTGCTATGCCATCGTCGAACGGGCGTGCACCAAAATCGGGCTGTTCGTCACTGTTTGTCATTCTTTCGTGCAGTGCCTCATATTCGCCTTTGCGGCAAACAGCAAGGTTGCGTCTTTCGGGCTTGAAGGCTGCTGCCTCATAGCAATATGTGGGTACACCAAGTTCATCGGCAACGCGCTTGGCGAGTGCACGGGCAAGCTCGGCACACTCTTCCATCGTTATTCCGGTGACGGGGATGAGTGGGCACACATCGCAGGCTCCCATTCGCGGGTGGGCTCCTTTGTGCTGGCGCATATCAATGAGCTCTGTAGCGCGTTTTATGCCGGCAACGGCTGCCTCAACGACTGCATCGGGCTCTCCAACAAATGTCACGACGGTGCGGTTGGTGGCCTCACCCGGGTCGACATCGAGCAACTTTACACCTTTAACGCTCTCAATGGCATCGGTAATCTGCTTTATGGTTTCCATATTGCGTCCCTCGGAAAAGTTGGGGACGCACTCAATGATTCTTTTCATATCTCTACTGTTATTCGGTTTTACTGTACAAGGTTTGTGCCGTGTGGATATATCAACGGCAATTACCTACAAATATAGTCATATTTTTGATTGGAAAGATAAGTAAGGCGGTTATTTGCAGAAATAAAAAAAATAAAAAAACCGTGACAGTAATTTATAAAGTTTGTACACAAACCGAAATTCTTCCTTTTCACCGTATGTTTCCATCGGTATCGAAATTTCCTGATTCGCCCCCGATTTGCCGTAATTCACCACAAAAAACACAACTTCGTCAAGTTGCGGTGTGCTTTTTCCCTGTTTTTTGTGTTGTTTTTTTGGGGTGTATAATTTTGTCACCAGAACTGAAAAACGGAGTTGAATATGAAATTGAAAAATGTATGTGCTTTCGGCGATTCTGTAATGAAGGGAATTGTCATTGACAAGGAGAACTCACCTGCAAACGGAATAAAATATAAAATAAGCGATAAGGGGTTTGCAAGGTGCTGTTGCAGTAAACTGAATATCAGCATCGATAATTTTGCACGTTTCGGCGGAGTAGTCTCGCAAGGTGTAGCATTGGTAAAGCGTTATATCGACAGGATTAAGAAATCGGACTTTGTGCTTTTTGAATATGGAGGCAATGATTGCGACTATAACTGGGCTGCGATATCGGACAATCCCTCGGGAATGCACCAACCCAACACACCTATACCTCAGTTCGTCTCGTATTACTCTTCGATAATCGATTCGGTACGTGAGGCAGGCGGTAACCCGGTCCTGTTGTCATTGCCTGTTCTTGATCCTCACCGTTTTTTCGCTCACGTCACACGTGGGTTGAATGCCGACAATGTACTGCGTTGGTTGGGCGGGTCGGTAATGTCGATAGACCGTTGGCACTCAAGGTATAACATGGAGATATTCCGTCTCGGCGCCGATAAACGGGTGCCGGTGATAGATATCACCTCGGTATTCCTTGAGCGTAAGGATTACTCCAACTATATATGTGATGACGGAATACACCCCAACGAGAAGGGACATGAGTTGATTGAGGGTGCCATACTCGGATATGTAAACGGTAAGGTAAAGTAAGGGATATCCTTTACCAATGCATGTTTTGCATAAGAAAATCCCGGACTTGTCAATGACAGCTGTCAGCGATAAGTCCGGGATTTTATTATGTCTAAAATATAATATTTATGAATATTTTGTAAAGTTGTTGATTTTTTTCTACTAGGGATTTGTTTTTGCATACAATTATAATAATTTTGCCAAAAATAATATGCATTCTGCCTTATCAAGGTCTTGCTATGATAAAAAATGATACTATGAAGAAAAAACTATTGTTTGTGTTGGTGGCCATTGTCGCAACATTCGGTACAGCGACAGCACAGCAGAAGAGCACATTGAGTGCCCGTATCTATGGCTATAATAAAGAGATGGTATATTTCGATTGTATGCAGACTCCTCTTATAGCTCAGGAGTTCCATACCAATCCCGGCGAACTGCACGTATATACTTTCGATTGCGACAATCTTGTCTGCATTTCCATCAATGGACGTACGAATGTCATCCTGCAGCCTGGCGACAGCCTGCATGTGGAGATGAACTATGAGGACAGGAACGTTAAGGTGGAATTCAGCGGTTCGGAGCGTGCGGTAAACAATAACCGCCTGATGAAGAGTATCGGGAATATAAAGCGCAGCATGCGTTATAAGGATAATCTTCTCGGTTGTGTGGCTCTTGACATAAAGCCTCAGGAACGTATTGCAGACTCGCGTACCTTGCTCGAGAAAGCAAATACGATTATAGGAAGAAGCAAGGCCAGTGATGAGGCAAAGAACTACGTTGCCGCAATGATTGACTATGATGTATATATGTCTTTCATAGAATATCCTGTAATGTATGCAAGTGTCAGGGGTCTGGCCATTGAGGAGCAGGAGATAGGTGACTACTGGAGTATTATGGACGGCTATGTAACAAGAAGCGATGCCGAGTCGTTGAGTTGTCCCGAATATGCAAGCCTGCTCATGCGTTATTGTTTCTACATGAACAATAAAACCGCAATGGAGATTGGTGCCGAGTACAGTATGCCTATGGTTATGGAGGATATGTACAAGGAGATTGCTGCATTCTACGATGGGGAGCAGAGGGATTTCCTGCTTTATATCCTGTTGCGTAACTTCATAATGAACGGACAGGAGATAGAAAGGGCGGATGTGTTGTATAAGGATTATGTAGAAAAATACAACATCAGCGCATTCAACAAGAGTATTCTCGATATGCTTTTACAATAACAAAGGAAAATAACCGGATAGATTTATGAGAAAAAGAATTTCTTGTTTCAGGTTTTTCTGCAGGTTCTCTGTTGTCGCTATCCTGTTTGTGTGCAGTATAACGACACTGCAGGCACAGACAATGGATGAATGGAAAGAGAAGCCTGTGACATTGAGGGCGAGCAACCAGCCATTAGGAAAAGTCCTTGAGATGGTTGCTGAGGCTGCAGGTGCTAAAATAACCTTGAATAATGTCTCGCTTTGGAATATCAATGAACCTACAAGTCTTGCGGTTAAGGATAAACCCCTCGACAAGGTCTTGGGTGACCTCATAGGTGACCAGAAGATAAAGATACGGTACGAAGGTACTGGCCAGATAATTGTGGAGCCCGATGATCAGGGTGTCGATACGCAGGTGATGCTGACCGTATCGGGAATGGTCGTCGATAAGGATACGCAAGAGCCGCTTGTAGGTGCTACAGTACTTATAACAGACGGTATAAGTCAGGATAAAGGTGCCAGGGGGTGTCAGACCGATTTCGATGGCAAGTTCAGCCTGCGGGTGAACAAGAGAGAGTCGGTGAGGATATCATTTATAGGATACGAGACGGTCTCAAAACAGATAGTAAAGAGCGAGAACAATATTCTGATAGAACTTAAGCCGAGTATTGAACTTGGAGAGGTTGTTGTTACCGGTATCAGCCGTCGCAGCAAGGATAGCTTTACAGGTAACTATATTGAGGTCAAGGGTGACGATTTGAGAAAAATGAGTCCGACGAACATTCTCAAAGGTCTGCAGTTCTTTGACCCGAGCTTCAAGATTATCGAGAACAACAATACCGGTTCCGACCCTAATGCCGAACCGGACTTCCAGATTCGAGGCGACCAGTCGCTGGGCTCAAAATCGATGAACAGCATGGACCTTATGCTCGACAACGTATCGAGCCGTCCCAATACTCCATTGTTTGTCCTCGATGGCTTTATTGTTCCTATGAGCAGGATTCTTGACCTGGACCCTGAACGTGTAGAGAGCATTACAATACTCAAAGACGCAGCCGCAACGTCGGTATATGGCTCACGTGCTGCAAATGGTGTGGTTGTAGTAGAGACAAAGGTTGCCCCCGACGGTGCCCTGTCTGTATCCTACAACGGTACTGTGACCATTCAGGCTCCCGACCTTACCGATTACAACATGATGGATGCTGCTACAAAACTCGATACGGAGTGGAGAGCAGGTCTTTACAATCCCAATAGTGCAACTGATATGAACCTATATAATAAGTATAGGCGTAATATCCTTGGCGGTGTTGACACATATTGGTTGTCGAAGCCGTTGCGTACGGCAGTCCAGCATCGTCACTCTGCGAGTGTAGCCGGTGGTACCGAGGCGTTCCGCTATAGCCTCGACCTTAATGCAGCAATGCAACCTGGTGTAATGAAGGGCTCCGAGAACCAGATAATGGGTGTAAACTTCAACATGACATATATGAAGGAGAAGTTCACCATGCGTGCCAATGTGAGTCTCTCCGAATCGGACAGCAAGAACTCGCCTTATGGCTCATTCTCGCAATATACCAGATTGAACCCCTATTATATTCCCGAGGATGCCAACGGCAAGCAACAGAAGGTACTTGACAACAATACCGTAAGCGGCCAAAGTAAAATCATTACCAATCCGCTTTACGATGCAACGGTAGGTATAAGGGACCTCACCAATAGTCTGAACATAACAACAAGCCTCAGTCTGGAATATATGATTCTGAAGAACCTACGTGTATCCGAGCAGTTCTCCTATTCACGTGGAATGGCCGGAACAGACAAATTCCTCCCGGCCGACCATACCAGTTTTGAACTTGAGGATGATCTGGTGCGTAAGGGCAGCTACTACAAGAGTACCGGTAATATGTCGTCATGGTCGAGCAATTTGGGTGTCAACTACAACCTGGTACTTGACAAGCATCTGTTCAGCGTATTTGCCAATTGGACAATCAGCGAGGACAGGAACGATTATGTCAATCTGTCGGCTACCGGTTACCCCGACCCGCATATGGATGACTTCATTTTCGGAAACAAGATGGAGACGAACATGAGCAACATCGGAAGTGAGAATATCTCACGCTCAATAGGTCTTATCGGACAGTTCTCCTACAGCTACGATAACCGCTATTCATTCGACTTGAACATGAGTGGTGAAGCGTCATCGCGTTATGCCAACCATGACCTCGTACCATTCTGGTCGGTGGGCGGACGCTGGAATGCACATAATGAGAAATGGCTGCAGGGTTATGTATCGAACCTCGTGTTCCGTGCGAGCTACGGTGTTACGGGTGAACAGAACTTCAGTCCTTCCGATGCAATAGAGTACTACACATTCTCCGGCACCATGCGCCCCTACGACTCTTTCTCGGTTCTCGGTGCTCTCCTGAGCGGACTTAACAACACGGAACTCGGATGGGCAAAGACACACAATACCAGTCTGGCTGTCGATTTCGGTTTCTGGAAGAACCGTGTGAATGTGTCGTTCAACTACTATAACAACATCACCAAGGAGTTGCTTACAAGCTACGACTTGGCACCTTCTACCGGATTCCCCACAATGGTTATGAATGCAGGAGAGCTGCAGAATCAGGGATTCGACTTGTCACTGAATGTGATTGCTGTACAGGACTTGCGTAACCAGTTCTTCTGGACCATCAATGCCAATGCGAACCACAATCAGAACAAGATACGCAAGCTATCCGATTACCTTAAGAAGGTTAATGAAGAACAGATGAAGTCGGCTTCTGCACCTCTTCCGCAGTACCGCGAGGGTGAATCGACAACGACACTCTATGTGGTACGTTCATTGGGCGTTGACCCGGTAACCGGCAAGGAGGTCTATCTGAAGCGTGACGGAACCAAGACTTTTGTCTGGAATGCCAATGACAAGGTACCTGTAGGAGATATCAACCCTAAGATAAGCGGTACATTCTCTACAAGCATCAACTGGAAGGACCTGTCATGTACGCTTGGTTTTACTTATAAATATGGCGGAGTGGTGTATAATCAGACACTCGTCGATAAGATCGAGAACCAGAATGTCGCATACAACCTCGATGAACGTGCCGGTCAGGGCCGTTGGGAGAAACCCGGTGATGTTACACCTTTTGTGAGATTCAGTTCTACAGGTGCAAATACACCGGCAAGTACACGCTTCATCATGGATGACAACGAGATAAGGTTCGCTACGCTGAATATCGGCTACAGGTTCACAAGCGAGAAATTCAAATTTCTGCGTCATGCCAATGTCGATGTGCTTGCAGTAAACTTTACGACAAACGACATAGCACGTATCTCGCCTATAAGAATGGAGCGCGGTCTTGATTATCCGTTTGCACGTTCCTACACCTTGTCGTTGTCAATAATGTTCCGATAAATACACCATATTAATTATGATAAAGATGAAAAAGAGCATATATATATTTCTTGCCGGACTGACAGGAGTCTTCTCTCTTGCATCATGTGACGATTGGTTGGATGTTGCGCCCAATACCGATGTCCCGGCAAAAGAACTGTTCACCACCGAGAACGGTTTCATGAGTTCTCTTGCCGGCCTGTATATCAGCATGACCGAGGAGAATACATACGGAAAGAACCTTAGTTTCGGTCTTACTGAACAGCTTGCGCAGATGTATGACAAACTGCCCGACGGAACAACAAACCGCAACAATGTATATATCTACGACAGGGAAACTAGCGGTGCATACAATACCAAAGGTGTGCTTGCGAATATCTGGCAGGCACAATACAACGTCATTGCCAATATAAACAATTTGCTCAAGTGGTGGGATTTGAACGGTGAGGTTGTCATTGCCGACACAATAAACCGTAAGATGATACGTGGCGAGGCTCTCGCTCTGCGTGCATTCCTGCATTTTGACCTTTTGCGCGGATGGGGCCCTATGGACTATGCCGGGAACGATGCGGCAAAGGAGATGAAGTGCATACCTTATCGTGTAGTGGCCGACCACTCCAAGCAACCGTTGCTGCCTGCGAGGGTTATTGTTGACAATGTGATAAAGGACCTCAAGGAGGCCAGTGCATACATGGACTATGAGAAGGACCTTGACTTGAGTGACCGTCTTGAGAAACGCCATCTGCGTTTCAACTATCATGCTATAAATGCTATGTTAGCACGTGTGTATAACTATGCCGGCAAGAAAGACAGTGCCGCCATGTATGCCAGAAAAGTAATTGACGAGTGCGGCCTTTCACTCGAAAGTGGCAACGACAATGACCCGATTCTCTCTAAGGAGGTGATTTTCGGTTTGAATATGCATGAACTGAAAGATAACCTCTCGGATTATTTCGCTTATGGCGACAAGATAAATACCAAATATTACCTGAACATCTCGACCTTGAATTCGATATTCGAGAGCGTTGGTTCCGAGAGTGAGGATATGCGCGCTAAGGGTACAGCATTCCACAGGAACAATGAACTGCAGTATGCGATATCGTTGAAATATATCGACAACGACGAGGAAATTATCCCTCTTATACGCCTCCCCGAGATGTACTACATTGTGTGTGAGGCATCGGAATACAGCGATGAGTCTGCTGCGTTCATCAATACCGTACGTAATAAAAGAGGTATATCCAAGGCAAAGGATGTTGTGTGCGATACCGAAGAACAGCGTCTCACGGCACTCAACAAGGAGTACCGTAAGGAGTTCTATGGCGAAGGACAGTATTTCTGGTTCCTGAAGACACATGGCATTACAGGAACGATGTCTCATTGTTCCGATGTGACACTTGTAGAGGAGAATTTCATATTCCCGTTGCCCGATGCCGAGCTTGAATATGGCTGGACTCAAGAAGATGAGGAAGATGGTTCTCTTGAAGAACAGGTAGGGTACGAAGGAGAGATAATGCCGAGAGAATAAGAAACCGTTTTCAAGTATTCAAATATGATACACAGCTTTATGAAAAAGAACGTTCGATATATAATTGGGCTTTTGTTCCTTCCGTTGGCATTTACTGCCTGTGAAGAACATGAACCCGAACTGTTTGATGCTAATGCCAACGGTGCATATTTCGATTATGAATATGCTGCCGACTTTGACAGGACTCTCAACTTCGGCGACCATATTGTCGGCAATCCCGATACCGTGATTGTTGCATTGAAGGTGAAGTTGCTTGGTTATCTTAGTAATGAGGAACGTACTCTGTCGGTGAAGGTAAAGGAGGTGGAAGGCTACGGACTGGCCGATGTGGCCATCGATGATGTTGTCTTTTCCGGCAACGAGTATGAGAAGGATGTTGAGGTCAAGGTCGTACGTCCCGAGGTTGAGGACTCAATGTATGCGGCCTGCATATACCTCGATGGTAGTGGCGACATAGGTACGGGTATAAGCGGAAAGAATGAGATAAACCTGTATGTAACCGAGTCATACCAGAAGCCGTCGGTCTGGTACAGCCATGTAGATACATATCTTGGAGGCTGGAACAGGGAGAAGCATATATTCTTGGCAAACCATACCGGCAACAACAGTTTCTATGAGAATCTTTTTGACAAAAACTCGGGCATGCACATCTTCGACTCTATTCTTGCCCTCAATGTAAGTGCGGTCAACTCACTGCTTGCAAGTGAGCCTACAGAGCCTATAGATGTCGATCTTCCGATACTGAAGGAGACCGATTATCCCGATTACAGAGAACCTTACTTCTGGAGCGACTACAAAGAACTCCTTGGTGTCTTCAGGGCAAACAAGTTCTGCCGCTTTGTATA
>JAFXHQ010000110.1 GCA_017536325.1 Bacteroidaceae bacterium
CAACTTCGAGCGCGCTTTGTGGTGGGTAAACAACGGTGCAACTCCTACCGACACTGTACGTAACATCCTTTCACGCGAGGGCGTTTATTTGATGAAGCATCTTCAGGGCGGTGTCAAGAAGGGCGCATTCGACGAGGCTGCTGCTCAGGCTAAGTTCGATGCTTGGAAAACAGCTAAGGTTAATGCTCTCAACGGTATCAAGAGCACTGAAGAGCAGGCTAAGCGTGACGCTAAGAAGGCACGTTTGGAGGCAGAGAAAGAGGTAAATGCAGCTATTGCAAAGAAGGTAGCAGAGAAGAAGGCTGCCGAGGCTCTTGCAAAGGCTGAGGCTGAGGCTGCTGCAGCTGCCGAAGAGGCTGCTCCTGCAGAGGAGGCAACTGAGGCTCCCGCTGAGGCTTAAGGACCTTTACCCCATAGGGGTTTGCAGTAATGCTCAGGATAATCCCGTCACCCGAAAGGTTGGCGGGATTTTACTTTTGCTTCTCGGCAAGTGATGTTGCCGGTATAAAGGAACAATAGGAAATGGCAATCCGGCATATAGTCACATTAACCGCAATTGGCAGGCTTGGCCTGCCAATTGCGGTTAATAGATAAAGCTGAAATATCTATGGCTATCAGTACTGTTCTTTCTCGTTGGGGAAATCACAGGCTTTGACATCACTTACATAGCTGCCTACTGCATCGGTGATGATTGTGTTGAGGTCGGCATAACGACGCAGGAACTTGGGAGAGAAGTCGGCTGTCATTCCTAACATGTCGGCATACACAAGTACCTGACCGTCAACTTTTACACCGGCACCGATACCTATTACCGGAATTGAGATTGAGCTTGCAACCTTCTCGGCAAGGGCTGCCGGTATCTTCTCAAGCACAAGGGCAAAACAGCCGGCTTCTTCGAGCAGTTTGGCATCGGCAAGGAGCTTTGCTGCCTCGGCTTCGTCCTTGGCACGTACTGCATATGTGCCGAACTTGTTTATGCTTTGCGGAGTGAGTCCCAGGTGTCCCATGATAGGTATTCCGGCATCGAGTATCTTGCGTACGGAGGGAAGGATTTCTTCGCCGCCTTCGAGCTTGAGCGCATCGGCATGTGTCTCTTTCATTATGCGTATGGCATTCTTGACTGCTTCATCGGCATTGACCTGATAGGTACCGAATGGCATGTCAACTACAACCAATGCGCGTTTGACTCCGCGCACAACACCCTTGGCATGATATATCATCTGGTCGAGAGTGATAGGCAATGTGGTGACGTTGCCGGCCATGACGTTAGATGCGGAGTCGCCTACAAGCAGGGCATCGATACCTGCTGCATCGAGTATGGATGCTGTTGTGAAATCATATGCGGTGAGCATTGCAATCTTCTCACCTTTACGTTTCATTTCAATGAAACGATGAGTGGTTACCTTACGTGTATCCTCAACTAAATACTTTGACATATCTGTTATTTTTTAATGTTTGTGCAAATAATTATCGGGATGGAGCCGGTTGCATTATTCCGAACGGCTCTTGGAGTTCCCTGTTGCAAAGGTACTCCAAAAATAACAAGCAGACAAAAAAAAGAGAAAAACATTCCGCAAAACAAATTATTGCCATACCGGGAATCTATTCGGATTAAATGTTGTATATTAGCATTAATTTGTCTTGCTTTTGTGTTGTCGGCCGACAGTACACCCGACAAGAGAGAGAAATGGAGATTTGCAATTTATCCTAAATAGAATAAGAAAGGGTTTCTTACATTATAATATATGGAAAGAAAATTGAAGATATACAGGGCATCGGCCGGTTCGGGAAAGACATTCACTCTGGCACTTGAATATATGAAGCTGGTGATTGAGAACCCGTACTCGTACCGTACAATCCTTGCCGTGACATTTACCAACAAGGCTACAGGGGAGATGAAGGAACGTATCCTGAGCAAGCTGTACGGTGTTGCGAACGGCACTAGGGATGCTGACGATTACATGGAGAAGCTGTGTGCCGCACTGCCCCACATGGGAACGGAGAAGATAAAGGAGAATGCCGGAAAGGCTTTCAGGCTGATGTTGCATGACTACGGACACTTCCGCATACAGACTATCGATGCGTTCTTCCAGACTGTACTCAGGGGATTTGCCAAGGAGTTGGAACTGAGTGGCGACATGGAGATTTCGCTCGACGGCAAGGAGTTGCTTAACGAGGCTGTGGATTCGTACATAAAGAATCTGGAGCCCGATACTGCCAACATACAGCAGGTGATAAGGTATATCGAGGACCAGCTCGACAATGGCAGTGACTGGCATGTGAAGAAGGAGATAAAGAGTTTCTCGGAGAATATACTTACCGAGGAGTATCAGGAACGTGGAGAGAAATTACGTGATGAGATTGAAGAGAGTAACGGACAGCTGCTGCTTGATTTCTATGACAAGATAAGGAGACGCAAGGAGGATATAGCTAATGATGTGAAGCGGATTGCCGAGAATTTCTTCAGCATGACGGCAGCATACAGCATTGACGACTTCAACGGGAAGAGCCGTGGCGCATATGGTTTCTTTACAAAGATGAGGAACGGTGATATGCCCGAGATGAAGAAGACCGTAACAGAGCAGATGAATAATCCGCAAACGATTTCGGGTGTATGCAACTGCTGCGACGATATTGCAGGCCTGTTGAAGAGCTATATGGTGCTGTATAATGATAATGAGACATGCAAGCTGGCTACATCGCACTACCACCAGCTTGGTATGTTGAACAACATCGCTAAGACACTGAAGGCCGAGAACACAAGGGAGAACCGTTTCCTGCTGGCGGACACGACACACTTGCTCAGTTCAATGATTGACAAGAACACAACATTCATCTTCGAGAAGATTGGAACAGAGATTGAGCATATATTCATCGATGAATTCCAGGATACATCGAAATTGCAATGGAATTGTTTCCGTGTATTGTTAGAGGAGATTTTGGCAAGAGGGAACATGAACCTTATTGTAGGTGACGTAAAGCAGTCGATATACCGTTGGCGCAACGGTGACTGGAAAATAATGAACAACATCGAGGAGAACATTGAACGTGGATGCGAGGTTATTGAATTCGTGTCGCAGAAAACCACGATCGGGAGCACGGAATACCAGTCGGTGAACTACCGTAGCGACAGGCGTATAATTTCATTCAACAACGCATTTTTCCGAAGTGCTGTAAAGGCTATAGATACCAGATACCACGACGACCTGGGCGACAAGAAACTGAAGGATATACTGAATGCTTACAGCGATGTTGAGCAGGCTTACCCGCAGCCCAAAAAGGGGAAACCCGAAAAGGAGGAGCAGGGATATGTGGAGGTGAGGATTATGGAAAAGGAGACAGGAGTAACGGATGCTGTGTTCAACGAAAGGCTCATTGCGCAACTGATGAAAACCCTGCATATTCTCCTGGAGGAGAAAGGGGTGGCTCCAAAGGATATAACCATACTGCTGCGCGAGAACAAGGATATTGAGCTGATACTGGAAGCATTCAAAAAGGAATTCCCTACCCTCAAGATTATAAGTGACGAGGCATACAAGCTATCTTCGTCGCTCACCGTATCGCTTGCTGTGGCTGCATTGCGTTACATTGCCACACCCGAGGACAAGGTAAATGTGGCTAACCTGCTGAACCTTTATAACAAAGTCATACTCAAGAACAACAAGCCGCTCGACAGATATGTGTCGCAAGGCGACCTTGTGGAGTTGTTACCTGTAGAATTCCGCACTGAGCTGCAACGTCTCAAAGGGCTGCCGGTCTATGAACTTGTGGAGCAACTTATGGCTATACTGGGCATTGAGAATACAAGAGGCGAGGAGGCATATATTTATGCATTCCTGGACCAGGTATCGCAATATGTGAACAGCAAGTGCGCCGACCTGCAAGGGCTCCTTGATGCCTGGGACGAGAAATTGTGCAACAAGTATGTTCCGGCCGAGAATGCCGACAGCATACAGGCTATGACAATACACAAGTCGAAGGGACTTGAATTCCACACCGTGATTATGCCGCTGTGCAAATGGAAACTGACAGGTGACACACGTAGCCTTTTGTGGTGCGAGACTGATGAGAATATGTCGCCATACAATACTCTGAGCCTTATACCGATAGGGATAAACAAGGTTATGAAGGAGACCATTTTCAGCGAGGAGTACCACAAGGAGTTCATGTACCAGATTGTTGATAACCTGAACCTGTTGTATGTTGCCATGACACGTGCCGTGAGCAACCTGATAATATTCACCGAAGACCACGAATCGGAATCGCATTATATATGGCAGTTATTGAATGCGGCTGTACGCGGAATACCCGAAATGAATGGGATGGAGAGATGCAATGAGGAAGGTGTCGATGTGCTCAGGTATGGCGAGATTGTCGGCAGCCGGACGGATGACAAGGAAAAAGAAAAAGAGAAGGAGAAGAATAACCCGTTCGAGAGCAGGTCGTGCGACTTGTCGCCTTCGTTCACGTTCTACAACAACAGGCTCGATGTACGACAGTCGAGGGAACTTGCACGCTTCCTCGCAACCGACGAGGAGAAGGCGCAGATGAAGAATATTGCCGAGGGTGAACTGATGCATATGGTAATGTCGTGCATTGAAAGGAATGAAGATATTGACAGGGCTCTGGAGATGCTTACCATGCAGGGGCTCATTGATGATGCAACACATTTCAACAGGATAAAGTCACTGGTAGAAAGGGCCCTGTCCAACCCCAAGGCAAAGGAGTGGTTCAACGGTACATACAGGCTATACAATGAGTGTACCATCCTGAGCCGTAGCATGGATAAGGCGCGCCGCCCCGACCGTGTGATGATAAAGGATGATGAGGCTGTCGTCGTTGACTACAAGTTCGGACGCGCCTATGAAAAGCACGAAAAGCAAGTGGGAAGATACATGAAATTATTGAGTGAGATGGGATACCGGAATGTAAAGGGTTACCTCTGGTATGTATATAAAAACGAAATTAAACCGGTAGTATTATGAAACCGTTTCTGAAGCTGGTAGCCGAGGACCTCTACAGGAGATTCAACGGACGATTCGAGAACATCGCTGTTGTATTCCCCAACAAACGTGCTGGTCTCTTCTTCAACGAATACCTGCTCGATTGCAGTGGCAAGGCCCCAATATGGAGTCCGCAATATATGACTATAAGCGAGTTGTTCCAACAGAACAGCAGGATGGTAACCGGCGACACAATCCTGTTAGTCGGAAAACTATACAGAGAGTATGTGGCCTCACTGTCCCATGCAAGCGGCGGAAAAGCCGTGGAGAAAGGTATAGAACCGATAGATGCATTCTGGTATTGGGGAGAGATGTTGCTGAGGGATTTTGATGACATTGACAAGAATCTTGCCGATGCAAAGATGCTTTTCACCGATATAAAGGACTTGCGTGCGCTGGGCAGCGGAAAGGAGACACTCGACGAGGAGCAGACAAAGGCTGTTGCCCGGTTTTTCGAGAATTTCAACTGCGACAAGGAGAGCAAGGTGAAAAGCAACTTCCAGGATATATGGGAGAGGCTATATAATATCTACTGCAACTTCAAGGAGAGACTGAGAGAGGATGATATTGCATATGAGGGAATGCTCTACCGCGATGTTATAGAGAATGGAGAACTTGTGCTAAAGCACGACAAGTATGTATTCGTGGGATTCAATGCGCTCAACGGTGCCGAGACGGAACTGTTCAAGAGGATTGAGAAGTGCGGAAAGGCTCTCTTCTACTGGGACTATGACAGGTACTATACCGATGCAGCCTTCCACGAAGCTGGACACTTTATGCGCAAGAACCTGAAACTTTTCCCCAATGCGCTGGATAAGAACGAGTTCAGGAACCTGGAGAGAGAGAAGAGCGTCACTATTGTTTCGGCAGGGACAGACAGCATTGAAACCAGATATGTATCGACATGGCTCGATTCGAACCTGACAGAGAACAATGTGGAGACTGCCATTGTACTGTGTGACGAGACTATGCTGGAGCCTGTGTTGCACACAATACCGGCTAATGCCAATGGACATGAACTGAAATCGTTGAATATGACTATGGGATTCCCGATATCGCACACACCCATATACTCACTGATGAAACATCTTGTGGAACTGCAGACCCGAGGTTGGAGCGAGAAACACAAGGCATTCGGTATAAGATATGTTTGCAACCTGCTCAAACACCCCTACGTTATACAATGCAGCCAATATGCCACTGAATGCTACAATACACTGGTGAAAAACAATGTATTCTACCCTACCGACAACGAGCTGCACAAGGATGAATTCCTGAAACTTATATTCTCACGTATGGAGGATAACGGGAAATGGCTTGAAAACATTGCCGGGATTGTGTATGCAGTTGCCGAGGAGCGTTCACGCGCTGCAAAGGAGAAGAGCGAGATGTATGAGCTGCTGTTCAGCGAGGCAATACTCAAGGTATATACACAAATTAAACGGTTCAGGACCATTCATGCTGCCGGCGAACTTGAGGTGCAGCAGGCTACGGCAGGAAGGTTGTTGCTCAAGGTGCTGTCGGCAATGAGAATGCCTTTCCATGGAGAGCCTGTAGCGGGATTGCAGATAATGGGATTGCTGGAGACACGCAACCTTGATTTCAGGAATGTGATAGTGCTTGGAGTGAACGAAGGCAACTTGCCGAAGAACAGCGGCGAGAACTCGTACATTCCATATAACCTGCGACGTGCATTCGGACTCACACTGAGTGAACACCGCGATTCCATATATGCCTACTATCTTTACCGCTTGCTGCAACGTGCCGAGAATGTCACATTGGTATATAACACGGCGAAAGAGGGGAAGAACAGAGGGGAATGTTCGCGGTATATATTGCAGTTGCTTGGCAGCGACCTCTATTCCATCAAAAAGATAAGCCTGAGTGCAAGGCAAAAGAGCAGCACTATGGAACCGGTTGCCGTTGAGAAAACCGCCGAGATGATAAAACGGCTAAGAGAGAGATTCGACTACGGATTCTGCGACAAGGCTATGGAGTTTTCCCCTTCGGCGGTAAACAAGTACATAAACTGCGGGCTCAGTTTCTTCTATTACTATATTCTGGGGCTGAAGCCGATTGAAGAGATTGACACAGAGCTGAAGGCTACAGACTTCGGTACAATTTTCCACTCGGCTGCCGAAATGCTGTACGAGAGAATTAGGGAGAAGTCGGCAACCGGCATTGTAACAGCCAATATGCTTGAGCATTACATAGATAACGATGCTCTGCTGTATGAGTTCATAAACCAAGCATTCAAGAAGGAGTTTTTCAAAGGCGGCAAGGTTGAATACGACGGAGAGCAATACATAAACCGTGGAGTGCTGCATAACTTCCTGTTGCGACTTGTGAAAATGGATGCAGGTTATTGCGACTTCAGATATGTGGGCAGCGAGAAGAAGATCAGATTCCCTTATGTGCTGAAGTTGCCGGACTATGATATACAGTTGAACATTGGTGGAAAGATTGACCGTATAGATATCAAGGGGGATACCGTGAACATTGTTGATTACAAGACCGGCAGTGCCGACAAGAAGGTTAAGGTATCGCTCGACGATATATTCGGCAATAAGACAAAATCGGCAGGAAACCGTCTTCAGTCGTTCCTGTACTCCATTGCGCTCGACGAAATACTGAAGAACAGAACAGATGTATCCAAAGAGAAGGAACTGCAATGGATCGAGGATGTAAAGGTTGCCAATGTCTGCAAGGTATCACCCACCTTGCTATACATGCGCAAAAGCAACAAGAAGGATGAGAACGACAGGAATGGGCAGGTTGTAAAGCTCAATGGGACACCCGTGAACGACATTGGAATATTGAAACAGGAATATCTCGCCCGACTTAATGATGTTCTGGAAGAGATATTCGATGTGAACAGGCCTTTTGTACCTGCCGAAGACCATAAGAGATGCGAGTATTGTGATTATCGGAAAATCTGTGGAAGATAACACTTTTTAACTATCGGAAAACAAACATTCACCCCTGCCTGATGGTTATAAGAATGTGTTTTTCATAGTAATAGATTTTTCCGGAAGTACTTGCCTGTGAAGGTCAGTGCCCGAACGGGCAAAGGCGTTTGCCCGGACAATAATACCGCACCTCTCCCCTTAGGTGCGGTATTTGTTGTAAAGACGTAAGATATTCATCATACACACAATAGGCTGCTGAAATTTCAGCAGCCTATTGTGTTATACAGGATTGTGAGAAATCAATATTCCATTTGCTCCTGGAATTTTTCGAGTTCCTTAAGCTCCTTGGACATGTTAAGACCGTAGTAGCAGTTCATAAGACCATTCAACCAATAATCGGTGCGGTCGGGAGCGATTGTACGGAGCTTCTCATACAAAGGAAGTGCCTCGCTGTAGAACCCTTTGAGAGTCTCCTTGTCCTTGGCAATCTTTGCTCTGTCGTTGATGTTTACAGAAGAATTCTCGTTGTTATAGATCTGTGCCTTCTGCAGATAGCAACGGCCAAGATTAGCAAGAGCTGTCTCATAGTTGGCATCTACATCGAGAGTTTTCTTGTACCATTCGATAGCAACATCAAGTTTCTCCTTGGTGTCGTTACGCTCATAGTCGCTCTGAGCAATATAACCCTTAAGATAAACGAACAATGGGTTTGCAGGATCAGAAGCAATAAGATCGTCTGCAAGGCTGTTGAGCTTGTCGCTCTCGTTTCTCTCGTCGTAGTACTGTATGAGTGTCTGATAGAAATATGCATCTGAAGGATACTTCTTCACACCCTCAAGGCAGAGGTCGAGCCATTTTGCAGAGTCGCCTTTCTCGAGGTGAGCAACAGTCTTGTAACGGAATGCTGTAGGAGCAATCTGTGCACTTGTGAGAGCTACATCAACGTGTGAAAGCACCTTGTCATAATCCTTAAGCTGCATACCGCAAAGACTCATGTTGTATGCTGCAACCGGTACGTTTACAGTATCCTGTTCCATCATGCCGGCCTTGTAGAGTTTGTCGGCGGCTGTGATGAACATACCGAAGAGGTCATATGCCTTCTCGTAATCCTCGTTACCATAAAAGTATGCACCGGCATTGTAGAACTGACCGAACTGCTGCGCGTATGACATAAGTATGAACTCGCTGTGCTTTGGCTTAACCTTGCCTTTACTGTCGGGCATATTGTCGTACTTCTCGCAGTTTGCAAGGTCGTGACCAAGATGGTATGCATAAGTGTAGAGCTTAAGTTCGTCACTGGCTGCACCCTCGGCACGCTTGCGGTTCTCTTCGTCCATAACACCCTTCCTTGCACTCGCGCTGACGAACCATACATACGGGTCCTGATTTACAAGCGGGTTTGATGTAACTGCATTCATCGCATCCGATGCTGCTGTAGGATTGGTAAGAAGGTTGACTTCGGCATCTTCTGCAATCTTCATAAGAGCCTTTATCTGTCTCTTCTGCTGCTTCAATTCTTCTTTCGAAAGTTCCTGGCCGAACGAGAATGTAGCGGCAAGAACCAATGCTAAAGATAATACTAATTTTTTCATATTGATCTCGTTTAAAGTTGTTAGGAATTATTCTTGATTTGTGTTCTCATTAACATTATGCAGAACGTCGGTTACCTGTACATCGCCCCCCTCGGGAATAACCTCTTCTTCCTCGCGTGTCACCTTGCATACGGAACCGATGCAATCGTTCTTCTTGCCCAGGTTGATGATGCGCACACCCTGTGTTGCACGGCCCTGAACAGGAATCTGGTCAACCGATGTACGGATGGTGATACCCGACTTGTTGATTATCATAAGGTCATTATCGTTGTTGACATCCATTATGGCAACCAAGTTACCGGTTTTCTCTGTCACCTTGAGAGTCATCACACCTTTACAGCCACGGCTTACAGTAGGATAGTCATCTGTTGCTGAACGTTTGCCGTAACCCTGCTCAGAAAGTACAAGCAGGCTGTGCTCGGCCTCGTCGTTCTTTGGCAACACAACCATACCTACAACCTCATCGTCTTCGGCTATATCCATACCCTTTACACCGGTAGCTGTACGGCCCATCGCACGTACAGTTTTCTCGTTGAAGCGTACGGCCTTACCACCGCGATTGGCCAGGATGATATCGCTCTCGCCGTCGGTGAGAGCAACAGATATCACACGGTCATCCTCACGGATGGTGATGGCGATGATACCGTTGGTACGTGGACGTGAGTACTGCTCGAGGCTTGTCTTCTTTATTATACCGTTCTTTGTACAGAATACTATGTTGTGGCTCTCGATGAAGTTCTTGTCGGCAAGTGTCTTCACGCGTACGAATGCGTTCACCGCATCATCGGCATCGATGTTGAGCATATTCTGTATTGCACGGCCCTTAGAGTTCTTGTTGCCCTCGGGAATCTCATATACCTTTAGCCAATAGCACTTTCCTCGCTGTGTAAAGAAGAGCATGGTATTGTGCATGGTGGCTGTGTAGATGTACTCGATGAAGTCGCTGTCGCGTGTATCGCTGCCCTTTGAGCCTACACCGCCACGGTTCTGGCTACGGTACTCGGTAAGCGGAGTACGCTTGATGTAGCCCATATGAGAGATTGTGATGACCATCTCGTCGTCGGCATAGAAGTCCTCGGGATTGAAGTCACTCGATGCGCTGTAGTCAATCTTGCAACGACGCTCATCTCCATACTTATCCTTAACCTCTTCAAGTTCATCCTTAATTACCTGCTTGCAGAGTTCCTCATCGGTGAGGATTGCATTGTAGTACTCGATCTTGCGCATGAGTTCCTCATACTCGGCATGCAGTTTGTCCTGCTGTATGCCTGTGAGCTGTGCAAGACGCATCTCCACGATAGCTGCAGCCTGTACCTCACTCAAGCTGAAACGCTCCATAAGTGCAGTACGTGCATCGGCAGGAGACTTTGCAGCCTTGATAAGGCGCACAACCTCGTCGATATTATCCGAAGCAATGATAAGACCCTCTACAATGTGGGCGCGCTCTTCGGCCTTGCGGAGTTCGTACTTTGTACGGCGAATGACAACCTCGTGACGATGATCGACGAAACAACCGATACACTCCTTCAATGAAAGGAGCTTTGGACGGCCGCCTACGAGGGCAATGCAGTTCACGCTAAAAGATGTCTGCAACGAACTCATCTTGTAGAGTTTATTAAGGATGACGTTTGCATTTGCATCGCGCTTGACATCGATTACGATACGCATACCGGACTGGTCGGACTCGTCGTTGATATTTGAGATACCGTCGATCTTCTTCTCATTGACCATTGAGGCTATATCCTTTATGAGCTCTTCCTTGTTCACATTGTAAGGAATTGCCGTTACGACAATCTTGTCGTGTGTACCCGACTCGATTTCGGCTACAGCGCGCATGATGACACGGCCACGGCCGGTCTCATAGGCATCGCGTACACCATTCAAGCCGAAGATGTCGCAACCGGTAGGGAAATCGGGAGCCTTTACATACTGCATAAGACCATCCGTATCGATATCGGGATTGTCTATGTACGCTATGCTGGCATCTATAACCTCATTGAGATTGTGTGTGGGGATATTGGTTGCCATACCTACGGCAATACCCGATGAACCGTTCACAAGAAGGTTAGGTATTCTCGTAGGCAATACTGTAGGCTCAACAAACTCGTCGTTGTAGTTGGGCTGGAAATCTACAGTATCCTTGTAGAGGTCCTGTGCCAACTCTTCACCTATCTTGTGAAGGCGGGCTTCGGTATAACGCATCGCAGCAGGTGAGTCGCCGTCGATAGAACCGAAGTTACCCTGACCGTCGATGAGCGGATAACGCATTACCCAATCCTGAGCCATACGAACAAGTGCACCGTAAACCGATGAGTCACCGTGAGGGTGATACTTACCGAGTACATCACCGACTGTACGGGCCGATTTCTTGTAAGGTTTGTCCGAAGTGTTTCCGAGCTCCATCATACCGTAGAGTATGCGACGATGAACCGGTTTAAGGCCATCGCGTACATCGGGAAGAGCACGGGCTACAATCACCGACATTGAATAGTCAATGTAGGACGATCTCATCTCCTCTTCGACATTCACTTTAATAATTCTGTCGTTCTCAATCATCTAAATAAATCGTTTAATATTTAATTCTAAAATCAGTCCAATTATACCTTATAAATATATAAAGACACTGCTAAATTACTTAAAAATGATGAAATGGACAAAAAAATTAAACATTATTAAGCTCCAGAAAGGCATTTAAAGGCATTTTAAGAGCCAAACGTCTTAAAACGGCTTTAAGCAAGCAATAAAAGAGTATGCGAGAATCCGATATTTGTGAACAGGCTTACAAGTGTATGGAAATTCACGATTGTAGCGAAACATGGTTCATCAACCGGAATTCCGACAAACGCATTTTCGGCATGCCCGTAAAAGTGCCGGGCGAAAGCAACAGGCTTGCATGTCCATTAATTTGGGGTATAAGATAAATTTCACTATCTTCGCAAAGAGAAAAGAAAAGCGAAAAAACGATTTACAAAAATATATTATTTATGCGGGTTGACATAATTACAACTTTTCCCGAGATGATGGAAGCATTCTTCAACTCCTCTATTATGGGGCGTGCACAACGCAATGGATATGCCGAAATTTGTTTACATAATTTACGGGATTATACAACAGATAAACATAGAAAGACCGATGACTATCCATTCGGTGGCTGTGCCGGGCTTGTCATGAAAATTGAACCGATTGACAACTGTATAAAGCATCTTAAATCGCAAAGAGAGTACGATGAGGTCATTTATACCACTCCTGATGGTGCAGTTTTCGACCAACCAATGGCAAATTCACTCTCAATGAAGCAAAATTTGATATTTTTATGCGGACACTACAAGGGAATTGACCACAGAATACGTGAACACTTGATAACCAAAGAAATAAGTATTGGAGACTATGTATTGACAGGTGGCGAATTGGCTGTAGAGGTAATCTGCGATGCAGTCATTCGCCTAATTCCGGGCGTAATTTCGGACGAGACATCGGCCTTGAGCGACTCTTTCCAGGACAATTTGCTTGCTCCGCCTGTATACACGCGCCCTGCCGAGTACAATGGATGGAAAGTTCCTGAAGTTCTGCTCTCGGGACATGAGGCAAAGATACGCCAATGGGAGTTTGAACAGTCGCTCGAACGCACACAGCTGCTCCGTCCCGACCTTTTGAAGTAATTTGAATTTTATTTACATAATTACATTTGTATATACAAAAATAACAACATAAAAGCTCTGTGTAACAATTGTATAACAACCATAAAAAAGGTGCTGCCAAACTTAGCAGCACCTTTTTATGATATACTAAAATTCCTATACCTGCAAAGCACCTATAAGTTCATCAACAGAATTCATCTTGTGGCGTACAAGATAATCCTCGATATAATCGACAATCTCGCCGGTTACTGCAGGATTCATAAAGTTGGCTGTGCCCACCTCAATTGCACTCGCTCCTGCAAGCAGGAACTCAATGGCATCAGCACCTGTCGTGATGCCGCCGATACCCACCACAGGAATCTTTACAGCCTTGGCAACCTGCCACACCATACGCAGAGCTATCGGCTTCACTGCCGGGCCGCTCATACCGCCTGTTATGGTAGAGAGTACCGGACGGCGTTTCTCGGAGTCTATAGCCATACCCAGCAGAGTGTTTATGAGCGACACACTGTCGGCACCGGCACCCTCCACTGCACGTGCAATTTCGGTGATATCCGTCACGTTTGGCGACAATTTGACTATCAATGTCTTGGGATAGACCTTGCGCACAGCCGCTACAACCTCGGCAGCCGATGCAGCCTGCACACCGAATGCCATACCGCCCTGCTTTACATTAGGGCAAGAGATATTCAACTCGATACCGGGGATTTTCTCAAGCGCAGCAACCTTCTCGGCACAGGCAACATAATCCTCGATGCAGGCACCCGACACATTTACAAGCACATTGGTGTCCAGATCCTTCAGTTCGGGATATATATGCTCGGCAAAATAATCGACACCCTTGTTCTGCAGGCCTACGGCATTTAGCATTCCCATAGGAGTCTCGGCACTGCGCGGATAGGCATTTCCTTCGCGGTGATTAAGGGTTGTACCTTTCACAATAAAGCCACCCAACTTGTTCAAATCGACAAAATCGGCGAATTCGATACCATAACCGAAGGTTCCCGATGCCGTGAGGACCGGATTCTTCAGTTCCAGACCTCCTATCTTTACATTTGTCTTTACCATTTCAGTTCATCTATTGAAAATACCGGACCATCTGTACAAACACACTTGTGACCCTCCTTTGTGTCTTCGACACAGCAGAGGCAGGCACCAAGGCCGCAAGCCATCCTGTTCTCGAGCGACACCTCGCAGGCGATGCCGTTCTCGCGGGCATATCGCGCTACGGCCATCATCATCGGCTTGGGACCACAGGTATATATGCAATCGAATTTCTCGTTAAGGACAGGATGGTTTGTAACATACCCCTGTGTACCCAACGAACCATCCTCTGTGGTATATTCAACCCTACCGAGTGCCTCATACGCCTCGCGCAGATAGAGATCTTTGGCCGAACGCGCACCAATGAGTATTGTAAAATCGTGTCCGCCCTTGGCAAGCTCCTGCGCAAGGTAGTAAAGCGGAGCAGAACCTACACCGCCACCGATGAGCAGATATCTCTTGCCTGCGGTCGCAGGCTTTGTAAAACCGTTACCGAGCGGCAACAGGGTGTTAACCTTATCACCGGCCTTGAGCGCGCCCAACCAGCGTGTGCCGTCACCGACAACCTGCACCAGGAAACCGATTTCTTTGGCTTCGGCATCGAAACTGTGCACCGAAATGGGGCGACGCAGCATTACTGTGGGTGTTTCGTCTATCCTCAACTCGGCAAACTGGCCGGGATAGACAGGGGGCAAGGCTGCATCACTTGCCATAACCAACAGCACACAGTTGGCATTGACCTGCTTCACCTCCTTGACAACTAAATCGACAAGAACTTTTTTCATATCGAGAATTATGCTATTAAAAAATGTATATATTGCGAAGATAGCATAATTTTATTCTACACACAAACAAATGGAAGAAATGTTAGAGAGCAAACCGATTGGCCTGAATTCATTTTTCCGGCACAAGAGTCTCGTATGTACCATCGGTGTAGAATATACGCACCTCCTTTATTTTACGTACACCAGCAGGCTGCTGGAGCGAGGAACGGGGGGAAGATGCGTTTCTTTTCTGTTGCCTCTCAGCCACCGGTTTGAGCTGCTGTTGCTGCACCCTGGGAACAGGCGGTTCTTGCCTATTTGAGAAGCCCTGGGCATCAATAGTCTCATTTGCAGCTACCTGATGGAGTATCGGTTGAGAAATTGAAGAAAACAGATTGCTCTCTGCAACCGAAGCCTGTTGCGGAGCAGCAGAAGGCATCTCACCCTCACCCGTCATGAGCCATTTCATATCAAGCCCCGGAAAAGCTTCATATATCTTAAGCATAACCTCAAGGCTAGGTTTGTTCCTTCCACTTATAATATGGGATATTGAAGCGCGCTGGATCCCGGCTCTGTCGGCGAACTGCGATGGAGTAAGCTCATAACATCTCATCAACAACTCTATTCTCTCTTTTTCGCTCATTATTTTATGCATTTTAATCGGTTTACAAATGTTCAAAAGGCAGAACTATGCAAATTTACAAATAAAATCCCAACATAGCAACCAATGATAAAAATAATTCAGCACCACACTATTTACAATATTATACAATAATTAAAACAGGACAAAATGTCAAAAGCCTAATTCCAGAACAAACGTTTTGGCTTACAGAAACAGACAGCTTCTACAAACCTGATAAAAGAGCAAAGATGTAAACAACATTATATTTTGAAACAAAAATGGTGGTTTATAAGGGGTTATAATATACAAATTAGATAAAATATGCAAGAACCGAAAATAATCACATAAAACGCATTGAAATATTTTATTTAAAACTACATTAAAATATATCTATCGTGCAGATTTTCAAAAGATTATACACTGCAAATATTTTTTGTATAATAAGTGCATAAGGTTTTCAACACAGTTAATAACATGCTGTTGACAACAGCAGGAGCAGATATGGAAATTTGACACTTTCGAACCACATTGGTAAACAACATCTGTAAACAACCGAACCCCCACCCCATTAATTGCACTCGATATAGTAGCAATTTTTCACATAGAAAACATTTGTAAACACATTTGTAAACAAACAAAACGAGAGAATTCGTGAATATTTATGTAAAACGCTATATATAAGACATCTCTTAACTATGAAAAAGTTATGTTTGTGATGGATTTGCAGAATAAATCGCAAATTCCGATGCAAAATACGGGAATCAGGAATTTAAACGATTCTCAAAGAGTCTATTTAGGAATAACTTATTGGTTATCACTACAATAATTACACAAATCAAACTCACGGTTTTTGCAAATCCAGAAAAAAGGCCTTTAGATAAACAAGTTCCAGCCTTATCTCCCACTGATATCCTCTATTTGCCGACTGATACAACAGGTATATCTAACAGCAGAAAGGAAAGAACCTGAAACTATATATTCAAGAAGAATCTAAAGAAAGATAATAAACGAAAAATGTCGAATAATGGAAGAAAATTGATATAAGAAGAGGATATGGAGATAAAAAAACGATTCTTGCTCAGAAACATGAAAAGAAGATTCCACAGAGAGTTGTCCTCGAAACGTACAAATGGCAAATAAAAGATGCTACAACTCCATAGCGGAGTTGTAGCATCGTGATGAGATATATGGTATTTATCTTACGACAAACTTCTTGACACTGTTACCAGATTTAACGACATATATACCCTTTGAGAGAGCTGGAATAGAGCCGCTATTCCCAGAATAGAGCCTTACACCAGAGAGGTCGTACAACTCGACATAACCCTCGCTGAGCTGTATATCGTCGATAGATGTGGATATTGTAACATACTGCACTCCAGAGAACTCAGAAGCACCATATTGATCCTTGGCCTGTACACGATAACGATAATTGCAACCTGGCTCAAGATCGGAGAAGGTATGTGAAGTACCCTTCACTGCCACCTCTTCAATCAACTGTGAGCTGTTATTACTCAATGCTACAACCAATATGTCATCCACTTTTGCACGTTTTTTCCCACTGCTCTTTGCAGTGCTGAATTCGACACGGAATGTGCCGTCAACCTTTGCCTCGAGCTCATACTTGGCAGGCGAAGACTTCGGTTGGTAATCCTGGGTTGCAATAACCGCCCCGTTCGCATCGACAATAGAAACGGTCAATGAGGAACCTGTATCGTTTGTATTATACAACGAGGTAGAGAATGACACCTTTACATTACCTTCGGCATCAAGCACCGGTGTCTTTAAAGATCCTGTACTGCTTGCAACACCTACACGCAGGACTCCGCCTTCACTGTATATATTGCTGCCAACCCAACCGTCTGTAACCGTGTATTTATTTATCGTAGAAGAGACATCGGAATTTGTCATCGTAAACGAAAGGAAATCCTCGGAAAGCAATGTTTCCTGCTCACCTGTATCATCAGAAAGTTCTGTAACCTTATGAAGTTGTACAAGATACTCATCAGCACCCTCAACCGCTTCCCAGTTTGCCTTGAAAGAACTCTCGGTAACATCGGTAGCAGGCAGAGCAACAGGAGTCGTCAACACACCGCCCATAAAGTTGAACGATATTACACTATTCTCATATTTGATACCTCTTATAGGCTTGTTCATGTAACCACCGGTATATACCTTAGCAGCAGGAATTGAACTATTGGTAAGTTCTGTATTTCCGCTTGTACCCGGCCACACATCGCCCTTTAGGCTCGCAGCAAATTGTTGAGCTGTGACATCACCGTAAGCATCCAGGCTGTTGTCGGCAGGAATCAAGGTATATCGCGGGTGATTTTTTGTCGTATTGATCGTATTGTTATCCCAAGCCGACTTGTTGTAATCGACGTGTATCACAAGCATACCGCTGTTAAAGAGATATGTGTCCCAATTCTCCTGCTTGCGGTTTTCAAGGATGTAATACTCATTAGGGTTGGCATCGTTCACAACCTTGTATCCCACACCGCCGCGAGTAAGAGGCTTCATTGAATAATCACCTTTCTTGTCAAGTACCACAAGATCTCTCCATCCGCAGAAATCTCTTTGGTACGCACTGTAGCCTACAGGGACATAACCTTCGGCAGCATAGTTGCCCTGGTCCATAACATCCCAATAGTCCATACCCCAGTTACCGCTTTTGTATGTTGTATCATAAATGTCGTGCAAGCCAAGGCAGTGCGAGAATTCGTGGCATATAAGACCTATGCCGGCAAGTACCTTGCCATTCTTCGATTCATAGCTTTCATTATACACCAATTCACCGCTGCATGCATATGTATCACATTTGACACCATCTGCATTTATGCTGCCGGCCTCGGCCGAGAGTGCCCACTGATGTGGCCATATTGTATTCTCATCGGCACCATAGGACTCGGAATAGCCTGCATAAATGCAATAGATAAATTCCACCTCGCCATCACCGTTGTTGTCGCACTTTGAGAAATCAAAAGTAGCATCAGCCTTCTGGATACCCTCCTTTATGGCATAAGATGCCTTCTTGTCATCACCATTTGAGTCATTGCCGCCATAGTATGACATATCATTGTCGAGAGTAACAATATCCGTAACCATAAAATTTGGGCGGAACTTGCCGTCGGACTGCGCAATGAAATAGTCGCGTGCACTGCCCACGCTCTCGGCAAAGGGATTTTCGAGTTTATACCCTTCGGTGTTCAGCACATTATTTATATCCTCTTTGGTGTATGTGAATTTCACATCCTTGAACTGCACAAGTACCACTGCAATATTCACATCACCCTCAGGCACTATCTGCGAACCGGCTCTCTGCGCTGCAGCTCTGTAGGTTGCCGAACGCGCATTGCCGGCCTTTGAGATATCGGCCCTCAAAGCTTCGTAATCGATAGATGAAAGCAAAGCAAGTTCACCAGCACTGCGCCTTGCGCTATCGTGGGCAAGCTGCTTTGTAGAGACAAATGTACCATTGCTGAATGTAGCGTATGAGAAATCGCCGTTAAATTCCTTCACAAGCGGCTTTCCATCGGCAGTTGCATAATAGTGCAATGCCTCGTCACCCGAAAGAATGACAGTGAGCACAGTGCCATCGGACTGCCTTACAGTAAACGGTTTGCGGTAGGCTGGAGCTGCAAAGCCTGTAAACATTACCAACGTCGCCACCAGAACCAGTAGAAATCGTTTCATATCTTTTGAATATTAATTTTACTTGTATATTATTATATATCCTTGCAAAATTAATAATTTTTTCGATTATGCAACGCTAAGGCACGGCTTTTAACAAAATAAATAAATCAACACACACCTACTGCCGGCCAGACGCTGCATCCTTCCCGCCGTTGCCGACAAGATATATGCTTGCGCCAATAAGGAGTAGCGAGAGTATTATGACCGGATCAAACCTGTCAAGACCCACTACGTAGGAAACAATGGCGGCAACCAGAAGTGTTACATATCCATATATTGCCACTACAGAACTCTTGAGATATTTCAGTCCTATGGGAATAAGAAAATATGTAAGCACCGTAGGGAACAGGAGCACGAAGAGAAGCAACGCACAAGGGAGAAATTTGAAGTCCGACGAGAACAAATGGGCATCGAACCCCACAATAGCTGTAACCACAATTGACAACAAGGCTCCCGAACTGAATGTGTAACGCAGAATTGTAGTACTTTTAAGATGTCCTACCATTCTTGCCGAAAGAACAAGGTATATTGCATATATGATTGAAGCAAACACTGCTAACATGTTGCCAAGCAAAGCATTATTGGCAAGACCACCTGCCGGTTCGGAGAGTATGCACAGCAGAGCTCCAACAAAGCCGACAGCAAGTCCCAGCAGTTTACGCGACTCTACACTTTCCCGATAGAAGACAGCAGAGACTATTACCACCCAAAGCGGTTGCATGGCATTGAAAATGGCAAAGTTCACAGGTGTTGTAAAGCTTATGCTCACAGCGTAGAGCGACATATAACCGAAAATACCGAATGTACCCAGTGCCACAAGCTTGAACCGGTCGCGCCAGACAACATCTTCGTGCTTCACAAATAGCGAAACTATCCAAAACACAACTGCACCGAAGACCAGACGCAAAGAGACACAGCTCAACGGAGCAATCCACACCGGAAGAAGATAACCCAACGCATTCACATTCAACCCACTGAAGACTCGCGCCACAAAGAGGGCCAGAGAACCTTTCGCATATCCGTTCATACCGCTATTCATTTACGCAACCAACGTCGCAGCAAAAGGGACAACAAAGCAACAAACGCAATAAAGGAGTTTACAAGGAAAGGCAACAGATAGCCCTTGTGCCCGGTGATGTCACCTACAGCCTCTACCCCGAAGGGTGAAACAAGTATGGCAACATAGTTCATCGTCATCAGCAGAGCCAGAGCATAGGTAACCTTTGCCGGCGGTGCCAGAGATGCAGTTACGTCATATATGTAAGGCTGGGCCATTCCGTAACCGAACCCGATTGCGACACTTCCGATTATAATGAAAGCCAACGAATCGTTGAAATATACATCGGCAAGCCCAAGAGATATTAGCAACAACGCCCAAAGCAGGATATTTCTCCCTAAGACTGCAATTATGCGGTTAATGAAAAGACCAGGCAACATCATGGCTACAAAGAAGACGGAGACCACCATACCAGAGATTCCGCTATCATACCCCAATTTTCCGAGTTGGAAAGGGAGGTTTATGTTCACCACCATCACCAGGTATGTAATGAGCAGATAATAAAGCATATACTTAAGCAATGAGCGGTAGTCTATCGGATAGGCCGACTCGACGGTCTGCTCCCGGCTCATCGAGACAGTTTTCTCGCCACGCTTTATTGCTGGGACAAGCAAGAGTGAAAGAAGCGACACCAGATATACCAAGAAGGGAAGTCTCCACTGTATATCGGCAAGCCAACCTGCAACAGCCGTGGCTACAACAAGAGCAATATTCGTTATTGCCGAGACATAGCCGAACTGCCGGGTTCTTTGTTTACCAGAGAAGAACATGGAGACAAGGGATGTAGATAGAGGAATTATTATCCCGGCCCCTACCCCAAGAAGTACACTTACTATAATCATCTGCCCAATGGTATCACACACAAAATATAATGCTCCGCTTAAAAGAAATATAGATAACCCAATATACAGCAATTTAGTATATGCCACCTTGTTGCTCAAAAATCCTGCCAGCAGTATAAAAGGGATTATAAATAGCGACGGCAATGTAGAAAGCAACTGTATATCGAGTTCGGTTGCCGACGGAAAGATTGTTGACAATTTCTCCGAGATAGGTGATATTGCAAGACCCGGCAACGAAGTAAGTGCCGAGACTGACCATATTCCCATCAAAGCCCAACGGGTTATATACCCTTTTCCTGTATTTATACCATTCATATGTTACCTGATTATGATGTTGTACATTACCATGCACTAAACAACCGAACTCCATAAAAGGTTGCAACATGGCAACCACACTCACTGTCGTCTGCATAGTTCTAAACAACCGCTAAAAAACACAAAACCGTGAACCCTTCATGCATGCTCTCCGTTTCAACATCAGGAAGAAGAAGTTGTTTGGATTTACACATTCCGGATAAATTCAAACAACGTCTAATATAAACCTAAAAAAATCAAAAAGATGAAACAAGAAGATTGCAAGACCAATGTAACAACATCGGTATTCGGTTCCGAAGAAATGCTTAAAAGTTCCCCGGTAGAGAGAATCCCGCAGCATTCCACCACCCCAGAGATTGCCTATCGCATAGTAAAGGACGAAACATTCGCCCAGACACAGCCGCGCCTGAATCTGGCAACATTCGTCACTACTTATATGGACCCGTACGCCACCAAGCTGATGAACGATGCCATAGCAATGAACTACATCGATGAGACAGAGTACCCGCGTGTAGCCGTAATGTGTGCAAAATGCATCAACATCATCGCCAACCTATGGAACAGTCCCGAGCAAGCAAAATGGAAAGCCGGTGCACTGGGCATAGGATCAAGCGAAGCCTGCATGCTTGGTGGCGTGGCAGCCTGGCAACGATGGAAAAAACGTCGCATTGCAGCCGGCAAGCCATGCGACAAGCCGAACTTTGTAATATCATCGGCATACCAGGTAGTTTGGGAGAAGTTTGCACAACTATGGCAGATAGAAATGCGTACAGTACCATTGAGCAGCGACAAACTCACTCTATGTCCTAACGAGGCCATTGCCATGTGCGACGAGAATACCATCTGCGTTGTACCTATTATGGGTGTGACATGGACAGGATTGAACGACGACGTCAAGGCATTGAACGATGCTTTGGAAGAATACAATAAAAAGACCGGCTACGATATTCCAATCCATGTAGATGCCGCATCGGGCGGTTTCATACTCCCCTTCCTCAAACCGGAACTGGAATGGGACTTCCGTCTCAAATGGGTTCTTTCCATAAGTACCAGCGGACATAAGTACGGACTTGTATATCCCGGACTCGGTTGGGTTGTATGGAAAGACAAGAAATTCCTGCCCGACAGCATGTCGTTCAGCGTAAACTATCTTGGAGCCGAGGTCACTCAGGTAGGACTCAACTTCTCCCGTCCGGCAGCACAGATTCTCGGACAATACTACCAGTTCATACGCTTAGGATTCGAAGGCTACAAAGCAATACAGCACAATTCCATGGAGATTGCAAAATATCTGCATAGCGAGATCGGCAAGATGAAGCCATTCAAGAACTATAGTACAGATGTCACTAATCCTCTATTCATCTGGGAGATGAAGAAAGATTATGCAAAGCAGTGTAAGTGGACACTTTACGACCTACAGGACAAGCTCAAACAGAATGGTTGGATGGTACCGGCATACACCTTGCCCGCCAAACTGGAAGAGACTATAGTAATGCGTATTGTAGTACGCCAAGGCTTCAGCCGCGACATGGCAGACCAGCTATTGGGTGACATCGCAGCAGCTGTTGGCGAACTCGAAAAGCTCCAGTACCCGACAGTCTCAAGGCTGAGCATAGAGAGTAACATAAAGGTTAAGGGAACAGTTTACACCCACACAGGAAAAGGATAAGCCATGAACAGGGATAGAAGGATTACCAAAGAAGAACTGAAGGTTGCCGTAAACGAGGCATACATAAAGTTCAAGAGAAACGAGGAAGGCAGGAACGCCTGCTATATACCCTATCTGGCCAATGTGAACAGAGAACTGTTCGGGATAGCAGTATGCTTGCCCAATGGAGAGATAATTACAGCAGGTGACAGCAACTACCGTTTCGGCATAGAGTCAATATCAAAAGTGGCTACAGCCATCCTTGTACTCAAGGAGTACGGCACAGAGACCTTGCTCGATATGATCGGTGCCGATGCCACAGGAATGCCGTTCAACTCGATACTTGCCATCCTGCTTGAAAACGAGCATCCTTCTACCCCTCTTGTCAACGCAGGGGCTATATCCGCCGCAAGTATGGTGCGCCCGGTTGGCAACAGCCGCGGGAAGTGGGAGGCAATAAGAGAAAATATTGCAGAACTATGTGCCGGAGAGTTGCCTCTGATCGAGGAGCTGTACAAGTCGGAGAGCGTAAGCAACCACAGCAACCGAGCCATAGCCTGGCTCTTGAAAAGTTACGACCGTATATATGACGAACCGGAGATGTCATTAGATCTCTACACGCGACAATGCTCTCTGGGTGTAACAACGAAAGAGCTCTCCATTATGGCTGCAACTATCGCTTGCGGAGGATATAACCCTGTAACCAAAAAAGAACTGTTTTCACGCAGGATTGCAGAACGCACCACATCATTGATAGCCTCGGTAGGTTTCTATGAGCGTACAGGAGACTGGATGTACAGTGCCGGCATTCCTGCCAAGTCCGGCGTAGGCGGCGGTATCCTGGGCATACTTCCCGGTGCTTTCGGAATCGCTGCTTTTTCGCCGCCAATAGACAACGCCGGCAATTCGGTAAGGGCACAGCTGGCCATACGTCACATCATGGAACAGCTGAACCTGCATATATTCAGCGGAGAAAGGGCTCTCATCGTAGAGGATGAAAAGAATTAGCCGTATTATCTGAATAATTAAAGAGGGTGACTTTCATCCTCTTTTTGTTGGGGGTGAATAAAAAGCAAAGTTCAAGGCTTGTGCAGGCTTCAAAACCGCAGTTTACTAAGCGTAAATGAGGATTTTGAAGGCAAACGTAACACAGAAATTTACTTTTTAGTCACCCCCTATAATTGAATATTCATAATTGTATTCACATTCTGAAAGTACCCATCCTAAGCTGCTCCATAATTACCCTGCTGCTTTTGGCACCCACCAGAATCATGTTCTTGC